>CAMLSD010000137.1 GCA_946482595.1 uncultured Comamonadaceae bacterium
TATGCAAAAGGGCTCCGACTGGAGCCCTTTTCTTGTTCGGCGCTTCGTCCGAACGCGCCCGCGATCAAGAGCCCAACCACCTCACGGGTCATCCCCGCGCAGGCGGGGATCCATGCTCACCCAGCCACTGCCGATGGATGCCCGCCTGCGCGGGCATGACCTGCCGGGGGCGGTGCAAGCAATGAACTACTTGCGCGTGGACGGAACGTCCGTGCAGTTGCCGTGCGCCCCCTCGGCCACCATGCCCACCTTGCAGGTCATCCCCGCGCAGGCGGGGATCCATGCTCGCCCAGCCACTGCCGATGGATGCCCGCCTGCGCGGGCATGACCCGGTTGGGGCTGCGCCTGTGATGGTCTACTTGCGCGGAGGCGGAACGTCCGTGCAGGTACCGTGCGCCACTTCGGCTGCCATGCCGATGCTCTCGCCGAGCGTGGGGTGCGGGTGGATGGTCTTGCCGATGTCCACTTCGTCAGCCCCCATCTCGATGGCCAGCGCCACCTCGCCGATCATGTCGCCCGCATGGGTGCCGACGATGCCGCCGCCGACGATGCGGTGAGTCTCTTCGTCGAACAGCAGCTTGGTGAAGCCTTCGTCACGGCCATTGGCAATGGCGCGGCCTGAGGCCGTCCAGGGGAACAGCCCCTTCTTGACCTTGCGACCCTCGGCCTTGGCCTGGTCTTCGGTCAGGCCCACCCAGGCCACTTCCGGATCGGTGTAGGCAACGCTCGGAATGACCCGCGCATCGAAAGCCGCCTTCTGACCTGCCGCCACCTCGGCCGCCACGTGCGCCTCGTGCACCGCCTTGTGCGCCAGCATGGGCTGGCCGACGATGTCGCCGATCGCGAAGATGTGCGGCACGTTGGTGCGCATCTGGATGTCCACCGGAATGAATCCGCGATCGCTGACGACCACCCCCGCCTTGTCGGCGGCGATCTTCTTGCCGTTCGGGGTGCGGCCCACGGCTTGCAGGACCAGGTCGTAGAGCTGAGGCTCCTTCGGTGCCCCCTCCCCTTCAAACCGCACCAGGATGCCGTCGGCGGTGGCCTCGGCCCCGACCGTCTTGGTCTTGAGCATGATGTTGTCGAAGCGCGGCGCGTTCATCTTCTGCCACACCCGCACGAGGTCGCGATCGGCGCCCTGCATCAGGCCGTCGAGCATCTCGACCACGTCCAGGCGCGCGCCCAGCGTGGAGTAGACCGTGCCCATCTCCAGCCCGATGATGCCGCCGCCCACGATGAGCATGCGCTTGGGCGCCTGCTTGAGCAGCAACGCCCCGGTGGAGTCGACGATGCGGTCGTCCTGCGGCAGGAAGGGCAGGCGCACCGCTTGTGAGCCGGCCGCGATGACCGCCTGCTTGAAGCGGATGGTCTGGGTCTTGCCGGTCCGGGCCTGGGCGTCGCCCGAGGTTTCTTCAACCTGCAGATGATGTGGATCGACAAAGCTGCCGTAGCCGCGCACCACCGTGACCTTGCGCATCTTGGCCATGGCCGACAGGCCGCCGGTCAGCTTGCCGACCACCTTGTTCTTGTGGGCCAGCAGCTTGGGGAGCTCCACGGTGGGGGCACCGAAGCTCACGCCCAGGTCGGCGAAATGCTTGACCTCGTCCATCACGGCGGCCACGTGCAGCAGCGCCTTCGACGGGATGCAGCCCACGTTCAGGCACACGCCGCCCAGCGTGGCGTAGCGCTCGACCAGCACGACCTTCATGCCGAGGTCGGCGGCGCGGAATGCCGCCGAGTAGCCACCCGGTCCGCCGCCGAGCACGAGCATGTCGCACTCGAGGTCGGCGCCACCGGCATAGGTCGATGCCACCGGTGCCGGCGCGGGCGCCGAGGTCGGGGCCGGTGCGGCAGCCGGGGCCGCAGCCGGTGACGGTGCGGTTGCTGCCGCGGGCGCGGCTGCAGGTGCGGTTGCTGCCGTGGGTGCCGCGGCCCCCTCGGCATCGAGCATCAGCACCACCGAGCCCTGGTTGACGGTGTCGCCCACCTTCACCCGCAGTTCCTTGACCACCCCGGCGTGGGATGAGGGGATCTCCATCGAGGCCTTGTCCGACTCGACGGTGATCAGCGATTGCTCGACCTTGATCGTGTCGCCCGGCTTGACGAGCACCTCGATCACGCCGACATCCTTGAAGTCGCCGATGTCCGGCACCTTGATTTCAATAGCAGCCACTGCGCGCTCCTTACAGCATCACACGGCGGAAGTCCGCCAGCACCTGACCCAGGTACGCATTGAAGCGTGCCGCAGCCGCACCATCGATCACGCGGTGGTCCCAGCTCAGGCTCAGCGGCAGGATCAGGCGCGGGACGAACTGCTTGCCGTCCCAGCGCGGTTCGGTGCTGCTCTTGCACACACCCAGGATGGCGACTTCGGGCGCGTTGATGATCGGCGTGAAGTAGCGACCGCCAATCCCGCCGAGCGAGCTGATCGAGAAGCAGCCGCCGCTCATGTCGGCCGGCCCGAGCTTGCCGTCGCGCGCCTTGGCGGCCAGTTCGCTCATTTCCTTGCTGATCTGCAGGATGCCCTTCTTGTCGGCGTCCTTGATGACCGGCACCACCAGCCCGTTGGGCGTATCGGCCGCGAAGCCGATGTGGAAGTACTGCTTCATCACGATCTGGTCGCCGTCGAGCGAGGCATTGAACTCGGGGAACTTCTTCAGTGCCGCCACCGAGGCCTTGATCAGGAAGGCCAGCATCGTGACCTTGACGCCGGACTTCTCGTTCTCCTTGTTGAGCTGGACACGGAAGGCTTCCAGCTCGGTGATGTCGGCGTCGTCGTGGTTGGTGACGTGCGGAATCACCACCCAGTTGCGGTGCAGGTTCGCGCCACTGATCTTCTTGATGCGCGACAGATCGCGGCGCTCGACCGGGCCGAACTTGGCAAAGTCGACCTGCGGCCAGGGCAGCAGCCCGGGGAAGGCGCCGCCGGCTGCGGCAGGGGCGGCCGCTGGTGACTTCGCCTTCTGGGCAGCCGTCTGGACCTGGCCGGCCATCACACCCTTGACGAAACCCTGCACGTCGGACTCGAGGATGCGGCCCTTGGGCCCGGTCCCCGAGACTTCATCGAGCGGCACGCCCAGCTCGCGGGCGAGGCGGCGCACCGAGGGCGACGCGTGCGGCAGCTTGCCCTTGGCGACCGTCGGGTCGTGTGCGGGCATGGCAGCCGTGGGCGCCGGGGTGGCCGCAGACGCGACGGGGGCCGATGCCGGTGCCGCGGCCGGTGCCGCAGCCGGGGCCGAAGCCGTAGCAGGTGCTGCAGCCGGCGCGCCCACGCCCTCGATCACCGCGATCACCGAGCCCTTGGACACCTTGTCGCCCACCTTGACCTTGAGCGCCTTGAGCACGCCAGCATGGGACGACGGGATCTCCATCGAGGCCTTGTCGGACTCGACGGTGATCAGGCTCTGCTCGACCTTGATGGTGTCACCCACATTGGCCAGCAACTCGATCACGCCGACTTCGTCGAAGTCGCCGATGTCGGGCACGACCACCTCGATCGGGCCAGAGGCCGCCACCGGGGCGGCAGCCGGTGCTGCAGGCGCCGCCGCAGGGGCCGCCACGGCCGCAGGCGCTGCCTGAGCCGGCGCCGGGGCCGCCGGGGCGGCAGCCGCCGCTGCGTCGGTCTCGAGCATCAGCACCAGCGAGCCCTCGCCCACCCGGTCACCGAGCTTGACCTTCAGCTCCTTCACCACGCCCGCATGCGAGGACGGGATTTCCATCGAGGCCTTGTCGGACTCGACAGTGATCAGGCTTTGCTCGACCTTGATCGTGTCACCGGGCTTGACCAGCACCTCGATGATCTCGACATCCTTGAAGTCCCCGATGTCGGGAACCTTCACTTCCACCAATGCCATGTTCTTGTCCCCGTTCGATCACGCGTACAGCGGGTTGATCTTGTCGGCTGCGATGCCGTACTTCTGGATGGCCTCGGCCACCTTGGCGGCCGGCACCGTGCCCTCGTCGGCCAGGGCCTTCAGGGCGGCCACGACGATGTAGTGGCGGTTGACCTCGAAGTGCTCGCGCAGACGGGAGCGGAAGTCGCTGCGGCCGAATCCGTCGGTGCCCAGCACCTTGTAGGCGCGTCCCTTGGGAATGTAGGCGCGGATCTGCTCGGCGTAGCTCTTCATGTAGTCGGTCGAGGCCACGACCGGACCGGCATGCTTGTCGAGCTGCTGTGTCACGAACGGCACACGCGGCGTTTCGGTCGGGTGCAGCAGGTTCCAGCGCTCGCAGTCCTGGCCGTCGCGGGCCAGCTCGTTGAAGCTCGGGCAGCTCCACACGTTGGCGGCCACGCCCCAGTCACGCTCAAGCAGCTCACGAGCGAACATCGACTCACGCAGGATGGTGCCGCTGCCCAGCAGGTTCACGCGCGGGGTCTTCTTCGCGCCTTCTTCCAGCAGGTACATGCCCTTGATGATCTGGTCTTCCGTGCCGGGCTTCAGGCCGGGGTGGGCGTAGTTCTCGTTGAGCAGGGTGATGTAGTAGAAGACATTGTCCTGCTGCTCGACCATGCGCTTGAGGCCGTGCTGCATGATGACCGCGACCTCATGCGAGAAGGTGGGGTCATAGCTCACGCAGTTCGGGATGGTGCCGGCCAGGATGTGGCTGTGGCCGTCCTCGTGCTGCAGGCCTTCGCCGTTGAGCGTGGTGCGCCCGGAGGTGCCGCCCAGCAGGAAGCCGCGGGCCTGCATGTCGCCGGCTGCCCAGGCCAGGTCGCCGATGCGCTGGAAGCCGAACATCGAGTAGTACACGTAGAACGGGATCATGATCCGGTTGTTCGTGCTGTACGAAGTGGCCGCCGCGATCCAGCTGGCCATGCCGCCGGCTTCGTTGATGCCTTCCTGCAGGATCTGGCCGGCCTTGTCTTCCTTGTAGTACATGACCTGGTCCTTGTCGACCGGGGTGTACTGCTGGCCTGCGGGGTTGTAGATCCCGACCTGGCGGAACAGGCCTTCCATGCCGAAGGTGCGCGCCTCATCGACCAGGATGGGCACCACACGCGGGCCAAGGTCCTTGTCGCGCAGCAGCTGCGTCAGGAAACGCACGTAGGCCTGGGTCGTGGAGATCTCACGGCCCTCGGGCGTGGCCTCGAGGATGGCCTTGAAGGTTTCCAGCGGCGGCACGGTGAACTGCTCATCGGCCTTGGTGCGGCGATGCGGCAGGTAGCCGCCCAGCGCCTTGCGGCGCTCGTGCAGGTACTTCATTTCCGGCGTGTCGTCGGCCGGCTTGTAGAACGGCAGCTCGGCGATCTGGCTGTCGGGAATGGGGATGTTGAAGCGGTCGCGGAAGGCCTTGATGTCCTCGTCGCTGAGCTTCTTGGTCTGGTGGACGGTGTTCTTGCCTTCGCCGATCTTGCCCATGCCAAAGCCCTTCACCGTCTTCACCAGCAGCACGGTGGGCTGACCCTTGTGGTTGTTGGCGGCGTGGAAAGCGGCATAGACCTTCTGGGAATCGTGGCCGCCCCGGCGCAGGTTCCAGATCTCGTCGTCGGTCATGTGGGCGACCATCTCGAGCGTGCGCGGGTCACGCCCGAAGAAGTGCTTGCGGACGTAGGCGCCGTCATTGGCCTTGAAGGCCTGGTAGTCGCCGTCGTTGCACTCCATCATGATCTTGCGCAGGGCACCGTCCTTGTCCTTGGCCAGCAGCTCGTCCCAGCCCTTGCCCCAGATCAGCTTGATGACGTTCCAGCCCGAGCCGCGGAACTCGCCTTCGAGCTCCTGGATGATCTTGCCGTTGCCACGCACCGGGCCGTCCAGGCGCTGCAGGTTGCAGTTGATGACGAAGATCAGGTTGTCCAGCTTCTCGCGGGCGGCCAGGCTGATGGCGCCCAGCGATTCGACCTCGTCCATTTCGCCGTCGCCGCAGAACACCCAGACCTTGCGGTTCTCGGTGTTGGCAATGCCACGGGCATGCAGGTACTTCAGGAACCGCGCCTGGTAGATGGCCATCAGCGGGCCCAGGCCCATCGAGACGGTCGGGAACTGCCAGAACTCCGGCATCAGCTTGGGGTGCGGGTAGCTCGACAGACCCTTGCCCTGCACTTCCTGGCGGAAGTTCAGCAGCTGCTCCTCGCTCAGACGGCCTTCGAGGAAGGCGCGAGCGTAGATGCCAGGCGAGACGTGGCCCTGGATGTAGATGCAGTCGCCACCGTGGTTTTCGCTCTCGGCGTGCCAGAAGTGGTTGAAGCCCGCGCCGAACATGTTGGCCAGCGAGGCGAAGGAGCCGATGTGCCCGCCCAGGTCACCGCCCTCGGGCGGGTTGTGGCGGTTGGCCTTGACCACCATGGCCATGGCGTTCCAGCGCATGTAGGCACGCAGGCGACCTTCGAAATACAGGTTGCCCGGGCAGCGGGCCTCGGCGCTGGGTTCGATCGTGTTGACGTAACCGGTGTTGGCCGAGAACGGCATGTCGATGCTGTTCTGGCGCGCATGCTCGAGCAGGTTCTCGAGCAGAAAGTGGGCGCGATCGGGGCCTTCGGCCTCGATGACGGCGGACAGGGCGTCCAGCCACTCGCGGGTTTCCTGAGCGTCGGCGTCATTGGCCGCCACCCCGTGGAACGATTCGGGCACTGCAGACATGGATGTCTCCTCGCATGGGTTTAGAGCTGCGCGTCTAGTGTGGCACAGTTCGTCGATTTTTCAAATAGTGCGAGTCTGTTCCGTATTGTGAAATCAATGGATCGAGCACTCCTCGTTTCGTCAAGACATCGGTCGAATGTCCAACAAGCGTGGCGGGTCAACAAGGGGCAACACCCGAAGCCATGCGAAGCACCCGGAATCTGCACACGACGCGAGCATGCGGCGCCAGGGTGCCGGACAGACGATTCGTGGGCGCCCACCCGATAATCCCGCCATGGCCTCCCCTCCGACGGACTTCAGACTCAGCACGAACGACACGCCCTCACGCCCTCGCAGGCTGTTCTGGAGCTGGTGGCGGCGCCAGTCACCCGCCCGCCAGGACCGCTTCGCGACGCTGGGGCCGCTCGTGTCGGTGCTGCTGTTTCTGGCGGCCATCATTGCGGCGTTCTGGTACCTGCGCACCGAAGAGGTCGAACGCGAGCAGGAGTCGGTCAAGCGCGACAGCGAGGTGGTTCAACAGCAGATCCGCCTGCGCCTGATCGAGAACCAGGAGCAACTGGTGCGCATCGCGCGCGAGGTGACCACCCGCGCCGTCGATCAGGACGAATTCCTGGGCCAGGCCACCACCTTCGCGCGCGAGCGCCCTGAGGTCGTGAGCCTGGCCTGGCTGGGCCCCACACGGGCGCCCCGCGTGAGCTACGTGTCCCCCAGCCACACCTTCAACAGCAGCCGCTATGCCGACACGGCCACGGCGGCCGCATCCGCGCCGCCGCCGGCCACCACCAAGAGCGAGCCGCAATGGGCCTTCGAGGCGGCACGCGACCTGCGCCAGCCGGTCTACTCGCGCCCGTACCTCACCGAGGCCGGCCTGCATGTGTTCCAGGTGCAGGTGCCCCTGATCGACCGCAGCGCCTTTGTCGGCACGGTGGTGGCCGAATACTCGATCGAGGCCTTGCTGCGCTACTTCGTGCCCACCGAGGTGGCCAACCGCCACGGCATGATGCTGCTCGACGCCAGCGATCGTGTGCTGGCCAGCACCACCTCGCGCCCGCCGGCCGACCGGGCCGAGCGCCCGTCGATCTGGTATGACATCCCGATCGCGCCGGTCGGCAACGGCCTGATCCTGCGCGGCCTGGGCTATCGCACCTCGATCGGGCTGATCAGCAACACGCTGTTCTGGATGGTGTCGGCCCTGAGCGCGCTCACGGTGTGGATGCTGCTGGGCACCTGGCGCCACATGCGCAGGCGGCTGCAGGTGCAGCAGGCGCTCGTGTCGGAGACCAACTTCCGCCGGGCGATGGAAAACTCCATGCTCACCGGCATGCGGGCCATGGACCTGGAGGGTCGCATCACCTATGTCAATGCGGCCTACTGCTCGATGACCGGCTTCTCCGAAGCCGAGTTGATCGGGCGATTGCCGCCCTTCCCCCACTGGCCGCCCGACCGGATGGAAGAAAACCGCCGACTCTTCGAGCAGGAGCTGCAGGGGCGCAGTCCCGCCGGTGGCATCGAGGTCAAGGTGATGCGCAAGGACGGCTCCCAGTTCGATGCGCGCATGTACGTGTCACCGCTGATCGACGCCAAGGGTCATCAGACCGGCTGGATGACGTCGATGACGAACATCACCGAGGCCAAGCGCATCCGGGACCAGCTCTCGGCGTCGCACGAACGCTTCACGACCGTGCTCGAAGGGCTGGATGCGGCCGTGTCGGTGCTGTCCGTCCAGCAGGGTGAACTGCTGTTCGCAAACCGCTCGTACCGGCTGTGGTTCGGTGCCGATGCCCGCGGTCACGCCCAGCTGGCTGGTGACCAGCCGACCGAGGTGGACGTCACCCTGCCAGATTCCGACGATTCGGTCGACGGGCTGGGCGGGCTGCCGACCCAGGAGCTCACCGAGGCCGGGTCCGACCCGCGCGAGGTCTACGTCGAGTCGCTCGGCAAGTGGTTCGACGTGCGCTCGCGCTACCTCCAGTGGACCGACGGCCGCCTGGCACAGATGCTCATCGCCACCGACGTCACCGCACGCCTGCGCGCCGAGGCACAGGCCGCCAGCCAGGCCGAAAAGGCACAGGTCACCAGCCGGCTGGTCACGATGGGCGAGATGGCCTCGTCGGTGGCGCACGAGCTGAATCAGCCGCTGACGGCGATCTCGAACTACTGCAACGGCATCATTTCACGCGTCAACGCCGGGTCGATCGAGACGCCCGACCTGATCACCGCGCTCGAAAAGACGGCAAAACAGGCGCAGCGCGCCGGCCAGATCATCCACCGCATCCGAGCCTTCGTGAAGCGCAGCGAGCCGCAGCGACAGCCCGCTCAGGCACACGACATCGTCGAAGACGCGGTCGAGCTGGCCATGATCGAGCTACGGCGGCGCAACGTGGCCATCCAGACCTACGTCGCCCAGCGACTGCCCACCCTGATGGTCGACCCCATCCTGATCGAGCAGGTGCTGCTCAACCTGCTCAAGAATGCCGCCGAGGCGATCGACAACGGCAAACTGCCGCTGGCACGCCGCAACATCGAGCTGCGGGTGGTGCCACGCCACACGCCCGAAGAGGGTGGCGTGATCGAATTCAGCGTGACCGACAGCGGCCCGGGTCTGAAGGAAGAAGTGCTCGGCCGCATGTACGAAGCCTTCTTCTCGACCAAGTCGGACGGGCTGGGCATCGGCCTGAGCCTGTGCCGCTCGATCATCGAGTCCCACCGGGGCAGGATCCGTGCGGAGAACTTATACAATGGTCCGAGTGTTGTCGGCTGCCGGTTCAGCTTTACGCTGCCGGTGGATGTCACCCACCCTTGAAGATTGCCCTCATGAGCCTGATTCCCAAGAAAGGCACGGTCTACGTCGTCGACGATGACGAGGCAGTGCGCGATTCACTGCAGTGGTTGCTGGAGGGCAAGGACTACCGCGTCAAATGTTTCGACTCGGCCGAGTCCTTCCTGTCACGCTTCGACCCCCGTGAAGTGGCCTGCCTGATCGCCGACATCCGCATGGACGGCATGAGCGGGCTTGAACTGCAGGACCGCCTGCTCGAGCGCCGCTCTCCCCTGCCCATCGTCTTCATCACCGGCCACGGCGACGTGCCGATGGCCGTGAACACGATGAAAAAGGGCGCGATGGACTTCATCGAGAAACCCTTCAAGGAAGAAGAGCTGGTGTCGCTCGTCGAGCGCATGCTCGACCAGGCCCGCTCGCTGTTCAGCCAGCAGCAGGAAGCCGCCAGCCGCGACGCCCTGCTCTCCCGCCTGACCACCCGTGAGGCCCAGGTGCTGGACCGCATCGTGGCCGGCCGCCTGAACAAGCAGATCGCCGACGACCTCGGCATCAGCATCAAGACGGTCGAGGCGCACCGCGCCAACATCATGGAAAAGCTCAACGCCAACACCGTGGCCGACC
>CAMLSD010000138.1 GCA_946482595.1 uncultured Comamonadaceae bacterium
GCAGCTGGTCGGGGTCGTTGGCATCGAACAGGATCAGCGGGTGCAGGTTGCCGTCACCCGCGTGGAACACGTTGGCGCAGCGCAGCTGGTACTTCTTTTCCATCTCGGCGATGGCGATCAGGATGTCGGCCAGCTTCTTGCGCGGGATGGTGGAGTCCATGCACATGTAGTCGGGGCTGATGCGCCCGCTGGCCGGGAAGGCATTCTTGCGCCCGCTCCAGAACTTCAGCCGCTGGGCCTCGTCGCGGCTGACCTCGACCCGCGTGGCACCGGCACCCACGAGCACCTCGACCATGCGGCCGATCTCCTCGTTGACTTCTTCAGGCGTGCCGTCGCTTTCGCACAGCAGGATGGCCTCGGCCGACAGGTCGTAGCCGGCGTGCACATAGTCCTCGACGGCGGCCGTCATCGGCTTGTCCATCATTTCCAGCCCGGCCGGGATGATGCCCGCGCCGATCACGCTGGCCACCGCCTCGCCGGCCTTGCGGATGTCGTCGAAGCTGGCCATGATGCAGCGCGCCAGCAGCGGCTTGGGCACCAGCCTGACGGTGACCTCGGTGACCACCCCCAGCATGCCCTCGCTGCCCACGAACACGGCCAGCAGGTCCAGGCCCGGAGCGTCGAGCGCGTCGCCGCCCAGCTCGAAGGCCTCGCCTTCGACGGTATAGCCGCGAACCTTCAGCACGTTGTGCACGGTCAGGCCGTACTTGAGGCAGTGCACGCCGCCGGAGTTCTCGGCCACGTTGCCGCCGATGGTGCAGGCGATCTGGCTGCTCGGGTCGGGGGCGTAGTACAGGCCGTAGGGGGCGGCGGCCTCGCTGATGGCCAGGTTGCGCACCCCGCCTTGCACGACGGCCGTGCGGGCATAGGGGTCGATGCGCACGATGCGGTTGAACTTGGCCAGGCTCAAGGTCACGCCCATCGCATGGGGCAGGGCGCCACCCGACAGGCCGGTTCCGGCCCCCCGGGCCACCACCGGCACGCCCAGGGCATGGCAGGTGCGCAACACGGCAGCCACCTGGGCCTCGGTGTCGGGCAATGCCACGACCAGGGGTTGCTCGCGGTAGGCCGTCAGGCCATCGCACTCGTAGGGCACCGTGTCTTCGCGATGCCACAGCAGGGCATGCGACGGCATCGCCCGGGCCAGGGCGTCCACCACCTCGGCCTGCCGCCGGGAGCGCTCGGTGCTCGGGTCGGCAGCCACGGCCGCGGCGTCGACGCGATCGGGGGCATTCATCGTGGTCTCCTCATCGTGCCCACGAGGGGCCGCGCTGGTTTGTGACGCGACTGTACTGCGCCCGGCCTGACAGGGGGCTGAGAATCGGCAGGATCTTCGGTCAATTGCGTTTTGACCCTCACGCAAAGGTGCGATGCCGCCGGCACCGGCGCGGGGTGCACCGGCGCCCGTAGACTACCCGCCTGCCTTCCCACTTCAGAAGCCCCATGTCCGTACCCCTCCTGCGTCGCCCCTGGCTGGCGCTGCCCCCCCTGCTGGCCGCCGTGGGCCTGGCGCTGCTGGCCTGGTGGTGGCTGCCGCCCGAGGCCGTCCGCGAGGCGATGTCCGAAGACGGCTGGGTCGAGCTGGGCACGGCCGCTGCCTATTTCGCGATGGCCGGCGTGATGTGGGTCTGGCGCGACCGGCGGGTGAGCGGGGCGGTGTGGCCGGCGCTGTGTGTGGTGATGGCCGCCTTTGCCGCCCGTGAACTCGACTGGCACAAGGCCTTCACCGAACGCAGCGTGCTCAAGGTCGGCTTCTACTTCGGCGGCGCGCCCTGGCAGCACAAGCTGGCGGCCTTGGCGGTGCTGGTGCCGCTGGCGCTGGCCACCGGCTATCTGATCGTGAAGTACACCCGGCCGGTGTGGCAGGCCCTGTGTCGGCGCGAACCGGCCGCCGTCACGGTGGCGGTCTACGTGGTGGGGATGGTGCTGGTCAAGATGCTCGACCGCTCGGTCAACATCTACATCGAGGACTTCGGCGGGGCGGTGACCGACTCGGTGCGGGCGCTGCAATCGGTGGTCGAGGAAACCACCGAACTGGGTCTGGCCGGACTCACGCTGCTGGCGCTGGCGCAGTTGCGGGCCCGGCCGTCATGACGCTGTCTCGGTGCGGGTGAAGACCGTCAGCACGCCGGTGTAGCCATAAAGATGATGCCGGGCGATCTCGCCGCCGGCAAAAAAACCGACCAACGGCACATCGCCCAGGGCGTGGCGCACCAGCTGCAACTCGGCCGACGGGCCACCGAAATGCGGGCCGCCGCGTCCGGAGCAGCTCACATAGATCGCGCCGACCATCCGCGGCGTGGCCGGGCCGGCCGGGGCGCCGTCCAGCGGCACGGCGGCACTGGCCAGTGCGGGCTGGTTCAGCGGCGGAAACTCGGGCTCCAGCTCTTCACGGATTTCGGTGCACACGCGCACCAGGTCGCGTCGCGCAGCCTCGACGTTCCGCGCGCAGAAGGCCAGCTGCATGCCGGCCTCGGGCTGGTCGGCCACGGCGATGCCGCGATCATGCGGATCAATGCCGATCAGGTGTCGCACACGCGTGTCGCTGCCGAACTGGCCACCCTGGCCCATCGGGTTGATGCCGGCGTCGCTCAGGCCGACCAGCGTGGCCTGCAACCGGGGCAAGGCCTTGCGCGGCTCCCGACCATCCAGGCCCAGGTCGCCGAGCAGGCAGTCCAGGGCGGGCCGGTCGTCCAGCGTGGCGATCACGTTGCGCTCGACGGCCGTGATGCGTCGTACCGGCCCGACCGGCTGACAGCCCTGGGTGACCCGCGAGATCAGTCCGACCGAGCGGTGGAAGGCCACGCCGGACAGTCCCCCCTGGTAGACCCCATCCGCAATGTGCAGGCTGCGGGTGCGTGACGCCGCCAGGCCGCCGAACAGGTAGCCGCTGCCCATGCGCCCGGCGAGTTCGCCGATCAGCTCAGCGGTGTCGGGCGTGGCGCCATCGGCATGCACCTGGGCGGTGTGCAGCGGCAGATGCGGCAGCGGGCGTCGCCCGGAGAACACATGGAAGCTGTCGCGCGGCAGGTCGCCGAGCATCACGCTCAGGCCCGGCTCGTCGAAGTATTCGATGCCGCTGCCCATCACGCCCACGCCCACACAGCCCACCCAGTGCACCCCCGGCGCCCAGCCCTGCAGGCCGGCGAGCAGGTCCTCGGCATGGGCGGCCAGGTGATCGGTCAGGTAGACCCAGCCGATCGTGGGGTCGATGTCGGTCTCGGGCAGCCTGCGCAGCCCGTCGAGCTGGGCGAGGGTCAGCGACAGTGCCGTGCGCCAGTCGGGATGTGTCGCATGGGCATGCGCAAAACGTTTCATGGCTTGGTGGCCCGCTTCCTGGCAGGCGTCCTGGAAGCCGTCTTGCGCACGGCCTTGCCGGCCGCACCGGCGGCCACCTTGCTGGCGGCGCCTGCGGCGGCCGTGGCGGCGCTGGCCGCCTGACGCACCGGGGCCACGCCCTTGCGCAGGGTTTCTTCGGCCGCATTGAACGACTGGCGCACCAGGTGCCCGGCCAGGTTGCGAGCCGATTCGGTGGCGGTGTCCTTCAGGGCGTCCTTCATGGTGTTGGTGGCCAGCGTCGTGAACTGCTTGGTCAGGGCACCCCACCACTGCATCGGGTCGACGGCCGCCGCGGCGGCGTCGTCGGCCTTCTTGCGGCTGCTGCTCTTGCGTGCCGCTGCCGGTGCTGCAGCGGGTGCCGCGGCCACGGGCGGCGTTTCGGCCGCCTGCATGGCCTGTTGCGGATCGACCTTGAGCGAGTCGCGCAGCAGGTCGACCGGCACGTTCATCGTCTTCAGCGTCGACAGGGTCATGCGCTGCACCTCGAGCGCCTGGATCGTGGCGCCCAGCATGCGCGAGTTCTGCTCGAGCCAGAACTGCACCGTGCGCAGTTCATTGATGCGCTTTTCCAGCTCCTCGGGGTTGAGGGTCGGGGCCACCCACTGCGTGAAGTTCGGCAGCGCCGAACCGGCGTTCTTGACCAGACCTTGCAGGAAGTCGAAGCCGGGTACCAGTTTGCCGATGCCTTGCAGGGGGTCGCTCATGATCTCTCCTCGTGTTGTTCGCGATGACTGCAGATCATTGTGCATCCCGCGCTGCGCTCTGGATAGGCGTTGCCGCGCGAGGCGTCACGGGGGAATGCCCCGGGTGTCGATGGTGAGCACACCCTGGTGCTGCGTCAGCCTGAGCCGCCCCAGCACGTCCATGCCCAGCAGCGGGCTGTCGAGGTCGGGCAGGACCGTCACCCGCAGGCGCAGCGCCTGCACACCGCCGTCGAGGCGGACGTCGGCGCGGGCGGTCTGGCCGGTCACCACACCGCCGGCTGTGCTGGAACGCACCGTGCCGTCGGGACGCAGCCCGGCACGTTCGGCCAGCACGCGCGGCAGGGTGGTGGTCGTGGCGCCGGTGTCGACCAGGAAGTCGACCGGCACCCCGTCGACCTCGCCGGGCCAGTGGTAGTGGCCGTCGGGGCCACGGGTCAGCTCGATCACTCCATCGACCTGCACGAAGCGGCTGCGCTGCTGGTGGGCCTGCAGGGCCTGGATGCCCAGGAAGACCAGCGTGGCCAGCACCAGCCAGACGGTGACGATCTTCAGGGTGCGCGGGAATTCACTCATGCTGCGATGGTAGTAGCGCGGGCGTGACCGCTTGAGGCACTATCGGGGCAGGAGGTTCCTCATGAGTTTCATCCGGCTGCATCCGCACACCAAGGACCTGGGCGACGGTTTTGTCGTCCGGCGCCTGCTGCCTGCCGCGCAGGCCCGCACGGTCGGGCCTTTTGTGTTTTTCGACCACATGGGGCCGGTGGAGTTCGCGCCCGGCACCGGCATGGACGTGCGGCCCCATCCGCACATCGGCCTGGCCACGGTGACCTACCTGTTCGAGGGCGCCATCATGCACCGCGACAGTCTGGGCAATGCGCTGGAGATCCGGCCCGACGCCGTCAACTGGATGATCGCCGGGCGCGGCATCGTCCATTCCGAACGGTCCCCCGATGCTCAACGTGCGGCCGGGCAGCGCCTGCATGGCATCCAGACCTGGGTGGCGCTGCCGGTGGCCGACGAGGAGGCCGCGCCCGAATTCGTGCATATCAGTGCCGAGCAGGTGCCGCGGCTGGAGCAGCCGGGCGTGCGCCTGAGCGTGATCGCCGGCGATGCCTGGGGGCTGGTGTCACCGGCGCCGGTGCGCAGCCGCACGCTGTATGTGGCGGCCGAAATGGTGTTTGGCGCCCACATCGAGCTGCCGGTCGACCATGAGGAGCGTGCGGTCTACGTGGCCTCGGGCTCGCTCACGGTGGACGGCGAACCGCTGGACACCGGCGAGATGCTGATCCTGCCGCCGCGCCCGGTGCGGCTGCGCGCACTCGAGAAGACGCAGGCCCTGCTGCTGGGCGGCGACCGGCTCGACCTCGGTCCCGAAGGTACGGCCGAGCACCCACGGCACATGCGCTGGAACTTCGTGTCCTCGCGGCGCGAGCGCATCGAGCAGGCCGTGGCGCAATGGTCGGCCCAGGACCCGCAGGCCTTCCCGCCCGTGCCCGGCGAGACCGAGTTCATTCCCTACCCGTGAGCGCCTGAGTGATGCCCGACGGGCCGGCGCGCAATCGCCCGGCCCATGAAAAAAGCGGCCCGAGGGCCGCTTTTCGATTCGGATCCGGGCAGGCCGGGATCAGAAGTTGTGGCGGATGCCGGCTGCGATGGAGCGGAAGTCACCACCGTACAGGCCAGCGTCGCCGTCGCTCAGCTTCGTGAAGAAGGCGTAGACCTTGGTGCGCTTGCTCAGGTTGTAGTTGTAGCCCAGCGTGAACTGGTTGGCCTTGCTGTCGGAGACGTCACCGTTCTTGCCGGCGTAGCCGAAGTTCACGTGGAGCTCGGAAGCACCCATGGTGTACATGCCCGACAGGCGGAAGTTGTTGCGGCTGCCGGCAGCGAAGTTGTTCTTGTCGCGCTGGAAGTAGGCACCGAAGGTGAAGGCACCCATTTCATACAGGCCGCGCACGGCGAACTGGTTGCTGTCGCCCAGCTTGGTGTAACCCGCGCCCAGGTGCAGGGGGCCGGCCTGGTAGTTGGCAGCCAGGTCATAGGCGTGGTCGTCGCCCGCTTCCTTCAGGGACACGGCGCCTTCCAGCGTCACGCCGCCCAGGCTGGGGGTGCGGTAGGCGATCTTGTTGACATCGCGCATCACGTACGCGTACAGGGCGTCCGACGAGGTGCCCGTGTCGTGGTTGTGCATGCTGATGTAGTCAGCGGTGGCGAAGTACGACTCGGCGGTGTAGTTGCCCAGGCGAACCATGCCGAAACCGCCGCCGATGTTCACTTCGCTCTGGCGGGCCCAGAAGGCGTTGCCGTGGGTGGCCACACCGGTGTCGGAGTTGAAGCCGTGCTCGAGCTGGAAGCCCACCTTCAGGCCGCCGCCCAGGTCTTCGGTGCCCTTGAAGCCGATACGCGAGCTGTTGTTCTGCATCACGGTGACGGACTTGGCGTCGCCGGCCTTCTGGTTCTCGATGGTCGTGTTGATGCGACCATAGATGGTGACGTTGCTTTGAGCGAAGGCGGGGGCGGCCACGGCGCCGGCCAGAGCGGCTGCGAGAGCGATGCGTTTCATGTAGGTGTCCTTTTGCATGGGTTTGTTGGACAAGCCGGTGCGAAGGATCACCCCACCCCGGTTTGTCACGCCATTGTAAAAATGGGGCCTAGTGGCATTGACCAAAAACACAAAATATCGCCTCAGAATATCCGCCCTGGTGCAGGGTGTGACGTGTTTCCGCAACATGCACCACGGCAGCGCCTGATATTGGTCGGTTCTTGCACCAGCCTGGGCACCCGGGCGCTCAGGCCGTCGCGGCGGCCACCGTCTGTTCGATGGCGCCGAAGATCGACGCGCCGTCATGGCGCTTCATCTCGATGCGCACGGTGTCGCCAAAGTGCAGGTAGGGGGTTCTGGGCTCGCCGTGCTCCAGGGTGTCGAGCGCACGTTTCTCGACGATGCAGCTGTAGCCGCGGGCGCTGTCCTCGTGACTGACCGGGCCGGCGCCCACAATGGCGCCGGCGCCCACGCTGCGGGTGCGTGCCAGGTAGGCGATCAACTGGCCGAAGTGGAAGTGCATCGACGCCCCGGCATCGCACAGGCCGACCTTGCGGCCGTTCCAGGTGCACTGCAGCGTGAGGTGCACCCGCCCGCCCTGCCATGCGTCACCCAGCTCGTCGGGTGTGACGGCCACCGGGCTGAAGGCGGCGCCCGGCTTGCTGTGCAGCGGGCCGCAGCCGCGGGCCTGTTCCGGCCCGGCCAGGTGGCGCAGCGTGACGTCATTGGTCAGCATCAGCAGACGGACGTGCTCGAGCGCCTCCTGGGCGCCGGTGCCGACCGGCACGTCGCCGGTGATGGCGGCGATGCCGGCGTCGAAGTCGATGCCGAAGTCCTCGCTGGCCGCCACGATCTCGTCGCAGGGGCCCAGCAGCGTGTCGCTGCCGGCCTGGAACATCAGCGGCTCGGTGAGCCACGAGCCGGGCGGTTCGGCGCCGCGGGCCTGGTGCAGCCGCTGCACATGGGGGAGCCAGGCGGGGGCACTGACACGCTGGCAGGCCCGGGGCAACGGGGCCATGCAGCGGGCCGGGTCGAAGGCAAAGGGATGGCGGGCACGGCCCTGGTTGAGGGCCACGTACAGGTCCTGCAACTGTGGTGACATAAAGTTCCAGTCGTCAAGCACCTGTTGCAAGCGTGTGGCGATCCCGCTCGCATAATGGGCCGTACTCAGGTCATGCGACACCACGACGAGCTGGCCGTCGCGCGATCCGTCTTTGTAAGTGGCGAGCTTCATGCAATCTGTCCGTGTCCAGCGAGTGCGCGATTGTAGGCAGCCGCCCTGGCGCAGCCGGGGCGGGCTGTGCGCATCCGCGGTTGCGGTGGTGCTGCACATGGTGCTGGGCTGGCAGGCGGTCGCGGGCGGCGTGGTGGCGCCGACCGACACACCGCCGCCGGCACTGCTCACGCGCATCATCGTGCCGCAGCCCGATGCCGACGTCAGCGCGATCCCTGCCGTCGAAGCGCCCGCACCTGCCGCCGTCACCACGGCCCCACCCGCGGCCGCGCCGCGTGCGACGGACAACCGCGCGGCGGCACGCCCGCCGGTGCATCCAGCGCCCGCTGACCCCGCCGTGCCTGGGCCGGCTGCGGTGGCCGAAGCCGAACCGGTGCCCACCGACCTGATCGTGCCGGTCGTGGCAGACGCGCAGGCCCAGGCGGCCGCCGCACAGGCCGACATCGGCGACGACGGGCCGCCGGTGAAGGTGCCGCACTACCGCACCCGCGCGCCGGCGTCGGTGGTGCTGAACTACCGGCTGAGCCGGGGGCCGCTCGAAGGGCAGGGCGCCCTGGCCTGGGAACTCGACGGCGCCCGTTACCAGCTCAGGCTGTCCGGTGAGGTCGCCCTGTTCGGCACCGTGCTGACCCAGGTGAGCACGGGGGTGCTCGACCCCCATGGCCTGGCACCCACCCGTTACACCGACCAGCGGCGCGGCAAGGCAGCGCTGGCGGTGAACTTCCAGCGCGAGGCCGGCAAGATCAGCTTCTCGGGGCCCTCGCACGAATACGCGCTGGTCGATGGCGTGCAGGATCGCCTGAGCTGGATGGTGCAACTGGCCGCCATCGCCCAGGCCGACCCGAGCCGCATCCGGGCCACACGCAGCATCACGCTGGCGGTGGCCGGCCCGCGTGGCGACCTCGACACCTGGGTGTTTGTCAGTGACGGCCCCCAGAGCGTCGAGGTGGGCGGGCAGCCGGTCATGGCGACCAAGCTGGTGCGTCAGCCGCGCAAGCCGCGCGACACCGGGGTGGAGGTCTGGCTCGATCCGTCGCGCCAGTACCTGCCCGCGCGTGCCCGGCTGTCCGATGGCGGGCGCGAATCGCTTGACCTGCACCTGCAACCGTGAACTGGCACACTCAAGTGAGGGCGTGAGCGGCCGAAGAAGCTGACAGGCGGTCCGGATTCCGGGCGCACGCTGTCAGGCCGGTGGCTTGAAACTTGCGTGAGCGGACCCAGATCCAGTTCATCAGCGAGCCGGCGCCGTCGGCTCCAGCCAGGAGTACGGTTCGTGCAAATGCTCTACAACTCGGATCACTACGCCGTGGTCATGTTCGACGTACCCGCCAGTCCCGACGGCGGCCAGAGCCCGGAAGCCGGGACGCTGTCGCGCGGTGGTTACGAAATCGTGGACAAGTTCACCCGCAAGGAAATCTACATCGAGGGCTCGCTGGCTGAAAGTTTCAAGGAGGGCGTCGACGCCCTGATCGAAACCAGCCCGTCTGTCGAGGAGATCGACGAATACCTCGATCGCTTCTCCTTCCTGATGCAGCAGCCGGTCGTGCTGCACTGACACCGGGGCGACGAGGGCACCTGCGTTCGAGGTCAAGCCCTGTTCATGGGGCGGTGTGCGGTGGACCACCCGGTTGCCATGCCGGGGCTTGGCTCCCTCTCCCGCCTGCGGGAGAGGGTTGGGGAGAGGGCACAAGTCCCCGAGTCACCTCAACCCCCATCCCCGAGGCGATGCGCAGCGAGCCGAGCGGTATTGCCCCGTCTGTGGCGCCGAGGAGCGCAGCGGCTGAAAGGTCGCCCCGCGCCCAGCGCGGGGCTGGCGAGGACTGTTTGAGCACCGTTTGGCCCGCAGGGCCAAAAAGGGCGAGTTCCGCAGCCACCTTGCAGCCGCGAGCACCGCAGGGCACCCCGCGCAGCGGGGCGCCATAG
>CAMLSD010000139.1 GCA_946482595.1 uncultured Comamonadaceae bacterium
TTGTCGAGGACGACTGGGAGAACCCCACGCTGGGCGCCTGGGGCCTGGGCTGGGAGGTCTGGCTCAACGGCATGGAGGTGACGCAGTTCACCTACTTCCAGCAGGTCGGCGGCATCGACTGCAAGCCGCTCACCGGCGAGATCACCTACGGCCTGGAGCGCCTGGCCATGTACCTGCAGGGCGTCGAGAACGTCTATGACCTGATCTGGACCGACGGGCTGAGCTACGGCGACGTCTATCACCAGAACGAGGTCGAGCAGTCGACCTACAACTTCGAGCACAGCGACGTCGACTTCCTGCTGGGCGCCTTCGGCAGCCACGAGGCCCAGGCCCGGCTGCTGATGGAGCAGCAACTGGCCCTGCCGGCCTATGAGCAGGTGCTCAAGGCGGCACACACCTTCAACCTGCTCGACGCCCGCGGCGCCATCAGCGTGACCGAACGTGCCGCCTACATCGGGCGCATCCGCAATCTCGCGCGTGCGGTGGCCCAGTCCTACCTCGACAGCCGCGCCCGCCTGGGCTTCCCGATGGCCCCCCGTGCCTGGGCCGACGAAGTGCTCAGCCAGATCGACAAGAAGGCCGCCTGATGACCATGACCCCCGCCACCCACAACCTGCTGGTCGAGCTGTTTGTCGAAGAACTGCCACCCAAGGCACTGAAAAAGCTGGGCGAAGCCTTTGCCCAGACCCTGGCCGACCAGCTCAAGGCCCAGGGGCTGGCCCCGGCCGGCAGCCAGGTCCATGCCTATGCCTCGCCGCGCCGGCTGGCCGTGCAGGTGAGCGACGTGCTGTCGCGCGCGGCCGACAAGGCCGTGCGCCAGAAGCTGATGCCGGTGGCCGTGGGCCTGGGTGCCGACGGCCAGCCCACGCCGGCCCTGCTGAAGAAGCTCGGCGCGCTGGGAGTGGACGCCTCGGTGGTGCCCACGCTCAAGCGTGAGCCGGACGGCAAGGCCGAAGCCCTGTTCCTCGACAGCATGCAGCCCGGCGTGACCTTGCGCGACGGCCTGCAGAAGGCGCTCGACGAGGCCCTGACCCGGCTGCCCATCCCCAAGGTCATGAGCTACCAGCTGGCCGATGGCTGGACCAGCGTGAATTTCGTCCGCCCGGCCCATGGGCTGGTCGCGCTGCACGGCAGCGAGGTGGTGCCGGTGTCGGTGCTGGGCCTGCAGGCCGGACGCAGCACCCACGGGCATCGCTTCGAGGCCCGGGTCGATCCGGTCGAGCTGGCCACCGCCGACGACTATGAGCGTCGCCTGGCCGACGACGGCGCGGTGATCGCAAGCTTTGCGGCCCGGCGCGCCGAGATCGTGCGCCAGCTCCAGGCCGCGGCCGAGCGTCTGGGCGGCGGTGTGCGTCCGATCGACGACGACGCACTGCTCGACGAGGTCACCGCCCTGGTGGAGCGGCCGAACGTGCTGGTGGGGCAGTTCGAGGCCGAATTCCTGGCCGTGCCCCAGGAGTGCCTCATCCTCACGATGAAGGCCAACCAGAAGTACTTCCCGCTGCTCGATGCGCAGGGCCGGCTGACCAACCGCTTTCTCGTGGTGAGCAACATCCGCCCCGAGGACCCGTCCGCGGTGATCGGCGGCAACGAACGTGTGGTGCGCCCGCGCCTGGCTGATGCCAAGTTCTTCTTCGACCAGGACCGCAAGAAGCCACTGGCCTCGCGCGTGCCCGGGCTGGCCAAGGTGGTCTACCACGGCAAGCTGGGCACCCAGGGCGAGCGTGTCGAGCGGGTGCGCTCGATCGCGCGGGCGATCGGCCAGGCGCTCGGCGGCGATGCCCTGGCGGCCCGTGCCGATCAGGCCGCTCAGCTCGCCAAGGCCGACCTGCTGACCGACATGGTCGGTGAGTTCCCTGAACTGCAGGGCATCATGGGCGCCTACTACGCCCGCCACGACGGCCTGGGTGACGACGTGGCCGGTGCGATCGAAGACCACTACAAGCCGCGCTTTGCCGGCGACGAACTCCCGCGCACGGCGACCGGTGTGGCCGTTGCGCTGGCCGACAAGCTGGAGACGCTGGTCGGCCTGTTCGGCATCGGCCAGGTGCCCACCGGCGACAAGGACCCGTTCGCGCTGCGCCGCCATGCCCTCGGGGTGATCCGCATGCTGGTCGAGCGGGACCTGCCGCTGAGCTGGTCGAGCCTGGTGTCGGCCGCTTTTGCCGCGTTCCCGGCCACCCATGGCCAGGCGCAGGCCGAGATCAACTTCTTCCTGCGCGAACGCCTGGTGGGCTACCTGCGTGAACGCGGTTACTCCGCCCAGGAGGTCGAGGCCGTCACCGAACTGCGCCCCGAGCGCTGGGGCGAGTATCCCCAGCGCCTGGCAGCCGTGCGCGCATTCGCGGCGCTGCCCGAGGCGGCGCCGCTGGCCGCGGCCAACAAGCGCGTGGGCAACATCCTGAAGAAGTCCGAGTCGGTGGTCGAGGCCCGGGTCGACGTCACGCTGCTGAAGGAAACGGCCGAGGCGGCGTTGCACCAGGCCATCGTCCAGGTGGTGCCGCTGGCCGATGCCGCCTTCGAGCGTGGCGACTACACTGCCTCGCTGCAGGCGCTGGCGGGCCTGAAGGCGCCGGTCGATGCGTTTTTCGACGCGGTGATGGTCAATGCGGACGACCCGGCCCTGCGGGCGAATCGCCTGGGGCTGCTGGCCAGCCTGCACGCGGCGATGAATCGCGTGGCCGACCTCTCGCGTCTGGCCGCCTGAGACAGCGCCGCCCCACCTCGAGGAGCACGGCATGGATCGCACGATGAAGCTGGTGGTGTTGGGGCGCGATGGCGTGATCAACCGCTATCGCACTGAACACGTCACGTCGGCCACCGAGTGGGAGCCGCTGCCGGGGGCGCTGGAGGCCATCGCGCGGCTCAACCATGCCGGCTGGCATGTGGTGGTGGCCACCAACCAGCCTGGGCTGGGCACCGGTCTGCTGGACATGTCGGGCCTCAATGCGGTGCATCTGCGCATGAACGAACTGCTCGCGCGCCATGGCGGACGGGTCGATGCGGTGTTCATCTGCCCGCACACCGCCGAGGACGGCTGCGACTGCCGCAAGCCGGCACCCGGCCTGCTGTTGCGCATCGGTGAGCGCTTCGGTGTGCAGCTGCGTGACGTGGCGGTGGCCGGCGACACCGTGCGCGACCTGCAGGCGGCCGAGGCGGCCGGCTGCGAACCCCACCTGCTGCGCACCGGACGTGCCGAACACCTGAACGACGACGAAGTCGCCGAGGTGGCGGCGCAGGTGCCCGGCACCGTCGTGCACGACGACCTCGAGACGTTTGCCGTGCACCTCATCCAACGTGATCGTGATGCCCGTGGCGAGCGTGCCGGCTCGACCTCGGGATTCGGAGGCTTGAACTGATGCGCCTGCTGCGCTCCATCCTGTTTGTGCTGTGGCTCGTGGCCACGGTGATTCCCTGGGCGCTGGCCGTGCTGGTCGCGTCGATCTTCGTGCGTGGCAATCCGCTGTACTGGATGTGCGTCGGATGGCTCAACGTGGCCATCTGGGGCGCCCGCGTGATCTGTGGGGTGCGTGCCCGCGTGCAGGGCATGGACCACCTGCCCAGCGACCGCCCGGTGGTGCTGCTGCCCAAGCACCAGTCGACCTGGGAGACCTTCGCCTTCCCGGGGCTGATGCCGCATCCGCTGTGCTACGTGTTCAAGCGCGAGTTGCTGATGGTGCCGTTTTTCGGCTGGGCCATGAGCCGGCTGGACATGATCCACATCGACCGCAGCAAACGCACCGAAGCCTGGAGCAAGGTGGCCGAGCAGGGCCGCCAGTTCATGTCGCGCGGCAACTGGGTGATCATGTTCCCCGAAGGCACCCGCACCGAGCGCGGCAGCCAGGGCGTCTACAAGTCCGGCGGCACACGCCTGGCGGTGGCCACCGGCGTGCCCGTCGTGCCCATCGCCGTCACCTCGGCGCGCTGCTGGCCGCGCAAGAGCTTCGTGCTCAGGCCCGGCGTGATCGACATCTCCATCGGCAAGCCGATCGAGACCGTCGGGCGCGAAGCCGACGAACTGATGCGCGAGGTCGAGACCTGGATCGAAGCCGAAATGCGCCGTCTCGACCCCGAAGCCTATGCGCCGACGGCGCCCGCCCGCGCCGCGCAGGCCTGAACTTCTATACTCGCAGCCCATGGCGAGCCGGGCACCGCACGACACCGATTCCCTGCAGCTGGCACTGCCCTTCGGGCCGGTGCCGGATGCGGCGGCCACCCCGTCCGCGGTCACTGCCGCCAACGGTGCGCCCCTCCCGGCTCCCGTCTGGCCGGTGCCGGCCGATGCCGCACCGACGCACCGCCCCGCCGCGCCGCCTGCCCCCGATGTCGCCCGGCCGCCGGGTGGCGTGATGCCCGCGGGCGACGCCATGTCGGGCGCCGCTGAACTGCCTGCGGTTGCCTTTGCCCACCCCCGCGCCAGCCATGACGTGCGGCTCGACGGGCATCGGGTGGCCTACGAGCTGCGGCGCGCCCGGCGGCGCACCATCGGTTTTGTCGTCGGCCCGGACGGCCTGAGCGTCAGTGCCCCCCGGTGGGTGGGCCTGGGCGAGATCGAGGCGGCCCTGCGTGACAAGGGGCGCTGGATCCTGCGCAAGCTGGCCGAGCAGGATGAGCGCAACCGGCGGCTGCAGCAGGCGAGGGTCGACTGGCGCGACGGCACGGCGATTCCCTTCCTGGGCGAAACCGTCATCGTGCTGCTGGACCCCCGGGCCACCGGCGCCGTGCTCGACAGCACGGCCGAGTCGCTGCCTGGCGTGCCGCGTCTGGTGCTGCATGTGGGCTTGCCGCAGCAGGCCGGGCCCGAACAGATTCGTGACGTGGTGCAGAGCTGGCTGCAGCGCCAGGCGCGCCGGGTGTTCGAGGAGCGCTGCCGCCACTTCGCGCCGCGGCTGGGGGTGAACTACACGCGGCTGAGCCTGTCATCGGCCCAGACACGCTGGGGCAGTGCGTCGGCCGATGGTTCGATCCGGCTGAACTGGCGCCTGATCCACTTTGCGATGCCCACGATCGACTATGTCGTGGCGCATGAACTCGCTCACCTGCGCGAGATGAACCACAGCGACCGCTTCTGGGACGTCGTGCGGTCGGTCATGCCCGACTTCGAGCAGGCGCGGGGCCACCTCAAGCACACGGTGCTGCCGGTGTTCGACTGAACCGCCGGCGACTGCAGCAGGCTGCTCAGCGCGAGCGCGATGCCAGCATCACGCCGCACACCGCGACCGCACCGCCCACCAGCATGCTGGTCAGCAGGGATTCGCCCAGCAGCAGCACGCCAAAACAGGCGCCGAACACCGGCACGAGGTTGTTGAACACCACCGTGCGTGCGGCACCCAGCCGCTGCACACCCTGCGAATACCAGACGAAGGCCAGTGCCGTGCCCAGCACCCCCAGGTACAGCGCCGACAGCACCACGGCCGGGGTGAAGGCACTGGCCTCCAGGCGCGGCCACTCCGGGGCGGCCAGCACCAGCAGCATCGCCGTGCCCCACAGCGAGGCGAAGGTGGTGGCTGCCAGCGGGCTCAGGCCGCGCAGCGCCACCCGGCCCAGCAGCGTGTAGGCGGCCCAGGCACAGACGCCGCCGAACATCAGCAACTCGCCCTTGCCGATCGACTGCCCGAGCGCCGCTGTCACGTCACCCCGCGAGATCACGATCCACACACCGACCAGGGCCAGCGCCACCCCCGCCCAGCGCCGCAGGCTGAGCCGCTCGTGCAGCAGCAGCGAGGCCACGGTGATCGTCACCACCGGGTTGAGCGCGATGATCAGCGAGGTGCGGCTGGCCGGCAGATGGGCCAGCGCGCCGAGGAAAAACAGGTTGTAGGCAAAGATGCCGGTGGCCCCCAGGCCGAGGGTGGCCAGCAACTGCTGGCGCGACAGCCGGGGCAGGCCGCCTTCGAGCACGCGGGCGGCGATCAGCAGCGCCGCGCAGGCGATCAGGTAACGCAGCACCGAACCGGTGGCCACCGGCAGGTGCAGCGCGACGATGCGCCCGGCGATGAAGGTGCCACCCCAGATGGCCGGCACGGCGACCAGGCGGGCATAGATGCTCCACAGCGGCGCTTCGGCCACGGGAGGCAGGCAGGTGGTGGAGCTGGGCGTGGTCATCGTCGTGAAGGTGATCGGAGGCGGTGGGGGGTGCGGGGCGGTTCGAATGAGTCTATGCTCACGCTCATTCATATGGAAATGAGCGAATGCTCATCAGGCGCGATGACCTTCACCCAGCTCGAAGTGTTTGCCACCCTGGCCCAGGCCGGCAGTTTCTCGCGTGCGGCCGCGCTGCTGGGCATCACCCAGTCGGCCGTCAGCCATGCGCTGCGCTCGCTGGAGAAGGAGCTGGGTGTGGTGCTGTTCTCGCGTGAGCGGGCCGTGCCCGAGCTGACGCCGGCCGGCGCCCGGCTGCTGGCCCGGGCGCACGAGATCCGCACCCTGCACGAGGCGCTGGTCCAGGATGCCAAGGACGCCCGCGGTCTGCGCGAAGGCACCTTGCGGGTCGGCTCCTTCGGTTTCACCTCCAGCCTGCGCATCCTGCCCGACGTGCTGGCCCGTTTTGCTCGGCGGCATCCGGGCATTGCCGTCTACATCGACGAGGACAGCGACGATGTAGTGGTGCGCTGGCTGATGGAGCGGCGGGTGGAGATCGGTTTTGTCGTGCTGCCCGACGACCGGTTCGAGACCGTGCCGCTGGTGGAGGACGAATTCATGGTGCTGCTGCCCGCCGACCACCCGCTGGCGCAGGAAACCGCCATCGAACCCCGCCTGCTGGATGGCCTGCCGTTCGTGCTGACCGAGGCCGGTTGCGGCGAACTGATCCAGGGCCTGCTGGATGCGGCAGGCGCCCGTCCGCGTGTGCTCTACCGGTTCCCGCAGCTGTTGTCGATCCTCGGTTTCGTGCAGCGCGGCCTGGCCCTGTCGATCGCCGCCCGGCTGGCCTTGCCGGACGATCCTCCCGGGATCGTCTACCGCCCCTTGCGGCCGCGTGCACCGCGCCGCGTGGGCCTGGCCGTGCGCGACGGGGCCCGGTTGTCGCCGGCGGCCACGGCCTTTGTGGCGGTGGCGCGCGAGATGTACGGCGGCGCCGCAGCAACACCCTTGCGCACTTGATGTTGATCAAGCTCGTGGCGTCGGGCGCGCCTATATTGCGGGCACGATGACTCACGCTCGATGGTCCCTCGCCGCCAAGCTCGTGCTGATGGGCGCGCTGGCGCTGGCGCTTGCGCTGGCGTCCATCGGCTCCACGCTGTGGCTCACCTGGCAGATCGAGGGTGGCGCCGCGGCGGTCAACGAGGCCGGTCGCATGCGCATGCAGACCTACCGTCTGGCCGTCATGGGGGCTCAGGGCGCCGTGCAGGAGCCCGTTCGAGAGCAGGTCGCCCGATTCGACCGGGTGCTGGAGTCGCTGCGCGCCGGTGATCCTTCCCGCCCGCTGTTCGTGCCCTGGAACGACACGACCCGCGCACAGTTCGACGCGGTGCGCACGCAATGGGCCGGTTTGCGGCAGGTCTGGCAGGCTGGGCAGGGGGCGCCCGAGCTGGTCCGCATCGATGCCTTCGTGGGGGCCATCGACGACCTGGTCACCGGCATCGAACTGCAGCTGTCGCGCTGGACGGCGCTGCTGCACATGTTCCAGCTGGCCATGATGGCCCTGGCCATCGGCAGTGCGGTGGTGCTGCTGTATGCCGGCTACCTGTTCGTGCTCGACCCGGTCGCGCGGCTGCAGCGCGGGCTGGAACGTGTCGAAGGGGGCGACTTCGCTGCCCGGGTCGAACCGGCAGCGGACGACGAGTTCGGGCACCTCGCCCGGGGCTTCAACCGCATGGCCGAAAACCTGCAGGCCCTGTACGGCACGCTGGAGGCCAAGGTGCGCGAGAAGACCGCCCGCCTGGAGCTGCAGCGCGAGCGCCTGGCGGCGATGTATGACGTCAGTCGCAGCCTGGCCGATGCCCCGACCCTCGATGATCTTGCGCGCGGCTTTGCCCGCCAGGTGCGTGAGATCGCCCGCGCCGACGCGGTGGCCATACGCTGGTCCGACGAGGCCAACCAGCGCTACCTGCTGCTGGCCACCGACTGCCTGCCGAGGGTGATGGTCGAGGCCGAGCAGTGCCTGCATGCCGGCAGCTGCCACTGCGGGCGCACCCACGAGTCCGCGGGCACCCGGGTCATCCCGATCCACGCGACGCCCGACGGCAGTATGGGCCACTGCGCACAGGCCGGCTACCAGACGCTGGTGTCGCTGCCGGTGGCCCTGCATCAGCGGGTGCTCGGCGAGATCGACCTGTTCTTCCGCGGCGAGGTGCAGCTGGGCGATGACGAACGCTCGCTGCTGGAGACGCTGGCGGCCCACCTGGCCAGTGCCATGGAGGGCCTGCGTGCGCAGGCGCTCGAGAAGGAATCGGCGGTGGCCCAGGAGCGTGGCCTGCTGGCGCAGGAGCTGCACGACTCGATTGCGCAGTCGCTGGCCTTCCTGAAGATCCAGGTGCAATTGCTGCGCGATGCACGGGCCCGCCTCGACAACGCGGCCGCAGAGCGCGCGACCGACGAGCTCGACGTCGGGGTGCGCGAGTGCTACGCCGACGTGCGCGAGCTGCTGGTGCACTTCCGCACCCGCACCAACAACGAGGACATCGAGCCCGCCTTGCGCACCACCTTGCAGAAGTTCGAGTTGCAGACGGGCCTGGCCACACGGCTCACCTTCCATGGCCACGGCTTGCCGCTGCCGGCCGATGTGCAGGTGCAGGTGCTGCACATCGTGCAGGAAGCCCTGTCCAACGTGCGCAAGCATGCCGGCGCCAGCCAGGTGTGGGTGGACGTCACCCGCGCGCCGGCCTGGCGCATCGAGGTGCGCGACGACGGCCGCGGCTTCGACCCGGCCGAACACGCGCCCGACGAGACCCATGTGGGCCTGCGCATCATGAACGAGCGGGCCCGGCGCATCGGCGCCACCGTCACGGTGCAGGGCCGCCCCGACGAAGGCGCCCAGGTGATCCTGAGCCTGCCCGACCAGACCACCGTGGTGCCGGATCGTCCGGTCGCCCAAGCCGCCTGAGGACCTGCATGCCCGAACCTGACCGCATCCGTGTGCTGGTGGTCGACGACCACACCTTGTTCCGGCGCGGCCTGATCGCGCTGCTCAGCCTGGAGCCCGGCCTGCAGATCGTGGGCGATGCGGCCGACGCCGGCGAGGCGCTGCGCCGCGTGAGCGAGCTGCACCCCGACGTGGTCCTGCTCGACAACCATTTGCCCGGGGCCACCGGCATCGACGCCATCGCCGGCCTGCGCGAGGCCTCGCCGGGCAGCCGCGTGCTGATGCTCACCGTGAGCGAGGACGCGCGCGACCTGGCCGGCGCCCTCAAGGCTGGCGCACACGGTTATGTGCTCAAGACCATCGATGGCCCGGCGCTGGTGCAGGCCATCCGGCGTGTCGTGGCCGGCGAGTCGGTCGTGAGCCCCGAGATGACGGGCAAGCTGGTCTCGGCCTTCCAGTCGCTCAACGGCGCGGCCAGCCGCTCGGCCCTGGCGGCGGCACCGACCGAGCCGCTGGCCCAGTTGTCGCCACGCGAGCGCGAGATCCTGGAGCACATCGCCCGCGGGGCCAGCAACAAGGAAATCGGCCGCGCCCTCGACATCGCCGAGACCACGGTGAAGATCCATGTGCAGCACATCCTGCGCAAGCTC
>CAMLSD010000140.1 GCA_946482595.1 uncultured Comamonadaceae bacterium
AGCTGCTGGGCCATGGTCTGCATGCCGTAGCAGATGCCCAGCACCGGCACGCCCAGCTCGAACACCGCCTGAGGGGCCTTGTCGGTGGTGTCCTCGTAGACGCTGGCATGGCTGCCCGACAGGATCACACCCTTGAGGCGGCCGTCGCGCGCGTGCTCGCGCACCCACTCGTCGCTGACGTCGCACGGATGGACCTCGCAGTACACGTGCGCCTCGCGCACGCGCCGGGCGATCAGTTGGGTGACCTGGGAGCCGAAGTCGAGGATGAGGATCTTGTCGTGCACGGTGGGAGCCTGTTCTGAAAACGGAAAAGGCAGCACCACGTGCTGCCTGGGGCCGGGAGGGCTGGCGTCACTCGACGCGGTAGTTGGGCGCTTCCTTGGTGATCTGCACGTCGTGGACGTGGCTCTCGCGAATGCCGGCCGAGGTGATCTCGACAAACTCGGCCTTCTCGCGCATTTCGTCGATCGACGCACAACCGCAGTAGCCCATCGAGGCACGCAGCCCGCCGGCCATCTGGTAGATGATCGCGACGACCGAGCCCTTGTAGGGCACCCGCCCTTCGATGCCTTCGGGCACGAGCTTGTCGGCGTTGGGATTGTTGCCCGAGGTCTCCTGGAAGTAGCGGTCGGCCGAGCCCTGCTGCATCGCGCCGATCGAACCCATGCCGCGGTAGCTCTTGTAGCTGCGGCCCTGGTACAGGATGACCTCACCGGGCGCCTCTTCGGTGCCGGCAAACATGCCGCCCATCATGACGGTGCTGGCGCCGGCCGCGATCGCCTTGGCAATGTCGCCCGAGTAGCGGATGCCACCGTCGGCGATCAGCGGCACGCCGCTGCCCTTGAGCGCGCTGGCCACGCTGTCGATCGCCATGATCTGCGGCACACCCACCCCCGCCACGATGCGGGTGGTGCAGATCGAGCCGGGGCCGATGCCCACCTTGACGGCATCAGCGCCGGCCTCAGCCAGCGCCAGCGCGGCCGCGCCGGTGGCGATGTTGCCGCCGATCACGTCGACCTGCGGGAAGTTCTGCTTGACCCAGCGCACGCGGTCGATCACACCCTTGCTGTGACCGTGGGCGGTGTCGACCACCAGCGCGTCGACACCGGCCTTCACCAGCAGTTCGACCCGCTCTTCGGTGCCCTCGCCCACGCCCACGGCGGCGCCCACGCGCAGCTTGCCGTGGTGATCGCGGGCGGCATTCGGGAAGCTGGTCTGCTTGGTGATGTCCTTCACCGTCATCACGCCGCGCAGCTCGAAGGCGTCGTTGACGACCACCACGCGCTCCAGGCGATGCTTGTGCATCAGGGCCTTGCCCTCTTCGAGCGAGGCGCCTTCCTTCACGGTGATCAGGCGCTCGCGCGGGGTCATGATCTCGCGCACGGGGATGTCCATGCGGGTCTCGAAGCGCAGGTCGCGGCCGGTGACGATGCCGACCACCTTCTTGCCCTCGAGCACCGGGAAGCCGGACACGCCATGCTGGCGGGACAGCTCGAGCACCTGGCGCACCGGCAGGTCGGGCTCGATGGTGATCGGGTCGCGCAGCACGCCGGACTCGTAGCGCTTCACGCGCGCCACCTCGGCCGCCTGTTGCCGGGCGCTGAGGTTCTTGTGGACGATGCCGATGCCGCCTTCCTGTGCGATGGCAATCGCCAGGCGGGCTTCGGTGACGGTGTCCATCGCGGCGGACATGAGCGGAAGGTTCAGCGTGATGTTGCGCGACAGACGTGTCGCAAGGGAAGTGTCGCGGGGCAACACGTTGGAGAACGCCGGCACCAGCAACACATCGTCGAAGGTGAGCGCTTTACCGAGGAGGCGCATGAGAAAGCTCCAGACGCAAAAGCGAATTATACGGACATGTCGCCCGTTCGTCCCTGTCAAGGGGGGTTGTCCCTTCGCTCCCGCCGCAAGCGTGCGATACGTCACGCACCGGCACACACCCGGGGTTGCAACGGGTGGAAGTCAGTGGGGCGCACGGCTACACTGCGCCGCATGAAGACTTCGACCTTCCGTGTGTTGTGTGCCTGTGCCGCCGTGGTGTTCGGCTCGGCCCTGAGCCTGCCGGCTGCCGCGCAGTGGAAGTGGAAGGATGCCTCGGGCAACGTCCATTTCAGCGATCGCCCGCCTCCGAACAGCGTTCCGGAGCGGGACATCCTCCAGAAGGGCCCGGTGCGGCCTGTGGGACCCGCTGCGGCAGCCTCGGCCGCGTCAGCGCCCGAGGCCGGCAAGCTCCCGGTCGACAAGGAACTCGAAGCCCGCAAACGCCAGGGCGATCAGGCCCAGGAAGTACGCCGCAAGACCGATGACGAGCGCTTGGCGATCGCCCGGGCTGAAAACTGCGAACGGGCACGGGGCCACCTGCGCACGCTGGAGAGCGGCGTGCGGATCGCGCGCACGAATGAAAAGGGCGAACGTGAGATCCTGAGCGACGCCCAGCGCAACCAGGAAATGGAGCGCATGCGCCAGGCCATCGCCGGCGACTGCCGCTGACGCTCAGCCGTCATCCGCGCGGGGCTCAGGCGCGGGCCTTGCGCTGCGCCTTGTAGCGCACCCGCCGCGCTTCTTTCGGGTCCACGCTCAGCCCGCGGTAGACCTCTATGCGATCGCGGTCGCGCACCGGGTCGCTCAAGGCATGCAGCCGACCCCAGATCCCCACGCGAAGCACCGCCAGGTCGATCTCCGGATGACGCTCCAGCATGCCGCTGGCGCGCAGTGCATGCAGGATGGTGGCGCCGGCCGACAGTGTGACCTGCACCCGATCGACCTGCCTCGGCGCGGCGCTGTAGGCCACCTCGACCCGCAGTTCACCGGGGGCCATGGACCTGCTCCGCGCGTTTCACGAACGAATCGACCAGGGTGTTGGCGATGCGGTCAAAGACCGGGCTCACGATCGACTGCAGCGCACCGCTTGAAAATGCGTAGCGCAGGTCCAACATGACCTTGGACGCCGGCGGGCCCGAATTGCCGGCATCGAGGCCGACAAAACGCCACTCCCCTTCGAGCGTCGAAAACGGGCCATCGACCAGCTTGACCACCACCATCTCGCCCGGCACATGCACATTGCGGGTGGTGAAGGCATGATGCAGCCCGGCGTAGCGCAGCGTGAGCCGGGCGGTCATGCCGTCGTCGTGCTGCTCGAGCACGTCGGCCCGTTCGCACCAGGGCAGGAACCTCGGATAGTCGCTCACCCCGGTGACCAGGTCATACATCTCCTGCGGCGAGTACCAGAGCAGGACTGACTTCTTGACGTGCTTCATACAATGCCGGGATTGTAGTCAGGCAGGCCCGGGCCCTGCGGCTTGCCTGAGGCACCCGCTTGAACGGCTGCCGCAGCCCGCGCCAGTGCCGAGCTGCCTGCCACCACGGAAAACAACATGTCGATCGCAGAAAACAGAAAAGCCCACTTCAACTACCTCATCGAGGAACGCTTCGAGGCGGGCATGGTGCTGGAGGGCTGGGAGGTCAAGGCCGTGCGGTCCGGGCAGGTGCAGCTCACCGACGGCTACGTCGTGATTCGCGATGGCGAGCTCTACCTGATCGGCTGCCGCATCAATGCACTGCGCACTGCCTCCACGCACGTCAAGCCCGAGGCCGACCGCACCAAGAAGCTCCTGATGCACAAGGACCAGATCCGCCGCCTGATCGGCAAGGTCGAGCAGAAGGGCTACACGCTCGTGCCACTGGACCTGCACTACAAGGGCGGCCGGGTGAAGGCCGAGATCGCGCTGGCCAAGGGCAAGCAGTTGCACGACAAGCGCGACACCGAAAAGAAGCGCGACTGGGAGCGCGAAAAGGGCCGCCTGATGCGCCACAAGGTGTCATCGAACCCGTCGAAGGACTGAGAAGGTGTGAACGAACCGCCGGGGTCAAGCCGCCGCTCAGCGCGGCAGTTGCTGCAGGGAGCCTTCCAGGTCGGCAATCAGGTCGTCGACATGCTCCAGGCCGATGCACAGGCGCACCAGCGTCCCCCGGTAGGGCGTAGGCAACTGGCGCATGCGGTCGGCCCGATACGGCACCGCCAGGCTGACCGGCCCGCCCCAGGACCACCCGATCCGGAAGCGCTGCAGGCGGTCGACAAAGGCGTCGACGGCATCCTGGTCGTAGCGCTCATCGAATTCCACCGTCAGCAGGCCGGCGGCCGACTCACACAGTCCGGCCCAGTGCTCATGCCCCGGTGACCCCGGCAGTGCGGGGTGCAGCACCCGCGCGAACTCGCTGCGGCCACAGGCCCACTGGGCGATACGACGCGCGGCCTTGTCCTGCGCTGCATAACGCAGCGGCAGCGACGGCAGCGCGCGCAGCACGGCCTCCACGTCGTTCATCCCCACCCCCAGGCCGAGCCGGCTGTGCGTCAAGGCCAGCACACGATGCAGCTCGCTGCGATCGCAGCCGATCGAGCCCATCAGCACATCGGCACCACCCGAGGGGTATTTGGTCAGCGCATGCACCGTGACGTCGACTGCCAGGTCGTTTCCGAGCGCAAAGGCCTGGAACGCCAGGCCCGCGCCCCAGGTGTTGTCCAGCGCCACCACGGCCGCCGGCGCACGCTCACGCGTGCAGCGCACCAGAGCACGCAGGTCAGGAAATTCCAGCGTGACCGAGCCCGGCGCTTCGGTCCAGACCAGCTTGACGCGATCATCCAGCACGGCCGCCAGCGACGCCGGGTCCATCGGATCGTAGAGCCGATGGGACACGCCCCACCGGGCGAGTTCGTGGCGCGTGAACTGCAGGCTCGGGCCGTAGACGTTGTCCGGCAGCACGACCACATCACCGGCCTGCAGCAGCGCCATGTCCACCGTGGTGATGGCCGCCAGCCCGCTGGGGGCCAGCAGCATGTGGCGGCAGCCTTCCAGCGTGGCCAGCCGCTCCTCGAGCGTGAAGCTGGTGGGCGTGCCATGCAGGCCGTAGGTGTAGCCGCTCTTGTCGATCCACTGGCGCTCGCGCAGTGCCGCCACCGACGGAAAGAACACCGTCGAGGCCTTGTACACCCCGACGGGCACGGCCTCGAACTCGTCCGGCGCGCGGTAGTCGTGCTGGATGAGCCGGGTGTCGCGGTGTGCAGGAGGCTTGGAATCGGACATGGGCGGCAATCGGGTCGGTGTGGCGGGGGGTAGCGGAAAGTGGCGGGAAGTGGCGGGACGTGACGGCAGCACGCGGCCCGTGGCTCAATAGCCCAGGCCGCGGTCCACCTGGTGGGACAGCGGCGCTCCGGCCTGCAGTACGGCCAGGCCGTCCAGGAACTGGCGCGCAATGGTCGCCAGCGACGACTGGGCCGCGATGTGGGGCGTGATGGTCACGCCGGGCACGGCCCACAGCGGGGAGTCGGCGGGCAGCGGTTCACGGGCCTGCACGTCAAGCGCTGCGCCGGCCAGCTGGCCGGATTCGATGGCCTGGATCAGATCGGCCTCGACCACATGCGCGCCGCGCGCCACATTGATGAGGTAGCTGCCGCGCGGCAGCATGCCCAGCGCGCGCGCATCGAGCAGCCCTTCGGTCTGCGCCGTGAGCGGCAAGGCACACACCACGATCCGGGCGTCGCGCAGGACATCGGCGAGTGACAGGCCGCTGGAGCGGCTCCAGCCGCGCACCGTCAGCCCCAGCGATTCGAGCACACGGGCGATCTCCCGGCCGGTTTCGCCCATGCCCAGCACGGCCACGCTGTCGCGCGCGGCGGCCATCGGGTGCCGATCCCACGACCGGGCGGCCTGCTGTGCCTCGTAGCGAGGCAGTTCACGCAGGTGTCGCAGCGCCATCATCGCGACATACTGTGCGATGCCCAGGGCCTGGTCCGGGTCGACGATGCGCGACATCGGCACGTTTGCAGGCAGATCAGGCACCAGCAGCTTCTCGACGCCAGCGGCGATCGAGCAGACCCAACGCAGCCGGGGCAAGGCGCCCGCCACGCCGGCTGGCAGGCGCCAGCCCAGCACCACATCGGCGTCCTGCCATTCGGCAGGTAGCAGGTCGCGCTGCCACACCGTCACCTGCAGGTCCGGCGCCAGTTCCCTCAGCGCCGCGACATACGGCGCCGCCGGCAACGGGTCGGTGATGAGCAGGACTTTCATCGGGCCGCGCCCCCAGCTCAGATCGGCATGCCGATCAGGTCATGGCCCTCGGTGGCCACGATGCGCGCCCGGGTGAACTCGCCGACCTTGAGTGTTTTTGATGCCTTTTCAGGCGGCAGCAGGCGCACGGTGCCGTCGATCTCGGGGGCGTCCGCGTAGCTGCGCCCCACCCCGCCCTTGCGGCCCAGGGCCGGTGCGCTATCGACCAGCACCTGCATGGTCGCACCCACACGGCGCTGCAGCTTGCGTGCCGACACCTCTTCGGCCACAGCCATGAAACGCGCACGGCGCTCTTCGCGAAGCTCGGCCGGCACGGCACCGGCCAGCTCGTTGGCGCTGGCGCCTTCGACCGGCGAATAGGCAAAACAGCCGGCACGGTCGATCTCGGCTTCACGCATGAAGTCGAGCAGGTAGTCGAACTCGGCGTCGGTCTCGCCAGGGAAGCCCGCGATGAAGGTCGAGCGGATCACGATGTCGGGGCAGACCTCGCGCCAGCGCAGGATGCGCTCGAGGTTCTTCTCGCCGTTGGCCGGCCGCTTCATGCGCTTGAGGACATCGGGGTGTGCATGCTGGAACGGCACATCCAGGTAGGGCAGCACCCTGCCCTGGGCCATCAGTGGCAGGACCTCGTCCACATGCGGGTACGGATAGACGTAGTGCAGGCGCACCCAGGCGCCGTGCCGCTCGGCCATTTCGCCCAGGGCCGCCACCAGGTCGAGCATGCGGGTCTTGACCGGCTTGCCGTCCCAGAAACCGGTACGGTACTTGATGTCCACGCCATAGGCGCTGGTGTCCTGGCTGATCACCAGCAGCTCCTTGACGCCGGACTCGAACAGGCGCTGCGCCTCGCCCAGGACGTCACCGATCGGGCGCGACACCAGATCGCCGCGCATGCTCGGGATGATGCAGAAGCTGCAGCGGTGGTTGCAGCCCTCGCTGATCTTCAGGTAGGCGTAGTGGCGCGGCGTGAGTTTCACGCCGGTGGCGGGCACCAGGTCGACGAAGGGATCGTGCGGCTTGGGCACGTGCTGGTGCACGGCGTCCATCACTTCGTGGGTGGCGTGCGGCCCGGTGACGGCCAGCACCTTGGGGTGGATCTGGCGGACCAGGTTCTCGCCGCCGGTCCCGGTCTTGGCGCCCAGGCAGCCGGTCACGATGACCTTGCCGTTTTCGGCCAGGGCCTCACCAATGGTGTCCAGGCTTTCCTTGACGGCATCGTCGATGAAGCCGCAGGTGTTGACGATGACGAGGTCCGCGCCCTGGAAGGTCTTCGACGTGTCGTAGCCCTCCGCACGCAGCTGCGTCAGGATGAGTTCCGAATCCGTCAGGGCCTTGGGGCATCCCAGGCTGACGAATCCGACCTTGGGGGCGGCCGCGGTGGGGGCGGTGGCCGGCGCGTGATCTTGTGTCATGGCCCGGATTTTCGCCGATCCGGGCCGACCCGGTCAGCGCTTGGGCCCGGGAAACCCCGGAAACGTGGGCAGGATGGTCTCGGCCTGCTTCTGCATCTGCTCCTGCATCTGCACGAACACGTTCTTCGACTGCTCGAGGTAGTTGGTCATCAAACCCTGCATCATGGGCGTCTGCACGTTCATGAACTGCGTCCACATCTCGGGGCTGAAGGACTTGGGGTCGTAGACGCCCTTGGACTGCTCGGCAAACCGGCTCTGCAGGTCGATGAACGACTGGATGTTCTTTTCGAGGTACGAGCCCATCAGGCCCTGCATCGTGTGGCCGTAGAAGCGGATGATGTGGGCCAGCATCGTGGTCGAGAACATCGGCACACCGCCGGTCTCCTCTTCCAGGATGATCTGCAGCAGGATGCTGCGCGTCAGGTCGTCGTTGGACTTGGCATCGCGCACGACGAAGTCCTCGCCGTCGAGCACCATGCGCTTGACGTCGGCCAGGGTGATGTAACTGCTGGTGGCCGTGTCGTAGAGACGGCGGTTCGGGTACTTCTTGAGCGTTCGGACTTGCGGCGCGTCCGCGGCGCCCGATGCTGCGCTTGCGACGCGCTTGGCCTGTGCCATGAGGGGGTTCTCCAACAGCCTGGTTTGCCGTGCACGAATTTGTGCACAGCAAAACGATTCTAGGGCGCGCGGCGCCACAGGATGCAGAAGGGTTTCCCCGGTACGGTCGTTCGATTTTCCAGGCGTCCGTGTTGCCTTGCGTATCCGCGCACGCCCGATGCTAGAGTCTGGCGCCATGAACCTCCTGATCTTCCTGGCCGGCCTGGCCTTGCTGGTTCTCGGCGCAAACACCCTGGTGCGCGGCGCCTCGAAGCTGGCGCTTTCGTTCGGGATCAGCCCGCTGGTGGTGGGCCTGACCATCGTGGCCTTCGGCACGAGCGCGCCCGAGATTGCGGTGAGCGTGGGCGCCGTGCTGGACGGGCAGACCGACATCGCCATCGGCAACGTGGTCGGCAGCAACATCCTCAATGTGCTGTTCATCCTCGGGCTCAGTGCGGTGATCATGCCGTTGGTGGTGCATATCCAGCTGATCCGCCAGGAGGTCCCGATCATGATCGGCGCCAGCGTGCTGCTGCTGGCCTTTGCCTTCGACGGCAAGCTCTCGATCATCGACGGGGGCGTCCTCACCGTGCTGCTGATTGCCTACACCGTGTTCCTGGTGATGCAGTCGCGCCGCGAGACGCAGGCAGCCAACGACGAGTACGCCGACGAACTGAAGCAGGCTGAACCTGGCGCATGGGACAGCCACTGGGGTGCCCAGCTCGGCCTCATCGCCGTGGGCCTGGTCGGGCTGGTCTTCGGCTCGGAGCTTCTGGTGAAGGCCGCCGTGAGCTTCGCCAAGTCCATGGGCGTGAGCGACATCGTGGTCGGCCTGACCATCGTGGCGGCCGGCACCAGCATGCCTGAGGTCGCCACCAGCATTGCCGCCGCCGTCAAGGGCGAACGCGACATCGCGGTGGGCAATGTCGTGGGCAGCAACACCTTCAACATCCTGGGGTGCCTGGGTCTGTCGAGCCTCGCCTCGGCAGGCGCCGGCCTGGCGGTGCCGCCCTCGGTGCTCGCTTTCGACATCTGGGTCATGCTGGCCGTGGCGCTGGCCTGCCTGCCGGTGTTCATGACCGGCCGCGAGATCGCGCGCTGGGAAGGCGCCGTGTTCCTGGGCTACTACGCGGCCTATGTGGCCTATCTGATCCTGGCGGCGCAACAGCACGACGCCCTGACCGCCTACTCGGGCGTGATGATGAGTTTTGTCGTGCCGCTCACGGTGATCACGCTGGTGGCCGTGAGCATCCGGCGGCGGCCCGAGCACTGAGCGCAGCCCGCCCCGGTGAGCGGGCCGGCCGCCTGACGCGGCGGGCGCCGCTGCGGGCCTGGCCCGGCAGCGCCGACGCTGCCGCGCCGCATGCGCGGCTCAGGCGTCGTCTGCGTGACCCTCTGCGGCACACGCGTCGCGAACCGCACCCCGGCCCGGTGGCGGCACCAGCACATGGCGCCGCAAGAAAAAAAGCACCGGGCATCGCTGCCAGGTGCTTTTTTCTTCTACCGTATGTGGTAGGCGCGATTGGACTCGAACCAACGACCCCCACCATGTCAAGGTGGTGCTC
>CAMLSD010000141.1 GCA_946482595.1 uncultured Comamonadaceae bacterium
CAGCACCCAACCTCAAACGCCCACGCTTATCGGCTGTATGTTTTTAAAGAGCTGCGAAACTCGCCTTGATTCGGTTTATTTCGCGTCGCTGATTCGTTTTCGTGTTCAGCGAGGAAGCGAATTCTGCCCATTTTTGAAAACTCGTCAATACCCTTCGCAAAAACTTTCTTCGCGCCGGGTCATGCAGGAAATTGCTTGACGAACTGCAAAAACGACAGTAGCAGGGGCCGGACGTCGATCCGGGCCCCTGCGTTCGGGACGGTTCGGTGACATGATGAACCCAAACCGCCCTGGAGTCCAGCCCCATGCCCGACGAGACCGACAACGACACGCCTGCCCCGGCGGCTCCCGCGCTGCGCTACCCGTTCGCCGCTCCGCCGCGCGGCCAGACGCTGGAGGTGGCGCCCGGCGTGCACTGGATCCGCATGCCCCTGCCCTATGCGCTGGACCACATCAACCTCTGGGCCCTGGATGACGGTGAGGGCTGGGCGATCGTCGACACCGGCACCCGCACCGACGACAACGCCCAGGTGTGGCGCGACCTGTTTGCCAATGCACCGGACCGGCGGCCGATGACCCGGGTGTTCGTGACCCATCTGCACCCCGACCATGTCGGCATGGCGGGTTGGCTGACCCGCAAGTTCGGCGTGAAGCTGTGGATGACGCGCCTGGAGTACCTGATGTGCCGTGCCATGGTGGCCGACACCGGCCGCGAAGCACCGGAAGACGGCACCGCGTTCTACCGCCGGGCCGGCTGGAGTGACGCGTCGATCGAGACCTACTGCGTGCGCTTTGGCAGTTTCGGGCAGCACATCCACACCTTGCCCGACAGCTTCGTGCGGCTGACGGACGGGCAGTCATTGCCGATCGGCCGCCACACCTGGCAGGTCATCGTGGGCAGTGGTCATTCGCCCGAACATGCCTGCCTGTACTGCCCCGAACTCAAGGTCCTGATCTCGGGTGACCAGGTGCTGCCGCGCATCTCGTCGAACGTGTCGGTGTACCCGATCGAACCCGACGCCAACCCGATGGCCGACTGGCTGGCGTCATTGGACAAGCTCAAACTGCGCGTGCCGGACGAGGTGCTGGTGCTGCCGGCGCACAACGAGTGCTTTCACGGCCTGCATGCCCGCATCGACGCGCTGGCGCGCGGCCAGCACCGCGCGCTCGATCGCCTGCGGCGCACACTGGCTGAACCGCGCCGTGCCGTGGACGTGTTCGGCGCACTGTTCGCGCGCAGCATCGGCGAGGCCGACGTGCATCTGCTCAGCATGGCCACGGGCGAAAGCCTGGCCTGCCTGAACTATCTGCTGCACCGCGGCGAGGCGGTGCGCCACACTGACGAGCACGGGGTCGACTGGTATCGCGCCGTCTGAACGCACCTGTCGCCTTCAGGACAGGCGATAGGTCTCGAGGTGGATGCTGGTTTCGGTCTGGCTGATGCCCTTGATGAGGCGGATGCGCTCCAGTACCTGGGCCAGTTCCGACAGGTTGGCCACCCGCAGTTCGGCCAGCAGATCCCAGCGTCCGTTGGTGTCATGCAAGGTGGCCACACCCGGTTCACCCAGCAGGCTGGCGATCACCTGGCGCGCCTCGTTGCCTTCAACCGCAATGCTCATCCAGGCCGCGATCTCGGTGGGCCGGGCGTCAGGCCGCAGGCGCACGGTGTAGCCGACGATCACGCCGGCATCTTCCAGGCGCGTGATGCGGTTGGTCACCGTCCCGCGTGAAACGCCGAGCTTGCGCGCCAGCGTGGCCACACTCATGCGGGCGTTCTGGCGCAGCAGGGCCAGCAAGGCGTGGTCGATGGAGTCCATGGGCTGATCCTTCGCGGCGCGTTGCGGTTCGGCGCGGATTCTGCCGATACGGCAATCTGCCCTGTCGTTTTGTCAAATTTCTACCAGAAAGCTGGCAGTCTTGGCGATTCTCTTTGACCTGCGGGCCCCACACACTTGGAAGAACCCTAGCTGCACCTTCCAGGAGACTCCCGATGAACCGCCCGAACCGCGTCGCCACCCACTTTCTGAGTGCCGATGACGTGGCCCGCATCGTGGCCCGCAAAGGCCTGGCGACCTGCCTGCATGGCATGGTCGAGTGTCTGCTGCAGGACTACCTGCGCTGGAACACGTTCGACAAGACGCCCCGCGTTGCGAGCCATTCCACCGACGGGGTGATCGAGTTGATGCCGATTGCCGACGCGCACACCTACAGCTTCAAGTACGTCAACGGTCATCCGGGCAACCACCGCGTCGGCCTGCCCACGGTGATGGCCTTCGGCGCACTGGCCGATGTCGAAACCGGCACGCCGGTGTTCCTCAGCGAGCTGACCCTGACGACGGCGCTGCGCACCGCGGCCATGTCGGCGCTGGCCGCGCGTGCGCTGGCACGCCAGGACAGCCGCGTGATGGCGCTGATCGGCAACGGTGCCCAGAGCGAGTTCCAGGCGATGGCGTTTCACCATGTACTGGGCATCGACACCCTGCGTCTGCACGACATCGACCCGCGCGCCACCGACAAGCTGGTGGCCAACCTGCAGGGCACCGGTCTGCGCCTGGTGCGCTGCCACAGCATTGCCGAGGCGGTGGACGGCGCGGACGTCGTCACCACAGTGACCGCCGACAAGACCCGCGCCACCATCCTGACGGCCGACCTGCTCGCCCCCGGCATGCACATCAACGCCGTGGGGGGCGACTGCCCCGGCAAGACCGAACTGGCCGCCGATGTGCTGCATGCTGCCCGTGTGTTTGTCGAGTACGAGCCGCAGACCCGCATCGAAGGCGACCTGCAGCAGATGCCCGCAGAGTTTGCGGTGACCGAACTCTGGCGCGTGCTCGCCGGCGAGTGCCCGGGGCGCCAGCACGCGGACGAGGTCACCGTGTTCGATTCGGTCGGGTTTGCGCTCGAGGATTTCTCTGCGCTGCGCTACATGCGCGAGGCCGCGAGCGAACTTGGTATCGGAAAGCCCCTGTCCCTCGTGCCGCACCTGGACGACCCGCGCAATCTGTTCGGCCTGTTGCGTCCGGCAGCGGCCAGCCCGGCGCCGTCCGCTGCCGCGGTGCATGCCCGCTGAGCCCGAACCTCAGACGTCGACCACCGACCCACACGTCAGGTTGATCACCGCCGCGGTGACCGCCGCTCCGCGCGGACCGGCCAGCGTGGCAGCCAGGCCCGCCACGTCGTCCAGGCTCGGCAGGCGCCGCAGCAGCGTGGCCGAGCGAGCTCGCTCATCGAGCAAGGTGTGCGCATCCTGGCCCGTGCGCCGTGCCACCTCGCCGAACACCTCGGCCGTGTGCGACCCCCGGTCCATGGCCTGCGGTATCGCGTCGCTGCGCAGGCAGATGGCCCGCACCCCGTGCGGCCCCAGCTCGCCCGCCAGGTGTCGGGTCAGGGCCTCGATCGCGGCGCAGGCGGCGCCGTAGCCCATGAAGCCGCCCGCCGCCATGCGTGATCCCGGCGTCGACACGGTGAAGATCACCCCGTCGCCGCGTGCCACCATGTGCCGCGCCGCTGAACGTGCGGTCAGGAAGTTGCACCGCGTGTAGGCATACAGCGGCCGCGCGTACTCGTCATAGCTCAGCTCCAGCAACGCAGTGCCCTGCACATGAGAGAAGCCCACGGCATTGAGTGTGATGTCCAGGCGGCCATGGCGTGCCGCCACGCCAGCCGTGACCTCTTCCACATCGCGTTCGTCGAGCGCATCGAGCAAGGCCACCTCGGCCTGCCCGCCCTGATCGGCGATGTCGCGGGCGGCCGCTTCGAGCCGCGCGCGGCTGCGCCCGGCCAGCACCACCCTCGCACCATCACGTGCCATGGCCTGAGCCACCGCACTGCCGATGGAACCGCCACCGCCGTGGATGAGCGCCACCTTGTCGTCGAGATCCATGGGTTGTCCTTGAGTTGTGTCGCACCGCACCGTGCGGGCGATCGTCCCAAGGACGTGAATCACGGTGTGGTTCCGACACCGATCACCGGCGGCACATCGCCCGGCTCGAAATGCAGCAGCGGCCGGATCACGAAGGATGCCGTGTCGAAGTCGAGCTGGCGCACCGCGTCGAGCACCTCGTCGAGCGAGTCGGCTTCGACCACATAGATGCCCATCAGCTGTTCCGTCGCTTCGGCAAACGGCCCGTCCGTGGCGAGCATCTTCCCCTCGACACGTCGCACCGCGGTGGCCACACCGGGCGCCAGCCGCATCACCGGCCCCAGCCGCCCGTGTGCTGACAGCTCGGCACGCAGCCGCGCATGGCGGCCCATGACCTCGTCGTTTTCTTCGGGTGTCCAGGCGGCGGTGCGGGCCTCACTGCCCTGGATCAGGATGGAATAGAGCATGTCGGGTCCTTGGTTTGCGGTGTGGTCGCGCCATGCGGCGACCGGTGGTGATGGGGTCGTTCATTCGGGTGGCAGGGCCAGCCGGTCGATGAGCCGCCGGATGTGGGCCGCCTCGGCTGCCGTGCGGGCCAGCCCCAGCGCGCGGACAAACGATTGCCGGGCCTCTGCCTGGCGGCCCAGGCGCTCCAGCAGTGCACCGCGCACCCCATGGAAATTGAAGTAGTCGTCCAGCGCATCGGCCAGGGGGTCGACCAGCGCCAGCGCGGGCAGCGCTCCGTGGCGCTGGGCCACGGCCACGGCGCGGTTGAGCCTGACCACCGGAGAGGGCTGCATCCGTTCCAGCACCTCGTAAAGCCGGTCGATCTCGTCCCAGTCGGTGTCTCCGGCGCACCGGGCGCGCGCATGCATCGCCGCAATGGCGGCCTGCACCTGATAGGGCCCGGGGTGTCGGCACAGCAGCGCGGCATCGAGCAGCCGCAGGCCCTCGTCGATGGACCCGGCATCCCACAGGCTGCGATCCTGGTCTTCGAGCAGCACGAGTTCGCCGGCCGCGTCGACGCGCGCCGCGCTGCGTGCATGCTGCAGCAGCATCAGCGCCAGCAGGCCCGCGACCTCGGCATCTTCCGGCGCCAGGCCGCGCAGCAGTCGCATCAGGCGGATGGCTTCCTCGCACAGGGGCGCGCGCACCGGCTGCGCGCCCGCGGTGGCCGAGTAGCCTTCATTGAACAGCAGGTACAGCGTGGTGCAGACGGCCGCGAGGCGGGCTGCGCGTTCGGGCACGCCCGGCGTCTCGAACGCGATGCCGGTATCCGCCACCCGCCGTTTCGCGCGGGTGATGCGCTGTTCCATCGCCGCCTCGCTGACCAGAAAGGCACGCGCGATCTCGGTCACGCTCAGCCCGGACACCACCCGCAGCGCCAGCGCAATCTGGTGAGCCGCCGGCAACTGGGGATGGCAGCAGACGAACAGCAGGCGCAGCAGGTCGTCGCCGAAGGCTGTGTCATCGTGGCGGTCGGTCCAGTCCGGGCTGTGTTCGCTGCGCAGGTCTTCGTCGGGCGTGGCATCCAGCGGCTGGAGCCGTCGGTCCCGCCTCACGATGTCCAGCCCGGCATTGCGCCCCACCAGGATCAGCCAGGCCAGCGGATCGGACGGCGGGCCGTCCAGCGGCCAGCGCTGCAATGCACGCAGGCTGGCCTCCTGGTAGGCCTCCTCGGCCAGGTCGAGGTCACGGAAGTAGCGCAGCAGGGCCGCCACTGCGCGCGGGCGCGAGGCCGCCAGCGTGGTGCCGATCCAGTCTTCGAGGGGCGCGGCGGCAAGGGGTGGGCGGGTCATGGTGCTGCTCATGTTGGCTCCAAGGACGCCGCCACACCTGTCAATCCGACACTAGAAACTGCCGGTGAACTGATATCGCGACGCCGGGTGCCACATCGCAGCCACCGACGCCACCTTGCCCTGCGAGTGGGTCTGGCGGCGCAGCACCAGACAGGGCTCGTGCGGCGCCATGTGCAGCAGTTCGGCCATGTCGCGCGGCGGCACGCAGGCCTCGATCGAGAAGCGCACCCCCTGCAGCGGCGCCACGCGCATCAGGTAGGCGTTGGGCGTCTGGCTGCGAAAGTCCAGCGACAGGTAGTCCGGCGCCACCTGGGGGTTCACATAGCGGTCTTCGACCTGGATCGGCAGGTCGTTCTCGAAGTGCACCACGACCGAATGGAACAGCGGCTGCTGTGCGGGCAGACCGAACTGCCGTGCCAGCACCTCACTGGCCTTGCAGCGCTCGAGCAGCTGCAACTCGCTGCGGTGCACATGGCCGCGCGCGGCCACTTCCTCGGCAATGTTGCGGATCTCGACCAGGGTGGCCTGGTATTTGTGCTGCGCGACGAAAGTGCCCGACCCCTGGATGCGCTCGACCACCTGCTCGTCGCTCAGCTCCCGGATCGCCCGGTTCACCGTCATGCGCGACACACCGAAGCTGCGCGCCAGGGCTTCCTCGCTCGGGATCGCGTCACCCTCTTTCCAGACACCGGCATGGATCTGCTGCAGCACGTGGTCCTTGATGGCCTGGTAGGCCGGCTGGCGCGGCGTGCTGCCGTCGGACACAGGGCCGGACGCGGTGCGAGGGGAGCTGGTGGCCATACCTAGGGTAACTACTGAGTCGTCGTTCCTGGCAATTGTATTGACGAGCGTCTATCTTGCCAAAGACAATGTATATACAACTTCAAGCCAAAGCGATGAAGTTGTACAAGACAAGCCGCCCCAACCGTTCAGGAGACCCCGTGAACCCACCCGACACCACCCTCACCCTGCCCCGGGCCGACACGGCACTCACGTTGCTCAAGCTGGCGGCCTTCAGCGCCCTGGGCATCTTCCTGTTTTTCATCGAGGTGTCGGTGGGCGGGCGCAGCACGATCCCGGTCGATCACCTCAGCAGCTACCTGGTGCGCGAGCAACGCAACCTGGCGATCGTGTTTGTCGTGGGTCTGATGACCTACGGCGCGCTGGCACCCTTCGTGACCGGGCGCTTTCGCGACGGCACCGCCGCCCTGGTCTTCAGCATCGTCAAGCTGCTGGGCCTGGTGCTCGCAGGCCTCTACCTGAGCGGCTCGGTGCCTGACTGGGCCAACCAGAAGGACATGCTGCCCTTCCTGTTCGACAAGCTTGCGCTGTCGGTGGGCGTGCTGATCCCGATCGGGGGCGTGGCGTTGACCTTCCTGGTCGGCTTCGGCCTGCTGGAACTGGTGGGCGTGCTGATGGAACGCGTGATGCGTCCGCTGTTCCGTACGCCGGGCTACTCGGCCATCGACGCGGTCACGTCCTTCGTGGGCAGCTACTCCATCGGGCTGCTGGTCACCAACACCATGTTCCTCCAGGGTCGCTACACCGTGCGCGAGGCCATGATCATCGCCACCGGCTTTTCCACCGTGTCGGCCACCTTCATGATCGTGGTGGCCAAGACGCTGGGGCTGATGGACCACTGGGGCTTCTTCTTCTGGGCCACGCTGGTCGTCACCTTCGTGGTGACGGCCATCACCGCCTGGCTGCCGCCGATCTCGACCCTGCCCCATGAGCGTGACGACCAGGCCGATGCGCAGCCTGCCTCTGGCACCAGCCGCTGGCGCGCCGCGGTCGACACCGGCATCGCGCAGTACCGCCGCCGCGATCCGCTGGCGAAGATGCTGTGGACCAACCTGCGCGACGGCCTGCAGATGACCGCCGTGGTGGCCCCCAGCATCCTGGCCGTCGGTTTTGCCGGCCTGTGCCTGGCCAAGTTCACACCCGTCTTCGAGTGGCTGGGCTATCTGCTCAAGCCCGCGCTGTGGGTCGCCGGCGCCATCCTGGCCAATGACAACGCCGTGGCCGCCAGCGGTGCCTTCGCCTCGGGCCTGGCCGAGATGTTCCTGCCGGCCATCCTGCTGAAGGATGCCGACTTCGCGCTGCGCATGCTGGCGGCCATCACGACGGTGAGCACCGTGCTGTTCCTGTCGGGTTGCGTGCCGTGCATCCTCGCCACCCGCATCCCGGTGAAGTTCAGCCATCTGCTGGTGATCTGGCTGCTGCGCACGGTGCTGTGCATCGTGCTCGGTGCCGTGGCCGTGCGCATCGGCCTCGACCTCGGCTGGCTTGCCGCCTGAACCTCTCACTGTCTTTCCGTCACCCCTTTCTGCCTGGAGCCCCGCCATGACCACCAACCCCGATCCCCGTTTCGACCCCACCCGCGTGATCCGTGCCCCGCGTGGGACCGAACTGCATTGCCGCAACTGGCTCATCGAGGCCGCCTACCGCATGCTGCAGAACAACCTCGACCCCGAAGTGGCCGAAAACCCGCAGGGCCTGGTGGTCTACGGCGGCATCGGCCGGGCAGCGCGCAACTGGGAATGTTTCGACCGCATTCTCGAGACGCTGCGCACGCTGGAAGAAGACGAGTCGCTGCTGGTGCAGTCGGGCAAGCCGGTGGGGGTGTTCAAGACCCACCCGAATGCACCGCGTGTGCTGATCGCCAACTCCAACCTCGTGCCGCACTGGGCCAACTGGGAGCACTTCAATGAACTCGACCGCAAGGGCCTGTTCATGTATGGCCAGATGACGGCCGGCAGCTGGATCTACATCGGCAGCCAGGGCATCGTGCAGGGCACCTTCGAGACCTTCGTCGAAGCCGGCCGCCAGCACTACGGCAACGACCTGTCGGGTCGCTGGATCCTCACCGCCGGGCTGGGCGGCATGGGCGGGGCCCAGCCCCTGGCCGCCACGCTGGCCGGTGCCGCGTCGCTGAACATCGAATGCCAGCAGAGCAGCATCGACTTCCGCCTGCGCACCCGCTACGTGGACAAGCAGGCCCGCGACATCGACGACGCACTGGCACTGATCAAGCACCACACCGAACGCAAGGAAGCCGTATCCATCGCCCTGCTGGGCAATGCGGCCGAGGTGCTGCCCGAGCTGGTGCGCCGCGCCAAGGCCGGTGGCCTGCGCCCCGACCTGGTGACGGACCAGACCTCCGCCCACGACCTGATCAACGGCTACCTGCCCATCGGCTGGAGCGTGGACGACTGGAAGGCCGCGCAGCGCGACCCGTCGCAGCATGCCCGCCTGAGCACGGCGGCGGGCCAGTCCTGCGCGGTCCATGTGCAGGCCATGCTGGACTTCCAGGCCATGGGCATCCCCACCGTCGATTACGGCAACAACATCCGCCAGGTCGCGCATGACCACGGTGTGCAGGACGCCTTTGCCTTCCCTGGTTTCGTGCCGGCCTACATCCGCCCGATGTTCTGCGAGGGCAAGGGTCCGTTCCGCTGGGTGGCCCTGAGCGGCGACCCGGAAGACATCTACAAGACCGATGCGAAGATCAAGGAGCTGTTCCCTGAAAACCGCCACACGCACCGCTGGCTCGACATGGCGCGCGAGCGCATCGCCTTCCAGGGCCTGCCCGCGCGCATCTGCTGGCTGGGCCTGGGCGAGCGCCACCTGGCCGGCCTGG
>CAMLSD010000142.1 GCA_946482595.1 uncultured Comamonadaceae bacterium
GTCAGCGAGCGGCCGATGATCAGGTTGATGCGGCCGCCGGCGCGCACTTCGTCGAGCAGCACTTCGCTCTTGAGCTGGAACTCGGCGACGGTCTGGCCGTTCTTGACGATCTTGCCGTCATACGGCAGCACCTCGACCACGTCACCCATTTCGAGGGCGGACACGTCGACCTCGATCGGCAGCGAGCCTGAGTCTTCCTGGGTGTTGAAGAAGATCGGGGCGATCTTTCCGCCCAGCGTCACACCACCGAAGCGCTTGTTCGGCACGAAGGGGATGTCCTGGCCGGTGGCCCAGATCACGCTGTTGGTGGCCGACTTGCGGCTGGAGCCGGTGCCGACGACGTCGCCGACGTAGGCGACCAGGTGGCCCTTCTTCTTGAGGTCTTCGATGAACTGGATCGGACCGCGCTTGCCGTCTTCCTCGGGCTTGAACGCGGCGTCCGGGCGCGTGTTCTTGAGCATCGCCAGGTAGTGCAGCGGGATGTCCGGGCGGCTCCAGGCGTCGGGCGCGGGCGACAGGTCGTCGGTGTTGGTTTCGCCCGGCACCTTGAACACGGTGACGGTGATCTTGCGATCGACTTCGGGGCGCGAGGTGAACCACTCGGCGTCGGCCCACGACTGCATGACCTCGCGAGCCTTCGCATTGCCGGCCTTGACCTTCTCGGCAACGTCATGGAAGGCGTCGAACATCAGCAGCGTCTTCTTCAGGCCCTCGGCTGCGACTGCCGCCACATCGGCGTCGTCGAGCAGGTCGATCAGGGGCTTGACGTTGTAGCCGCCCACCATCGTGCCCAGCAGTTCGGTGGCCTTGGCCTTCGAGATCAGGCCCACGGCAATGTCGCCATGCGCCACAGCGGCGAGGAAGGAGGCCTTGACCTTGGCGGCATCGTCCACGCCGGGAGGCACGCGGTGGGTCAGGAGGTCCAGCAGGAAGGCTTCTTCACCGGCGGGCGGGTTCTTCAGCAGCTCGATCACCTCGGCGGTCTGGGTGGCAGACAGCGGCAGCGGGGGGATGCCGAGCGCGGCGCGTTCGGCGACATGGTCGCGGTAGGTTTGCAGCATGGGGGGCTCCGGTGTGGGTGGCCGGCAATCCGGGACGGGCGCCGGTGACTCTCGTATTTTATGTCTTATATAAGACTTGCCAAGGACTTCTGCGTCACAACGGCGTCAGAACGGACAGACGGCACGCGTTTGCATCGGCACGGATTGTGCACTGCCGCATGCGGCAGTGGCGCAATATCCGACCGGCAGGTCACGACACAAAAATGGCGGCCGAAGCCGCCAGGTTCAGGGGGCGCGGCGAGTCACTTCGCGGCGTCGGCCCCGGCAATCCCGATGCTCTCGCGCTGGCGATTGGCCATCGCCTCGCGGTGCATCGGGTGCACGCAGTTGTCGGCGATGCGGTAGCCCAGCGCCGTGTTCATCAGCATGGATTTGTCGGCAATCTGCAGCATCAGGGCCTGCCCGCGCACGTCTTCGAGGCGCAAGGCTCCCGTGGATGACAGCACCGGCTTGACGACCCAGGTCTGGGTCGCCAGCGTGACGCGGAAATACGCCGGGTGATCCGGGTCCGGGACCACCTGAACATGCTGCCCAAGTTCGCAGTCGCTGCGACCGACATACACCCGCGTGGCGGCATCGACCTGCTCGGGCGACGCCGCCGTCATCGCAATCGGCGCTGCCACGGCTGCCGCCTTTGCCGCCCGCTGCGCCTTGGGCTTGGTGGTGGACGGTTTCTTGGGCTTGGCGGGCGGGGCGCTCTGGGCGAGTGCGCTCGTGGCAACAAAGGCCAGGCTGCACAGTGCAACCGCGATGGGGCGGACGGCGATCATGGATGTCTCCTGCAGGACTGCAACGTGCCCCGATTGTCGGCATGTGCATTCGGTAACACGCATGAGTTTGCACTGTTCCGGGGCGTATTTCGAGACTTTTTTCAGCTTCAGGCAGGTTGTGCTGACATCTTGCAGACGAGATCCCGCCCGGCCGCGCCCTGTTCAGCCCGCCCGGAAGAACGCGTCCCGAGCCGCCTGCGACACCGGTCGGCCGGTGCGGTGAGCGCGCAGCAGCACATGCCAGTAGTAGCGGTAGCTCGCCCGGTCATGCAACGTGTCGGACCCGCGCGTGCGATGCCGGATCGGCCCCCACTGCGCGGCCTGCGCGGCCAGCAGGATCTCTGCCGCATCCTCGACATCTGCTGCATCCGGTGCAAACGCCTCCACGATCGGGCGGATCTGGTTCGGGTGGATGCTCCACATGCGCGTGTAGCCGAGTTCGCTGGCAGCCCGATGCGCAGCCTGGCCCAGTGCGGACGCATCATTGAATTCGGTCACCACACAGTGCGAGGGGGTCTTGCCGTGGGCATGGCTGGCCGCAGCGATCTCGAGCTTGGCGCGCAGCACCAGCGGATGGCTGAACTGCCCCGCGACGCTCATCCCGTGCGCCGGGATGGCGCCACGGTGCGCCGAGACAAAATCCATCAGTCCGAACGACAGCGACTCGATGCGCGGTTGGGCGGCGATCTCCCAGGCCTCGCGCAGTGCGCCGTGGGTCTCGATCAGCACATGCACGGGCACCGCGCGTGTCAGCCCGTGTGCGGCTGACACTGCGTCGATGTGCCCGACGGCCCGCACGACATCGGCCAGTCCCTCCGGTTTGGGAACCATCAGGTACGCCAGCCGCTGGCCGCAGCGCGACAGCAGTGCGTCGACCTCTTCCTCGAAACGGGGGTGACTCACCGGATGCACCCGGGCGCCCACACGGCCATGGCAGTTGGCGGATGAGTTGACGAGTTCGGCGATCAGCTGGATGTGCTCGATCTCGCCGCCGACCGGCGCGCCGTCTTCGGCGTCGAGCGTGGCGTCGAACACGGCTGCACCGAACTCGTCAGCCAGTTCGCCCTGCAGCGCCAGGCTCTTGCGCATGCGGGCCTCGACCCCGGCATAGTGGTCACACACCGGCAGCGAGGCAATCGTCTCATCGGCGCCGAACAGGGCGGCCGTGGGGTGCAGGAGGTCGGTGGAAGCGGGCATGGTGGGTCAGGGCGCAGTCTCGGGTGAAGAAAAAAGGGCCGACCCTTTGCAGGATCGGCCCCCGGTCGGTCGATGCCCGGAGGGCACCGGCATCACAGCAGGTGCTTGACGCCGTCCTGCTCTTCCAGCAGTTCGGCCAGGGTCTTGTTGATGCATTCCTGCGAGAACGCGTCGATTTCCAGGCCTTCGACCAGCTTGTACTCGCCGCCTTCGCAGGTGACCGGATAGCCGAACATCACGTCCTTCGGGATGCCGTATTCACCATTGGAGGGCACGCCCATCGTGACCCACTTGCCGTTGGTGCCCAGGGCCCAGTCGCGCATGTGGTCGATCGCGGCATTCGCGGCCGATGCAGCCGACGACAGCCCACGCGCGGCGATGATGGCGGCGCCGCGCTTGCCCACGGTGGGCAGGAAGGTCTCGCGGTTCCAGGTTTCGTCGTTGATCATGGCCTTGACCGACTGGCCGTCGATCGTGGCGAAACGGTAGTCGGCGTACATCGTGGGCGAGTGGTTGCCCCACACGGCCAGCTTCTCGATGCTGGCCACCGGCTTGCCGGTCTTGGCGGCGATCTGGCTCAGCGCGCGGTTGTGGTCCAGGCGCAGCATCGCGGTGAAGTTCTTGCGCGGCAGGTCAGGCGCGCTCTTCATGGCGATGTAGGCGTTGGTGTTGGCGGGGTTGCCCACCACCAGCACGCGCACGTCGCGGCTGGCCACGGCATTCAGTGCCTTGCCTTGTGCGGTGAAGATCTGCGCATTGGCCGACAGCAGGTCCTTGCGCTCCATGCCGGGGCCGCGCGGACGGGCACCCACCAGCAGGGCGTAGTCGGTGTCCTTGAAGGCGGTGTTGGCATCGCTGTGGGCTTCCATGCCGGCCAGCAGCGGGAAGGCACAATCTTCGAGCTCCATCATCACGCCCTTGAGCGCGTTCTGGGCCTTTTCGTCCGGAATCTCGAGCAGTTGCAGGATCACGGGCTGGTCCTTGCCCAGCATTTCGCCGGAGGCGATGCGGAACAGCAGGGCGTAGCCGATCTGGCCGGCTGCGCCAGTGACTGCCACGCGGACGGGTTTCTTGCTCATGGTGAGACTCCAGGGGATCGTTGTGAGGAAGGAGGGTCGGCCAGCAAGCCGCAAAGGACTGCAAGTGTAGGCGAGTCTAGGTGTTTATCCCCAGTACGTCAATGGTCTTATGTCTTATATAAGACATCTATCATCAGTTTCTGGACTTCACCGGGGGCTTGTGTTGCAATCTCGCGCATGGCCAACCAGCCCCAGCCCCAGCCCCCGTCCACCGAAGCCGCAGCGCCTGGCGCCGATGCCGGCGGTCCGGCGTTCAGCCCGCTCTACCAGCAGATCAAGGCCCTGATCACCAAGGGCCTGCAGTCGGGCGAATGGCGTCCGGGCGAGGCCATTCCGAGCGAGATGGAGCTGGCCGCGCGCTTCCGTGTGAGCCAGGGCACGGTGCGCAAGGCGATCGACGAACTCGCGGCCGAGAACCTGCTGGTCCGCCGACAGGGCAAGGGCACCTTCGTGGCGACCCACGCCGAAGAGAAGATCCAGTATCGCTTCCTTCGGCTCATGCCCGACGACGGGGTCGTGGCACCCTACGAGCGCCGCTTCATCGACTGCCGCCGGCTGCGCGCGCCGGCCGAGGTGGCCCGTGCGCTCGATCTCAAGGCCGGCGATGCGGCCATCCAGATCCGTCGCATGCTGCACTCGCGCGGGCAGGCCGTGGTGCTCGACGACATCTGGCTCAACGGGCAGATGTTCAAGGGCCTGACGGCGGAGCGCCTGAGCGACTACCGCGGCCCGATGTACGCGCTGTTCGAGACCGAGTTCGGCGTGCGCATGATCCGCGCCGAGGAAAAGCTGCGTGCGGTGAGTGCCGACGCGCCGACGGCCGCCTTGCTGGGTGTGGCCGAGGGCGCGCCGCTGCTGAGTGTGGAGCGGCTGTCGCTCACCTATGGCGATCGGCCGGTGGAGTTTCGCCGTGGCCTGTACAACACGGCATCGCATTTCTACCGCAACGAAGTGCAATGAAGGTGCGCACACCGAACCTGTGTGCACAGGCATGTGCTGCGTTGCAATAAAATCCACGGGTTTCATTGTCGTTACAGCCAAGAAGGTTGGGTATGTCAAAACAAAGACCGGGAACCATGCGTCTGCCAGACGCCCTGCAATATCGACTCCCCCTGGCAGGGGTGGTGTCCATCCTGCACCGAGCCAGCGGCCTGCTGATGTTCCTGCTGCTGCCCCTGGTGATCTGGCTTTTCGACAAGAGCGTCACCTCGGAGGTGTCGTACGAAGAGTTCACCAGCGCGTTCTCGGTGGGGTTGTGGGTGTTTCCCGGCTGGGTGCTGAAGGTGGTCGTGCTGGGGCTGATCTGGTCGTACCTGCATCACTTCATCGCCGGTGTGCGCCACCTCTGGATGGACGTGTGCCACACCGTCAGCAAGGAGCAGGGTCGCCAGTCGGCAGTCGTCACGCTGGTGCTCAGCGTGCTGCTGACGGTGGCGCTGGGCGCCAAGCTGTTCGGCCTGTATTGAGAACCTGACAACGAGACTCCCACGATGAGCAAGAGCTACGGTTCAAAGCGCCTGGTCGTAGGCGCGCACTATGGTTTCCGCGACTGGCTGGCCCAACGGGTCACCGCCGTGCTGATGGCGCTGTTCACCATCGTCCTGCTGGTGCAGCTGCTGCTGCCCGGTGAGCTGGGCTACGAGAAGTGGTCCGGCATCTTTGCCAACCAGGGCATGAAGGTCCTGACCTTCGTCGTGATCATTGCGCTGCTGTACCACGTCTGGGTGGGCATGCGCGACATCTGGATGGACTACGTCCAGCCGGTGGGTCTGAAGCTGGTGGCCCAGGTGTTCACCATCGTCTGGTTGGTCGGATGTGCCGGTTGGGCCATCCAGGTCCTGTGGAGGCTGTAAATGCAAGTTGGAACTTCCCTGCCCAAGCGCAAGTTCGACGTGGTGATCATCGGAGCCGGTGGCTCCGGCATGCGCGCGTCGCTGCAGCTGGCGCTCGCCGGCCTGAACGTGGCCGTGCTCACCAAGGTGTTCCCCACCCGCTCCCACACCGTGGCAGCGCAGGGTGGCATCGGTGCCTCGCTCGGCAACATGTCCGAGGACAACTGGCACTACCACTTCTTCGACACCGTGAAGGGGTCGGACTGGCTGGGTGACCAGGACGCCATCGAGTTCATGTGCCGTGAGGCACCGAAGGTCGTCTACGAGCTCGAGCACTTCGGGATGCCCTTCGACCGCAATCCGGACGGCACGATCTACCAGCGCCCGTTCGGTGGCCATACGGCCAACTACGGCGAGAAGCCGGTGCAGCGCGCCTGCGCGGCGGCCGACCGTACCGGCCATGCGATGCTGCACACGCTGTATCAGCAGAACGTGCGTGCGCGTACCCAGTTTTTTGTCGAGTGGATGGCACTCGACCTGATCCGCGATGCCGATGGCGATGTGGTCGGTGTCACGGCCCTCGAGATGGAGACCGGTGACGTCCACATCCTCGAAGGCAAGACCGTGCTGCTGGCCACCGGCGGGGCAGGGCGCATCTTCGCAGCGTCCACCAATGCCTTCATCAACACCGGCGACGGCCTGGGCATGGCGGCTCGTGCCGGCATCCCGCTCGAAGACATGGAGTTCTGGCAGTTCCACCCGACCGGCGTCGCTGGTGCAGGCGTGCTGCTGACCGAAGGCTGCCGTGGCGAGGGCGCCATCCTGCGCAACAGCAACGGCGAGCGCTTCATGGAGCGCTACGCGCCCACCCTGAAGGACCTCGCACCGCGTGACTTCGTCTCGCGCTGCATGGACCAGGAGATCAAGGAAGGTCGCGGTTGTGGTCCCGACAAGGACTACGTGGTGCTCGACATGACCCACCTGGGCGCCGAGACCATCATGAAGCGCCTGCCCTCGGTCTACGAGATCGGGCACAACTTCGCCAACGTCGACATCACCAAGGAGCCGATCCCGGTGGTGCCCACCATCCATTACCAGATGGGCGGGATCCCGACCAACGTGCATGGCCAGGTCGTGGTGCCGAAGAACGGCAGCCCGAACACGGTGGTCAACGGCCTGTACGCGGTGGGCGAGTGCTCCTGCGTGAGCGTGCACGGCGCGAACCGCCTGGGCACGAACTCGCTGCTCGACCTGCTGGTGTTCGGCCGCGCCGCGGGCAACCACATCGTCGAGTTCAGCAAGCAGAGCAAGTCGCACAAGCCGCTGCCCAAGGACGCCGCCGACCGCTCCCTCGAGCGCATTGCCCGCCTGGACGCCAGCACCTCGGGTGAATACGCCCAGGACGTGGCCAATGACATCCGCAAGGCGATGCAGACGCACGCCGGTGTGTTCCGCACCCAGGCCTCGATGGACGAAGGTGTGGTCAAGATGGCGGCCATTGCCGAGCGCGTCAAGAGCATCACGCTCAAGGACAAGTCCAAGGTGTTCAACACCGCGCGCATCGAGGCGCTGGAAGTCGAGAACCTCATCGAGGCAGCACAGGCCACGATCGTCTCGGCTGCTGCGCGCAAGGAAAGCCGCGGTGCCCACACCGTCAACGACTACGCCGACAGCCCCGAATTCCCGAACGGCCGCAACGACGCCGAATGGATGAAGCACACGCTGTGGTACAGCGAGGGCAACCGCCTCGAATACAAGCCCGTGAACCTCAAGCCCCTGACGGTGGAGTCCATCCCCCCGAAGGTCCGCTCGTTCTGATCGTTGCGCACCGGAGCCTCCACGATGACTTTGCGTACATTCCAGATCTACCGCTACGACCCCGACAAGGACGCCAAGCCCTACATGCAGACCCTGCAGGTCGAGCTCGACGGGTCTGAGCGCATGCTGCTCGACGCGCTCGTCAAGCTCAAGCAGGTCGATCCGACCCTGTCCTTCCGCCGCTCCTGCCGCGAGGGGGTCTGCGGTTCGGATGCCATGAACATCAATGGCAAGAACGGCCTGGCCTGCCTGACCAACATGCGCACGCTGCCCGGCACCGTCGTGCTCAAGCCGCTGCCCGGACTGCCCGTCATCCGCGACCTCATCGTCGACATGACCCAGTTCTTCAAGCAGTACCACTCGATCAAGCCGTATCTCGTCAACGACACGCCGCCGCCCGAGAAGGAACGGCTGCAGTCGCCCGAGGAGCGCGACGAGCTCAACGGCCTGTACGAGTGCATCCTGTGTGCGAGCTGCTCGACCAGCTGTCCGAGCTTCTGGTGGAACCCGGACAAGTTCGTCGGGCCGGCCGGCCTGCTGCAGGCCTACCGGTTCATCGCGGACAGCCGCGACGAGGTGACCAGCGAGCGTCTGGACAACCTCGAGGACCCGTACCGCCTGTTCCGCTGCCACACCATCATGAACTGCGTGGACGTCTGCCCCAAGGGCCTGAACCCCACGAAGGCCATCGGCAAGATCAAGGAACTGATGGTGCGCCGCGCCGTTTGAGGCGGTTGCGACCATCCGATCTAGAGAACGCATTCAGTTACGAGCAAGCCGAATGTCGGACACTGCACTCGATGAACGTAGTCTGAGCAAACTGCGGTGGCGCTGCCGCCGCGGCCTGCTCGAGAACGACTTGTTCATCGAGCGCTTCTTTGCCCGTCACGAAGCGACGCTCACCGTGCGGCAGGCCGCAGGGCTTGAGGCCCTGATGGACCTGGCCGACAACGACCTGCTCGATCTGCTGCTGGCCCGAAAGGAGCCGGAGGGCGAGCTCGACAGGCCGGACGTGCGTGAAGTGCTTGCGCTCATGCGTGTCCCGGATCCCGTTTCCCGATAACTCAAGGAATTGCCATGACCCCGTCTGACGTGAAAGCCACCCTATCGTTCTCTGATGGCAGCCCGAGCATGGATCTGCCCATCTACAAGGGCACGATCGGCCCGGATGTCATCGACATTCGCAAGCTCTACGCACAGACGGGCAAGTTCACCTACGACCCCGGCTTCCTGTCGACCGCGTCGTGCAACTCGGCCATCACCTACATCGATGGCGACAAGGGTGAACTGCTGTATCGCGGCTACCCGATCGAGCAGCTCGCGGTGAACTGCGACTTCCTCGAGACCTGCTACCTGCTGCTGTACGGAGACCTGCCCAACGAGACCCAGAAGGCCGACTTCGTCAAGCTCGTGACCAACCACACGATGGTCAACGAGCAGATGCAGTTCTTC
>CAMLSD010000143.1 GCA_946482595.1 uncultured Comamonadaceae bacterium
AGCAGTACGGCCGCATCGTGATGACCACCTCGTCGTCGGGCCTGTACGGCAACTTTGGCCAGTCCAACTACGGCGCCGCCAAGATGGCCCTGGTGGGCCTGATGCAGACCCTGGCACTCGAAGGCGCCAAGCGCAACATCCGCGTCAACTGCCTGGCCCCGAGCGCGGCCACCGCGATGACCGAGAGCATCCTGCCACCCGAGGTGCTGGCGCGCCTGACGCCTGCGCACGTGAGCCCCGGCCTCATCCCCCTGGTGAGCGAAGACGCGCCCACCCGCATGATCCTGCTGGCTGGCGCGGGCAGCTTCGAGTGTGCGCACGTCACGATGACGCAGGGCGTGCATCTGGCAGACCGGGCCATTGCGGGCGAGGCCCTGTGCAGCCAGCTGCCGGCGGTCGCGTCCCGGCTGGGCGAGGTGGTGCCGGCGTCGGGGTGGGAGCAGTATCAGCTGGAGATTGCCAAGGCGCAGGGCGTGCGGGAGATGGCGGGGGCGGGGTGAGCTGGGTGGGGCGGGTGAGCCACCGTGGGTGCGACTGCGGGCGGTTCGCGGGCCGAACGTGCGCCGCTACGGCCCGAGCCGGCGCACGAAATCTTCTGCCACGGTGGGTTCGAAATCGCGGTCGATGTAGCGGCTTTCCATCGGCTTCTTGCTCATGAGGATGATGCTGTACTGCTCGGCGCGCGGCGTGGTGGGGGCGATGAAGATCGCCACCACCTTGCCGGTGTCCACGCGCGACTTGATCACACCCGACGGCTTGTCCCGTTCGACGATGGTCATGTCGTTGGCCATGGCGCCGAGCGCGGCGCGCCAGACCTGGTCGTAGGTCTTGCCGGACACGTAGAACTGCTTGCCGCGCCCCTGGCCGGGTTGCAGGTCGTCGGTGGAGGTGGCGCAGCCCACCAGCATCAAAGCGCAGACATGCAGCGCTGTCCATCGCAAGGTGGCCATGGTCAGTTCCTCACGCTCGCGGTGGGGGGAGGCTGTACCTTGCTGCACTTGAATACCACCGTGCGGCCCTGGGAGCAGTCGGGCGTGAGCTTGAAATTGCCCACCCGGTGGCCGAGCGCGCCACCCCCGCCTTCGCCGGTGATGGCGTAGTCGCCCTGGCACACGCGGGCTACCGCATCGAGCGCGGCCTTGCGGCGCGACGCGATCAGCGATGACAGGCCCGCATTGCAGTAGCTCACCTCGCCGGTGGCGCCCCATTGGTACGACGCCGACAGCGGCCCCGGGAGTTTTTCGCTGGGGCTGTAGATGTAGGGCGTGGCCACGTTGCTGAGCAGCGCCGTGTCCAGGCCGGCGCATCCGGCGGTGAGCGCGGCCAGGCAGCACGCGGCAAGAGTCAGAGTTGGTTTCATGGATGACCTCGATGGAACGGGGTGGGTGGATGTGGGGTGGATGTTGGGTGGATGGCACGGCGGCTCAACGCCCCGATGGGTCGTGGCGCGGCACGATCTGGTCGCCGGCGGTGAAGCGTTGCGGCCACCCCATGACCGCGTTGCCGCGCCCGGGCCATCGCCCGATGGGGTTGAAGAAAAGAAAGTTCAGGCGGGCTTGCGCGCCACGATGAAGACCCGGAAGTCCTTGCCCCGGGTGCCATGGCGTTCCACCGCCTCGACCTGCAGGCCCTGCCGGGCCATGGCGTTGACCAACGTGGTCTGGGTGAAGATGAGCACGTGCGGCGCCCTGCCGATGGCGCGCATCAACGGAATGGCCACGCGGGTCACCAGCGGGTTCAGTTCGGCGACGCAGGCTGTCTTGGAGATCAGCAGCCCGCCAGGGCGCAGCGCCAGCGCCGCCTGCGCCAGTGTGTGGTCAAGGTCGTGCATGAGGTGCAGCACGTTGAAGGCCAGCACCACGTCGTGCGACCCGGGCGGCGACACCGGCGCCTCGGCGTCGGCCACGGCAAAGGTCAGCGGCGGGGCCGGCTGCCCGGTGGGCCATGCGGCCAGCTTCTCGCCGGCGATGGCGATCATCCCGGCCGACACGTCGGTGGCCAGAAAGCAGCGCGTGAAGGGGGCCAGCCGCAGCGCCGTGGTGCCGGTGCCGCAGCCGATCTCGAGCACGTCGTGCGTCGGGCGCAGCAGGCCCTGCACGCGGCGCAGCGTGGCCTCGTAGCCGGCCAGGTCGGCGATCGGGTCGGCGGCGTACTTGCGGGCCACGCGGTCCCAGAAGCGGGCCTTGCGGGCGGCGACCGGGCCCGCGGCCAGGTTGGCCGTGAGGGTGGGGGACAGCGAGGGCGAGGGCATGGGCCGATGAACCGGGTCTGCGGAAGGTACTGAACTGAAGTGCATGCTATCCATGCAGCCAAGTGAATGGAACTGCGGTAAATTGCAGCGAACCTATTCATTGATGCATGGATAAGCTCGACTGGAACCATCTCAAGGCGTTTCTGAAGACCGCTGAGGCCGGCTCGCTGTCGGCCGCCGCGCGCCAGCTGGGCCTGTCGCAGCCCACGCTGAGCCGGCAGGTGGCCGCCATTGAGCGGTGCCTGGGCGTGACGCTGTTCGAACGCGTGGGCAAGGCCATGGTGCCCACCGCCAGCGGGTTGGACCTGCTCGAGCACGTCCGCGCCATGGGCAACGCGGCCGACACCGTGCGCCTGGCGGCCAGCGGCCATTCACAGGCCGTGGCCGGCGTGGTGACGGTGTCGGCCACCGACACCGTGGCCACCCACCTGCTGCCACCGCTGCTGCGGCAACTGCGCGAACAGGCCCCCGGCATCCAGGTCGAGGTGGTGTCGTCCGACGCGGTGAGCGACCTGCTGCGCCGTGAAGCCGACATCGCCATCCGCCACCTCAAGCCCGAACAACCCGACCTGATCGCCCGCCACATCCGCGAAGCCGAGGCTCACTTCTACGCAACGGCCGACTGGGTGCAACAACACGGCCACCCCCGCACCGCCGAAGACGCCGTCCACCTGCCCTTCGTGGGCCACACCCGTGGCGGGCCGTACCTGTCGATGCTGCGCCACCACGGGCTGCCCGTGACCGAAGCCAACTTCAGCTGCTATGCCAGCCAAACCGCCACCCACTGGGCCCTGGTGACCCAAGGCCTGGGCATCGGCGCCATGATGAAAGAAATCGCCGCCGCCACACCGAACATGGTGCAAGTGCTTGACGACGTGCCCCCGATCCGTTTCCCGATCTGGCTGGTGACGCATCGGGAGTTGCGCACGTCGAGAAGGATTCAGGTGGTGTTCGAGGCGTTGGGGAAGGGGTTGGGGTGAGGGGGGAGCGGGGTGGGGGGCTGCTTTGCAGTGGTTGCGGTCTGTCGGGGGCAACTCGCCGAACGCTCGCTTCCGGCCAGGAGCGGTCATACAGGTCGCGGTCTCAATCCGAACTACGTGACTTCGACGAACGACGGTTTCCTGGCGAGCTACCCACATATCGCGCTGGCTCGAACGGGCCATAACTAGCCGCCTATCGCTGCTGTATCTACGGCCGCAGAGAGACCGACCCGAGGCAACCAGATCATGGCGGATCGCGGCGATCCATTCGTTCGACAAGCTTCGGCCGGTGTGTCTGCTGCACCCGCGAAGCCATGCGAACTCGCCTTCACACCTCCAGGAGGGCCGCGCCCGATCGGTGCGCTTGGAGACGAGCCACCTGCCCGACGCCAGTCACGCAGTAGCTCGTCGGCAGAGCTGCCCCGTGGGACGACAATCATGGATTCGAGATCGTTGTATCCTGCGCACGTGATGCGTCGCTTCCTGACCCTGCTGTTGTGCGCCTGCGTGGTCCTGCAGGGCGTGGGCACCGTGCTGGCCCAGGAGGCACCGTGCCCCATGGAAGCCGAGTTGACGGCCATGGTCGTGGCTGGCGACTTGGCCTTCGAAGACCTGCCCGACTGCTGCAACGACATGCAGACCTGGGCCGAAACTGGCCATCTCTGCAAGCAGGGTCTGGACTGCGCCAGTCTTTTGGTGTGGGCGCCGTTGCCTTTCCTGGGCATGGTTGCAGCTGCGTCGGACTCCGACCGAGCCTTTCTGCCGGGGCCGTCGGCCCTGAGCGCGCCGCCCGGCGCGCCCTGGCGCCCACCCAACGGCACCTGATCGAGCCGCGCGCCCTTGGCGCGCCCGTCTGACCGCTCGCCGGCGAACTTCGCGCCGGAGGCGGCCGATCAGTCCATGGCCTTGATCGCGCGCTGCGCGGTGAGGTCCTCCGGGGTCTCTTCCACCATGTTCCCTATGCCCATGCTGCGGCGAGACTGTACCCGCTGTCGCCTGCTCGACCGACCGTTGCAGGTGGCAGGCTTCACGATCCTGTCCCTGGCTACATTCGTGGCTTATGCGCCGACCGCTGCAGCAGCAACTGAGCCCCTCTCACTGCAAGACGCGGTCGCGGCTGCCACGGCGCGCGCGCTTTCACCCACGGCCGCAGCAGCAGCTGCCGACGCCGCGCGGGAACGCGCCGTCGCCGCCGCGCAGCGCCCCGACCCCGTGCTGCGCCTGTCGCTGGACAATCTGCCGGTCGACGGCGCCGAGCGTTTCAGCACTACGCGCGACTTCATGACAATGCGTTCCGTCGGCGTGATGCAGACTTTCACGCGCGCCGATAAGAGCAGCGCGCGCGCCATGCGCTTTGAGCGGGAAGCCGAGGTCGTGCTGGCCGAGCGGCTGGCGCGGCTGGCAGCGGTGCAGCGCGAAACCGCGCTGGCTTGGTTCCAGCGCCACGCCACCGAGCAGCGCCAGCGCGTGCTGGAAGCCCTCCGCGACGAAACCCATCGGCAGGTCGAGGCCACTGAGGCCGCGTTGCGCGGCGCGCGCACCACTCTGCTAGACGTGCTGGCAGCGCGCGAGGCCCTCGTCCGACTGGACCAGTCGCTCACCGAAGTCCACTTTGGGGTGAGCAACACGCGCCGCGCGCTGGCCCGCTGGACCGGCGATGCACCGGACCGTCCACTGGCCGCGCCCCCCGCTTGGGCCGCGCAGGCCTTAGGCAGGCACGACGTGGCCGCACTTCTGGCGCAGCATCCGGCGTTGCAGCGCCTGTCGGCGAGCGCCGCGGAGGCGGACGCGGCCGCAGCGGTGGCACGCGCCGAGCGCGAGCCCGACTGGAGTGCGGAGCTGATGTTCAGCCAGCGCGGGTCACGCTACTCGAACATGGTCTCCATCGGAGTATCGCTGCCGTTGCCATGGGACCGCCCGCAGCGGCAGGACCGCGAACTCGCCGCCCGCCTCGCGCAGGCGGAGGCCGTGCGCGCCGAGCGGGAGGAGCTGGCACGTGAACTCCGGCTGGAGGTCGAGTCCTGGGTCGAAGCCTTGCGCGCAGGCTTGGCGCAACTGGCGCTGATCGACCGCGACCGCATGCCGCTGGCCGCGCAACGCATCGACGCCTCGCTGGCGGCCTTCCGCAGCGGCCAGGCCCCGCTGTCGGTGGTGCTCGAAGCCCGCCGCGCTGCGCTGGCACTGCAGATGGAGCGTATCGACATGGAACTGCAGGCCGCGCGCCTGTGGGCCCGCCTGGCGTTCCTCATTCCGCAAGAACCCACGGTGACCGCCGTTCAAACCTCGACAGAGGGAACCCCGCGATGAACTCCAAGACTCTGAAGATCACGCTCGCCGCCGTGCTGGCCCTGGCCGCAGTGGGCGGCGGTGCTTGGTGGCTCGGCATGAGCCAGGGCATGGCCAAGATGGCCATACCCGAGGCCGTGCCCGCCGCCCTGGCCGACCCGTCCCAGTGGACGATCACACAAGGGGAGGAGGCCACACGCCGCCACATCCGCGACGGCCTCAAGGCTGGCGACGTCGACCCCGTCACCGGCCTGCGCATCCAGAATTACCACGACCCGATGGTGCCGGGGAAAAACTTCGACGCCCCGGCCAAGTCGCCGTTCATGGACATGATGCTGGTGCCGCGCTACGCCGGCGGTGTACAGGGTGCGGCCGACGAGGGCACGGTGAGCGTCAGCCCGCGCGTACAGCAGAATCTCGGGCTGCGCACCGGTGAGGTGGTGGCTGGCTCGCTGGCCAGGGAGGTAGTCGCTGTCGGCAACGTGGCATGGAACGAGCGGCTGCAGGAGGTGGTGGCAGCGCGCGCCATGGCCTTCGTCGAGAAGCTGCACGTGCGCGCCACCTTCGACCGTGTGGCCGTCGGTGCGCCGCTGCTGGACCTGTACGTGCCCGATTGGGTAGCGGCGCAGGAGGACTACCTCGCCGTGGCGCGAATGGCTGGGCCGGGAACTGTCGCGCTGCGAGACGCCGCCCGAGCACGCATGCGCCAGGTGGGCATGGACGAGGCACTGATCGAGCAGGTGGTGCAGCAGCAGCGCGTGCGGGGCCGTGTGACGTTGACGGCGCCCGTGAGCGGCGTGCTGACCGAACTGATGGCGCGCGAGGGTGCCACCGTGTTGCCCGGCATGCCGCTGCTGCGGCTGCAGGGCACGGCCACGGTCTGGGCCGAGGGCCAGGTGCCCGAGAGTCAGGCTGCGCTGCTCAAGCCCGGTGCGACCGTCGAGGCTACCAGCCCGGCTGCGCCCGGACAGCGCTTCATCGGCCGGGTGCAAGCTCTGCTCCCCGAGGTGGACACGGCCACGCGCACCTTGAAGGCGCGGCTGGAACTGGCCAACCCGTCGGCGCGACTCGTGCCGGGCATGTTCGTGCGGCTGCGTTTTGTGGAGCCGGCGCGAGCGAAGTCGCTGCTGGTGCCGACAGACGCGGTCATCCACACCGGCCGCCGCAGCTTGGTGATGTTGGCCGAAACCGAAGGCCGCTTTCGCCCGGTGGAGGTGAAGACGGGACTGGAGGCGCAGGGGCAGACCGAGATCCTGGCCGGACTGGAGCCCGGGCAGCGCGTGGTGCTGGCCGGGCAGTTCCTGATCGACTCCGAAGCGAGTCTGCGGGGCGTCGAGGCTCGGCTAAACCGAACGCCCGGCGCACTCATTGCGATGCCCACGGCGCCCGAAGCCGCCTTGCACCGCACACCCGCGCGCATCAAGGCCATCGACGGCGACACCGTCACGCTGGACCATCCGCCAATCCCTTCGCTGAAGTGGCCGCAGATGGTCATGGACTTCCGCCTGCCCCCTACCGAGCGGCGGCCGCGTGATCTGGCACCGGGCGAGCAGGTTGAGGTCGAGTTCCGCATGCAGGACGGCGACCTGCCGCAGATCACGCGCGTGCAGCGCGTGGCACCAGGAGCCGGCAAATGATCGCCGCGCTCATCCGCTGGAGCCTGGTTAACCGATCCCTGGTGCTGCTCGGCAGCCTGCTGCTCACGGCCTGGGGTGTGGTGGCGCTGTCGCGCACACCGCTGGATGCGCTGCCGGACCTGTCGGACACCCAGGTCATCGTCCGCACCAGCTGGCCGGGGCAGGCGCCGCAGATCGTCGAGAACCAGGTCACCTACCCGCTGACCACCACCATGCTGTCGGTGCCTGGCACGCGGGTCGTGCGCGGCTTCTCGATGTTCGGCGACAGCTTCGTCTACGTCATCTTCGACGACGGCGTCGATCTGTACTGGGCGCGCTCGCGTGTGCTGGAGTACCTCAACCAGGTGCAGTCACGCCTACCCGCCGGGGCGAGGTCGTCGATCGGGCCCGACGCCACCGGTGTGGGCTGGATCTACCAGTACGCCCTCGTCGACCGGACGGGTGCCAACGACCTGGCGCAGCTGCGGGCGCTGCAGGACTGGTTCCTGCGCTTCGAACTGAAGACCGTGCCCGACGTGGCCGAGGTGGCCAGCATCGGCGGCATGGTTCGCCAGTACCAGATCGTGCTGGATCCCGACAGGCTGGCCGCCTATGGCGTCTCGCAGGGCATGGTGGCCGGTGCGGTGGCACGTGCCAACCAGGAGGCCGGGGGCTCGGTGGTGGAGATCGGCGAAGCCGAGTACGCCGTGCGAGCCAGTGGCTACCTCAAGACATTGGAAGACTTCCGGGCCATTCCGCTGCGCAGTACCGATGCGGGCGTGTCGGTGCGGCTGGGCGATGTGGCACGCATCCAGTTGGGCCCGGAGATGCGGCGTGGCATCGGCGAGCTCGATGGCGAGGGCGAGGCGGTGGGCGGCGTGATCGTGATGCGCTCGGGCAAGAACGCGCTGCAGACCATCGCCGCCGTCAAGGCGCGGCTGGCCGAACTGCAGCGCAGCCTGCCGCCCGGAGTGGAGATCGTGCCGGTGTACGACCGCTCGGGTCTGATCGAGCGCGCGGTGGACAACCTCGCCACCAAGCTGGTCGAGGAGTTCATTGTCGTCGCTCTGGTGTGCCTGGCCTTCCTGTTTCACCTGCGCAGCGCGGTGGTGGCCGTGGTATCGCTTCCGCTGGGCGTGTTGGCGGCCTTCATCGTGATGCAGCAGCAGGGCATCAATGCCAATGTGATGTCGCTGGGCGGCATCGCCATCGCCATCGGCGCGATGGTGGACGCGGCCATCGTGATGATCGAGAACGCGCACAAGCACCTGGAACAGTGGGAGCACGACCATCCGGGCCAGGCGCTGCAGGGCGAGGCACGCTGGCACGTGATCGGCGACGCGGCCGTGGAGGTCGGGCCGGCGCTGTTCTTCTCGCTGCTGATCATCACGCTGAGCTTTGTGCCGGTGTTTGCGCTGCAGGCGCAGGAGGGCCGGCTTTTCGCGCCGCTGGCCTACACCAAGACCTACGCGATGGCCGCCGCCGCGGGCCTGGCGGTGACGCTGGTGCCGGTGCTGATGGGCTACCTGATCCGCGGTCGCATTCCCAGCGAGGCGGCCAACCCGCTTAATCGCGTCCTCATCGCCTTGTACCGCCCGGTGCTGAACGCAGTGCTGACGGCGCCTTGGCTCACACTGGCCGCCGCCGTGCTGTTGGTGCTGGCGACCCTGTGGCCGCTGCGGCAGCTGGGCAGCGAGTTCATGCCGCCGCTGGACGAGGGTGACCTGCTGTACATGCCCACCGCGCTACCAGGTCTGTCGGCGGGCAAGGCGGCCGAGCTGCTGCAGCAGACTGACCGCCTGATCGAGACACTGCCCGAAGTGCAGAGCGTCTACGGTAAGGCTGGCCGAGCCGAAACCGCCACCGACCCGGCGCCGTTGGAGATGTTCGAGACCACGATCCAGTTCAAGCCGCGCGATCAATGGCGGCCGGGCATGACGCCGGACAAGCTTGTGGAGGAACTCGACCGCATCGTGCGCGTGCCTGGCCTGTCGAACATCTGGGTGCCACCCATTCGCAACCGCATCGACATGCTGGCCACCGGCATCAAGAGCCCCGTGGGCGTGAAGG
>CAMLSD010000144.1 GCA_946482595.1 uncultured Comamonadaceae bacterium
CCGTCGATGCCGGCAGCCAGGCCCACGAACACGCCGAAGTCGGTGATCGACTTGACCGGGCCCTTGACCTTGTCGCCGCGCTTGAAGTTCTGGCCGAATTCGTCCCAGGGGTTCGGCTTGCACTGCTTCATGCCCAGGGAGATGCGACGCTTGTCTTCGTCGATCTCGAGCACCATGACCTCGACTTCGTCGCCCAGCGTGACGATCTTGGACGGGGCCACGTTCTTGTTGGTCCAGTCCATTTCGGAGACGTGCACCAGGCCTTCGATGCCGGGTTCGATCTCGACGAACGCGCCGTAGTCGGCGATGTTGGTGACCTTGCCGAACAGGCGGGTGCCGGTGGGGTAGCGGCGCGACACGCCGACCCAGGGGTCGTCGCCCATCTGCTTCAGACCCAGCGAGACGCGGTTCTTCTCGGCGTCGAACTTCAGGACCTTGGCGGTGATTTCCTGGCCGACCGTCACCACCTCGGAGGGGTGACGCACGCGGCGCCATGCCATGTCGGTGATGTGCAGCAGGCCGTCGATGCCACCCAGGTCGACGAACGCGCCGTACTCGGTGATGTTCTTGACCACGCCATTGACGAAGGCGCCTTCCTGCAGGGTCTCGAGCAGCTTGGCGCGCTCTTCACCCATGGAGGCCTCGACCACGGCACGGCGGCTCAGCACCACGTTGTTGCGCTTGCGATCGAGCTTGATGACCTTGAATTCGAGGGTCTTGCCTTCGTACGGGCTCATGTCCTTGATCGGACGGGTGTCGATCAGCGAGCCGGGCAGGAAGGCGCGGATGCCGTTGACCAGCACCGTCAGGCCACCCTTGACCTTGCCGGACACGGTGCCGGTGACGAAGTCGCCGGATTCCAGTGCACGCTCCAGGGACAGCCACGAGGCCAGACGCTTGGCCTTGTCGCGCGACAGGATGGTGTCGCCGTAGCCGTTTTCCAGCGCGTCGATCGCAACGGAGACGAAGTCGCCGACCTGGACTTCGAGTTCGCCCTGGTCATTGCGGAACTCGTCGATGGGGATGTAGGCCTCGGACTTGAGACCGGCATTGACCACGACGAAGTTGTAGTCGACGCGCACCACCTCGGCGGTGATCACCTCGCCCGAGCGCATTTCGGAGCGCTTCAGCGATTCTTCGAACAGGGCGGCGAACGATTCCATGCCGGAGGAGGAAGCGGCAGCAGTTTGAGACATTGAATTTCCTAGAGGGCCAGCCTGCGGCAGGCGATGCTTGCAACTTGCGTTGCGGGTTAGGTTGTCGAATCCGGCCTTCCAGCGTGCCTTGCAGCACAGGAGGGAGAAGACCGGGCCCATTCAGCCCGGCACGCCGCAGGCGCACCGGGTTTGACCCCGAGAAGCTTGGCGCGTTGCCGCGCGTGCGCCTCAGAAGGGTCGCCGTTGTGCCCACCAGCCCAGCACCTGCTCCACCGAGGCTTCGATGGACAAGGCCGAGTTGTCGAGCGACAACGCATCTGCGGCAGCCACCAGCGGCGCCACCGCCCGGGACTGATCCCGGGCATCGCGAGCTTCAAGCTCCCGCAGAAGATCGGAAATGTTAGTTGAAAATCCCTTAGAAATCAATTGCTTATGCCGCCGTTCGGCGCGTGTGGTGGCGCTGGCCGTCAGGAAGACCTTCATGTCGGCATGGGGAAACACCACCGTCCCCATGTCACGGCCGTCGGCCACCAGCCCGGGCAGGCGCCGGAACGACAACTGCAGCGCGTGCAGGGCCTGGCGCACGGCGGCATGGGCCGAGATCTGGGAAGCCATCGCGCCCACGTCCTCGCGGCGGATCGCATCGGTCACTTCACGCTCGCCCAGCCAGGTGTGCTGGGCCGAAAAGCGCAGTGGCAGCGCACCGGCCAGGCGGGCCAGGGCGGGGGCGTCATCCGCGGCAATGCCGGCTTCCAGGGCGGCCAGCGCGGTGGCGCGATACAGGGCGCCGGAGTCGAGGTATTCGTAACCCAGCGCATGGGCGACGCGACTGGCCAGCGTGCCCTTGCCCGAGGCCGTGGGCCCGTCGATCGTGAGCACGGGCACCTGGTCCGGATCAGCCTGCACCACACCGAACAGGGTTTCGAAGTAGTCCGGGAAGGTCTTGGCCACACACTTCGGGTCGAGGATACGCACCGGCACACGGTCGGCCGTCCCGGTCAGCGGGTGCAGCGCGGCCAGCGAGAAGCACATCGCCACCCGGTGGTCGTCATAGGTATGGATCGCCGCGGGCTGCCAGCGCTGCAGCGGCTGCACCACGATGAAGTCCTGGCCTTCCTCGACGGTGGCGCCCAGCTTGCGCAACTCGGTCGCCATCGCGGCAATGCGGTCGGTTTCCTTCACCCGCCAGCTGGCAATGTTGCGCAGGCGGGTCGGCCCGTCGGCATACAGCGCCATGACGGCCAGCGTCATGGCAGCGTCCGGAATGTGATTGCAGTCGAGGTCGAGCGCACGCAGTGGCCACTGGCCCCGGTGCACCTCCAGCCAGTTCGGGCCGGTGTTCACCACGGCACCCATCGCGCGGGCGGCCTCGACGAAGCGGATGTCCCCCTGGATCGAATCCGCACCGACCCCCTCGATGCGCAGCGGCTGGGCTGCTTCGGCGGCCAGCGCCCCGAGCCCGATGAAGTAGGACGCCGAGGAGGCGTCGCCCTCGACGTGGATGTCGCCGGGTGAACGGTAGCGGGCGCCCTGCGGGATGGTGAAGCGCTCCCAGCCGTCGCGCAGCACCTCGATGCCGAAGCGCTGCAGCAGGTTCAGCGTGATCTCGATGTAGGGCTTGGAGATCAGCTCTCCCTCGACCTCGATCACCACGGGTGCCTGCTCGGTCAGGAGCGGCAGCGCCAGCAGCAGGGCCGTCAGGAACTGGCTGGAGACGTCACCGCGCACGCGCACGGGCTGGTCCGTACGGGGCGTGCCACCGGCCAGTCGCAAGGGGGGGTAGCCGTCCTGCCCGAGGTAGTCGATGTGGCAGCCGATGCCGCGCAAGGCGTCGACCAGGTCGCCGATCGGCCGCTCATGCATGCGCGGCACACCGCTGACCTCGAATTCGCCACCATCCTGGGCGCTCAGCAGTGCCAGTGCGGCCGACAGCGGACGCATGGCCGTGCCGGCGTTGCCCAGGAAAAGGCGGGCCCGGCGGTTGGACAGTCGGCCGGCCAGGCCGGTCACCTCGACGACATCGCCACGCGTCACGATGCCGCAGCCCAGGTCGCGCAGCGCATCGAGCATCACGCGGGTGTCGTCGGAATCGAGCAGGTCATGGATCCGCGTGGTGCCCGCGCTCAACCCGGCAAGCAGCAGCACGCGGTTCGAGATGCTCTTGGAGCCGGGCAGGCGCACGGACCCGGCGGCACGCAGCAGGGGGGGGAGATCCAGGAATTCGGTGGTGTACATGGGAGCGGGGTACGGCGAGGCGAGGGCGGCGGCGGGGCCGGCAGCACGGCGGCGCGACGGGGAAGCGCCGCGCCGTGGGAGTCAGCGCGGAGCAGGCGGCTTGGGTGCCGACATCTGCCACCCCGCGCGAGCGTCGGACGCGCTGCGGATCAGGTCCTCGAGCGCGTCGGCATTGCCGGTGCGGATCACGTGTTCCATCGCGTCGAGCGTGTGGCGAAAGCGCATCGACTGCTTGAGCACTTCTTCCTTGTTGGCCAGCAGGATGTCACGCCACACGGACGGGTCGCTGGCCGCAATGCGTGTGAAGTCGCGGAAACCGGGCCCGGCCAGTGACAGGAAGTCCTTGCCGGCCGGTTGCTTGTGGATGGAGCTGAAGTAGGCAAAGGCCAGCAGGTGCGGCAGATGGCTCACGGCCGCAAAGGCAGCGTCGTGGTTCTCCGGGCTCATCTTGAGCACCTGGCAGCCGATGGCCGCCCACACGTCGGTGGCTTTTTGCAGCAGCTTCGCATCGGTCTGCTGCAACGGCGTCAGGATCACCTGGCGCCCGGCATACAGCAGCGGGTCGGCATTGTCGACGCCGGCGACCTCCTTGCCGGCAATCGGGTGGGCCGGCACGAAGGACTCGACCTTGTCCTTGAGCACGCGGCGTGCGGCATCGACCACGTCACGCTTGGTGCTGCCCACGTCCATCAGCAGCACGCCGGGTTCAACCAGGTGGCGGATCGCCTTGAAGGTGGCTTCCGATGCGGCCACCGGCACCGACATCAGCACGATGTCGGAGCCCGACACGGCCAGCAGCGCCGATTCGGCGGCGATGTCGATCACGCCCAGGCGCTTGGCCTTGTCGGTCGTGGAGGGGGATTTGCTGTAGCCGACGACACGCTTGACCAGTCCTGCGCGCTTGAGGGCAAGCGCGAACGAGCCGCCCATCAGGCCGCAACCGATCACGCCGAGTTGGTTGAACATGGACAAGGTGCTCCGGGGACTTCTGTGCGGTCGGGTGATGTCAGTGGGTGTCGAGCGGATAGGTGCCCAACAACTTGAAGAATGCGCAGACCGCGCGGAGTTCCTTCAAGGCCGTGGCCACGGCCGGCTCATCGGGGTGGCCCTGCAGGTCGATGTAGAAGTAGTACTCCCACTGCCCACTGCGCGCCGGCCGGGACTCGAAGCGGGTCATCGAGACGCCGTGCTGCTTGAGCGGCACGAGCATGTCGTGCACGGCGCCAGGCCGGTTGGTCACCGACACCACCAGGCTCGTGCAGTCATGGCCCGAGGCCCGCGGTTGCGGATGGCGTTCGGGGTTCGTGACGATGGCGAACCGGGTGCGGTTGTGCGGGTCGTCCTGGATGGCCGGCGCCACGATGTGCAGGCCGTATTCGCTGGCGGCCCGTTCGCTGGCGATGCCGGCCAGGCGGGGGTTCTCGGCGGCCAGCCGCGCACCCTCGGCATTGCTCGACACCGGTCGCCGCTCCACATGGGGCAGGTGGTTGCTGAGCCAGCCGTGGCACTGCGCCAGGGCTTGCGGGTGGGCGCACACGGCCTCGATGTCGGCCAGCGAGTTGTCGCGGCGCAGCAGGTTGTGCCGCACGAACAGGCTGGTCTCGCCGATGATGAACAGCGGCTCGGTCAGGAACAGGTCAAGCGAGCGCGCCACCACCCCTTCGGTGGAGTTCTCGACCGGCACGACGCCGAAGTCGGCGGCGCCGGCCGAGGTGGTGCGGAACACCTCGTCGATGCTGACGCAGGGCACCTTGACGATCGACGAGCCGAAAAACCCGAGGGCGGCCAGCTCGCTGAAGGTGCCGGCCGGGCCGAGGTAGGCCACGCGGGTCGGGGTTTCGAGCGCCCGGCAGGCGGACATGATCTCGCGCCAGATCGGTGCGACCGAGTCGCGCGACAGCGGGCCGGGGTTGTCGGCCTTCAGGCCGTCGATGACCTGCGCCTCGCGTTCTGGCCGGAAGACGACCGAACCTTCCTTCTTCTTGAGCTCACCGACGGCCTGGGCCAGGCCTGCACGGCGGTTGAGCAGGGCCAGCAGTTCCCGGTCGAGCGCGTCGATCTGGTTGCGCAGGGCCAGCAGTTCGGGGGCGGGGGTTTGATCAGCCATGGCGTGCAGCGAATTCTCTCATGTAGTCCACCAGCGCCACGACCCCCGATTCAGGCATGGCGTTGTACAGGCTGGCGCGCATGCCGCCCACCGTCTTGTGGCCCTTCAGCTGCAGCAGGCCGCGCTCGCGCGCGCCGGCCAGGAAGGCCTCGTTCAGCTGGTCGTCAGGCAGGAAGAAGGGAACGTTCATGCGCGAGCGGCACTCGCTCGCCACCTTGTTGACGTACCAACCCGAGCGATCGATGTAGTCGTACAGCCGCTGCGAGCGGGCGATTGCGCGGCGCTCCATCTCGGCCACACCCCCCTGGCGCTTGAGCCACTGGAACATCAGGCCGGCCATGTAGATCCCGTAGGTCGGGGGGGTGTTGAACATCGAGTCGTTGTTCGCCACGGTGCGGTAGTCGAACGCGGAGGGGCAGCAGGGCAGGGCGTGGCCCAGCAGGTCTTCCCGCACGAACACCAGCGTCACGCCGGCCGGCCCGATGTTCTTCTGCGCACCGGCAAATGCCAGCCCCACACGCGACCAGTCAATGGTGCGCGAGGCAATGTGCGAGGAGCAGTCGATCACCAGGGCGGCGCGGCTGCCGAGTGCGGCCAGGTCGGGCAGCTCATGCGTCTCGACACCGTGGATGGTCTCGTTGGTGCACAGGTGCACATAGGCCGCGTCGTCGCTGAGCTGCCAGCTCGCGGGGGCGGGCCACCCGGTGTGGTGATCGGCCTCGTTGCTGGCGGCCACACGCGCCGTGCAATAGCGCGCGGCTTCCTTGTGCGACTTCAGCGACCACGACCCGGTGATCACGAAGTCGGCGGCCGTGCCGCGCGACAGGTTCATCGGCACGATGGCGTTCTGGCCCAGGCCGCCGCCCTGCATGAACAGGACCTTGAAGTGCGGCGGCACGGCCAGCAGTTCACGCAGGTCGGCCTCGGCCTGGTCGCGGATCGACATGAACTCGCGGCCGCGGTGGCTCATCTCCATCACGCTCATGCCGCTGCCGTGCCAGTCGAGCATTTCGGCGGCAGCCTGGGCCAACACTTCATCGGGCAGGGCCGCCGGGCCGGGAGCGAAGTTGTAGGGTCGGGTCATGGGTTCTCGGGCGCGCTGCGGCCTGTCAACGGTGGGAAGGGCGGGGCCGCACCGTGCAGGGCGGCCCCAGACGTTCAAGGCGGGATCGGTCCTCCCGCGCGGTCAAGGGTCAGGACGCTTCGCCGCCGGCGTCCGGCGTCACGTCAGGGTTCGCATCACCCCCTTCGGCTGCGGCCTCGCCGGCACGTTCGGCGGCATCGTTCTCGACGATGCGCTGCAGGCCGCTGAGCTTGGAGCCGTCATCCAGGGCGATGAGCGTCACACCCTGCGTGGCGCGCCCGAGTTCGCGGATCTCGCTGACCCGGGTGCGCACCAGCACACCCTTGTCGGTGATCAGCATGATCTCGTCCTCGGGGCGCACCAGCGTGGCTGCAACCACCTTGCCGTTGCGTTCGGACTGCTGGATCGCGATCATGCCCTTCGTGCCCCGGCCGTGGCGGGTGTACTCGAGGATGGGGGTGCGCTTGCCGTAGCCGTTTTCGGTGGCCGTGAGCACGCTCTGGGTTTCGTCTTCGGCCACCAGCATCGCGATCACGCTCTGGGTGGGCTCCAGCGCCATGCCGCGCACGCCGCGGGCGTTGCGGCCCATCGGGCGCACGTCGTCCTCGTCGAAGCGCACCGCCTTGCCACCGTCGCTGAACAGCATCACGTCATGCTTGCCGTCGGTCAGCGCCGCGCCGATCAGGAAGTCGCCCGGGTCCAGGTCGACCGCGATGATGCCGGCCTTGCGCGGATTGCTGAACTCGGTGAGCGAGGTCTTCTTGACGGTGCCGAGCGCCGTGCACATGAAGATGTAGTGGTCGTCGGGGAAGCTGCGGAACTCGCCGGTCAGCGGCAGCACGACGGTGATCTTTTCTTCCGGCTGCAGCGGGAACATGTTGACGATGGGCTTGCCGCGCGAATTGCGCGAGCCCTGCGGCACCTCCCACACCTTGAGCCAGTACACGCGGCCGCGGTTGCTGAAGCACAGGATGTAGTCGTGCGTGTTGGCGATGAAGAGCTGGTCGATCCAGTCGTCTTCCTTGGTCTGCGTCGCCTGCTTGCCGCGGCCGCCGCGCTTCTGCGCGCGGTACTCGGTCAGCGGCTGGCTCTTGATGTAGCCGGTGTGGCTGAGCGTGACCACCATGTCCTGCGGCGTGATCAGGTCTTCGGTGTCGAGCTCCTGGGCGTTGTGCTCGATCACGCTGCGACGTGCGCCCACCTTGGTCTGGCCGAATTCCAGCTTCAGCGCGGTGAGTTCTTCCGAGATGATGAAGGTCACGCGCTCGGGCTTGGCCAGGATGTCGAGCAGGTCGGCAATCTGGGCCATCACGTCCTTGTACTCGCCGACGATCTTGTCCTGTTCCAGGCCGGTCAGGCGCTGCAGGCGCATCTGCAGGATTTCGCCGGCCTGGTCGTCGGACAGCCGGTACAGGCCGTCTTCCTGCATGCCGTAGGCGGGCGGCAGACCTTCGGGGCGATAGGCGGCGCGTCCGCCCGGGGTGTCGGCCTCGGCGCGGGCCAGCATCTCGCGCACCAGGGACGAATCCCAGGAGCGCGCCATCAGTTCCTGCCGTGCGATCGGCGGGGTCGGCGAGTTCTTGATGATCGCGATGAACTCGTCGATGTTGGCCAGCGCCACGGCCAGGCCCTCGAGCACATGGCCGCGGTCGCGCGCCTTGCGCAGTTCATAGACGGTGCGCCGGGTCACGACCTCCCGGCGGTGCTCCAGGAAGATCGCCAGCAGGTCCTTCAGGTTGCACAGCTTGGGCTGACCGTCGATCAGCGCCACCATGTTGATGCCGAAGGTGTCCTGCAGCTGCGTCTGCTTGTACAGGTTGTTCAGCACGACCTCGGGGACTTCACCGCGCTTGAGCTCGATCACCACCCGCATGCCCGACTTGTCGGACTCGTCCTGGATGTGGCTGATGCCTTCGATCTTCTTGTCGTTGACCAGCTCGGCAATCCGCTCCAGCAGGTTCTTCTTGTTCACCTGGTAGGGGATCTCGTCGACGATGATCGCCTGGCGCGCCCCCTTGTCGATGTCCTCGAAGTGGCACTTGGCCCGCATCACCACCTTGCCGCGGCCGGTACGGTAGCCGTCGCGCACCCCGGACAGGCCATAGATGATGCCTGCCGTGGGGAAGTCCGGCGCCGGGATGATCTCCATCAGCTCGTCGATCGAGGCCTCGGCGTTTTTCAGCAGGTGCAGACAGGCGTCGACCACCTCGTTGAGGTTGTGCGGCGGGATGTTGGTGGCCATGCCCACCGCGATGCCGGCCGAGCCGTTGACCAGCAGGTTGGGCAGCCGCGTGGGCAGCACCAGCGGCTCCTTCTCGGAGCCGTCGTAGTTGGGGCCGAAGTCGACGGTTTCCTTGTCGATGTCGGCCAGCATCTCGTGGGCGATCTTGGCCAGGCGGATTTCGGTGTACCGCATCGCCGCGGCGTTGTCGCCGTCGACCGAGCCGAAGTTGCCCTGGCCGTCGACCAGCATGTGGCGCAGGGAGAAGT
>CAMLSD010000145.1 GCA_946482595.1 uncultured Comamonadaceae bacterium
CTCCCCCGCCTCATCTCCGGCAAGCTCCGCCTCCCCGAAGCCCGGGAACAACTCGAAGAGGCGCTCGCCTGATACGCCCGGCGCCAAGCCCATTCAAACGCTGGCGCGCGACACTGCGCGCGGAGCGGGAAACGCCCTGCAGATCAAGGGCTTGCCCAATTAATCGCAGATCGCGCCCAGGAGGCGACCAGCCCCGGTGAACCCACCGAGGCTTGGGCGCCGACCGGGAGCCCCGGTCCACTTCGGGCTCGAGTCCAGGGCGATCATGCTCACGCAACCCCTGCCGCCTATACATGTCGCCCTCCGAATGTATAGATAACTGTACTTTTCTATACACGTTCAGTCAGAATGCACGGCATGACCGTGCTCGCCCCGCTCGATCGCCTGGACCCCACCCGCTTCGACGCGCCGGTGATCCTGAAGAAGCTCGCCAGCAGCAGCCGGCGACTTGCCGAGCTGAAGGGCATGGCGGCCACCATCCCCAACCAGGCCATTCTGATCAACACGCTGGGCCTGCAGGAGGCGAAGGACAGCTCCGAGATCGAGAACATCGTCACCACGCACGACGACCTCTTTCGCGACGAAGGCAGCCCGGAAGCGGCCATCAGCCTGGCCGCCAAGGAGGTGCTGCGTTACCGTCAGGCGCTCAGTGTGGGCTTCGACCTCGTGCGCGAGCAGGGGCTGTTGACGGTGAACCACATCGTGCGCATCCAGCAGGAGCTGGAGCGCAACCATGCGGGCCTGCGCAAGCTGCCCGGCACGGCGCTGAAAGACGGTGCCGGCCGCACCGTCTACACCCCGCCACAGGACCCTGACGAGATCGTCAGGCTCATGGGTGAGCTGGAACGCTTCGTCAACGACGCGTCTGCCTTCGAGGCCGACCCGCTGATCAAGATGGCGTTGATCCATCACCAGTTCGAGAGCATTCACCCGTTCTACGACGGCAACGGCCGCACGGGGCGCATCGTGAACGTGCTGTACCTCGTGAAGGAAGGGCTGCTCGACATTCCCGTGCTGTACCTGAGCCGGCACATCGTGCGCACCAAGGCGCGCTACTACGAGCTGCTGCAAACGGTGCGCGATGGCGACCGCTGGGAAGAGTGGGTGCTCTACATGCTGGACGCCGTGGAGTCCACGTCCGCCAGCGCGATGCGCACCATCACCGCCATCAAGGCTGCGCTGCTCGACTACAAGCACCGCATCCGCGCCGAGCACCGTTTCTACAGCCAGGACCTGATCAACAACCTGTTCACGCACCCGTACACCAAGATCGAGTTCGTGCAGCGGGACCTGGGTGTCTCGCGCCTGACGGCGACGAAGTACCTCGACGCACTGGCCGAGGCGGGCTTCGTGCGCAAGCTGAAGATCGGGCGCGCCAACTACTACATCAACGAAGCGCTGCACAACGTCCTGGTGACGTCGATGGAGGGACAGGTGCCGTGACGGAAGCCGAACTCGAAAACGCCACACTCGCATACCTCGCCGCACTTGGCTGGGAAACGGGGCACGGGCCGGACGTTTCTCCCCTCGACGCCAGGACGCCCGGCACCGAGCGCGACCGGTATCGCGACGTGGTGCTCCCCCACCGCCTGCGGGCAGCCATCGCGCGACTGAACCCGCACCTCCCCGCCAGCGCCCAGGACGAAGCGCTGCGCCGGGTGTGCAACCCGAACGTCCCGGGGCTGGTCGCCGCCAACCGTCAGATGCACCGCTGGCTGGTCGAGGGTGTGCCCGTGCAGTTCCAGAAGGGCGACGAGACCCGCGGCGACCGCGTGCGTCTGGTGGACTGGGCGGACGTGAGCCGCAACGACTGGTACGCGCTCAACCAGTTCAGCATCCAGGGCCCGAAGCTGACGCGCCGGCCCGACGTGGTGCTGTTCCTCAACGGCCTGCCGGTTGTCGTGCTGGAGCTGAAGAACCCGGGTGACGAAAACGCCGACCTCTGGGCCGCCTTCAACCAGCTCCAGGCCTACAAGGAAGACATACCTGAGCTGTTCGGCCCGAACGAGATCCTGGTGATCAGCGACGGCATCGAAGCCCGCATGGGCTCGTTGACCGCCGATCAGGAGCGCTTCATGGCCTGGCGCACGATCGACGGCGTGACGACCGACCCACTCGGCGCAATGCGCGAGCTGGAAACGCTGGCGCACGGCCTGTTCCAGCGCGAGCTGCTGCTGGACTACCTGCGCCATTTCATCCTGTTCGAAGACGACGGCACCCTGGTCAAGAAGATCGCCGGCTACCACCAGTTCCATGCGGTGCGCGCCGTGGTGGCAAGCGTGCTGGAAGCGTGCAAGCCGGGCGGCGATCCTGGCCGCAAGGGCAAGGGCGGCGTGGTGTGGCACACGCAGGGTGCCGGCAAGAGCATCGAGATGACGTGTCTTGCGGGCAAGCTGATGCAGCACCCTCAGATGGGCAACCCGACGCTGGTGGTGGTGACCGACCGGAACGACCTGGACAACCAGCTCTTTGGCGTGTTCGCCGGCAGCGCCGAGCTGCTGCGCGAGACGCCGGTGCGGGCCGACACACGCCCGCGCCTGCGCGAGCTGCTGGGCAACCGGCCGTCGGGCGGCATCATCTTCACGACGATCCAGAAGTTCACGCCCGGCGAGGACGAAGACACCTTCCCGAGCTTGAGCGACCGCAGCAACATCGTCGTGATCTGCGACGAGGCGCACCGCAGCCAGTACGGCTTCCAGGCCAGCATGCCCAGGCTGAACAAGCAGCTCAAGGCGGCCCGCCAGGCGTCAGCGGCCAATGAGCCCCTGGCCCTGCATGCCGCCGAGCCGCCCGCCGCATACGGCAGCCTGCGCAACGTGCGCTATGGCTACGCGCAGCACCTGCGTGACGGCCTGCCGAATGCCACCTTCGTTGCCTTCACCGGCACGCCGGTGTCGCTCGACGACCGCGACACCCGCGCCGTGTTCGGCGACTACGTGCACATCTACGACGTGGAGCAGGCGGTCACCGACGGCGCCACCGTGCCCATCTACTACGAGAGTCGCCTGGCGCGCCTGGAGCTGAAGCAGGAGGACTCGCCGCAACTCGACGACGAGGTCGAGGAGCTGACCGAGGACGAAGAGGACGACCTGGCCAAGGCCGCCCAGATGCGGCGCTGGGCAGCGCTGGAGAAGCTGGTGGGGGCGCCACCGCGCATCCAAAAGGTGGCGGCCGACCTGGTGGAACACTTCGAGAACCGCCTGGCCAGCCTGGACGGCAAGGCCATGGTCGTGGCAATGAGCCGCGACATCTGCGTGCACCTGTACGACGCCATCGTCGCAATGCGCCCCGGCTGGCACGACCCCGATCCCGAGAAGGGCGTGGTCAAGATCATCATGACCGGCTCGGCATCGGACAAGGCGCTGCTGAAGCCGCACATCTACAGCAAGGACACCAAGAAGCGCCTGGAACGCCGCTACAAGGACCCTGCCGACCCGTTCAAGCTGGTGATCGTGCGAGACATGTGGCTCACCGGCTTCGACGCGCCGTGCATGCACACCATGTACGTCGACAAGCCGATGAAGGGCCACAACCTCATGCAGGCCATCGCCCGGGTGAACCGTGTGTTCAAGGACAAGCCCGGCGGCCTGGTCGTGGACTACATCGGCATCGCCAATGAGCTGAAGGCCGCGCTGAAGGACTACACCCAGGCCAGGGGCCGCGGCAAGCCGACCGTCGCCGCCGAGGATACGCTGGCCGTGCTGCTGGAAAAGATGGACGTGCTGCACGGCATGCTGCATGGCTTCGACTACAGCGCCTTCCGCACGCAGGCGTGGCAGTTGCTGCCCGGCGTGGCCAACCACATCCTGGGACTGGAAGATGGCAAGAAGCGATTCGCCGACACGGTGCTCGCCGCCAGCAAGGCCTTCGCCTTGTGCTGCACGCTGGATGCGGCGCTGGCGCACCGCGACGAACTGGCCTTCCTGCAGGCGGTGAAGGCGGCTCTCACCAAGTTCGGCACGTCAGGCAAGAAGCTGAGCGACGAGCAGAAGGAACACGCGCTGCGCCAGATCATCAGCAAGGCGGTGGTCAGTGCGGAGGTGATCGACATCTTCAAGGCCGCCGGCCTGAACCGGCCGGACATCGGCATCCTGTCCGACGAGTTCCTCGAAGACGTGCGCCACATGAAGGAGCGCAACCTGGCCGTCGAGCTGCTGGAGCGGCTGCTGAACGACGACATCCAGTCCCGCTTCAAGACCAACGTCGTCCAGCAGGCCAGGTTCTCGGAGCTGCTGCAGCAAAGCCTGACCCGCTACAAGAACCGCGCCATCGAGACGGCGCAGGTCATCGAGGAACTCATCGAGATGGCCAGGAAGTTCCAGGCCGCGGCGATGCGCGGCGAGGAACTGGGGCTGAACAGCGACGAGATGGCGTTCTACGACGCGCTGGCGACGAACGAGGCGGCGGTGCGTGAGCTGGGCGACGCGACGCTGAAGAAGATTGCCGTGGAGCTGACGCAGAAGCTGCGGGCATCGGTGACGGTGGACTGGTCGGTGCGCGAGACAGTGCGCGCCCGGCTGCGGGTAATGGTGAAGACGCTGCTCAAACGCTACAAGTACCCGCCGGATCGGCAGGATGAGGCGACGGAGACTGTGTTGAGGCAGGCGGAGTCGCTGTCGGCGGAGTGGGGCGGGGGGTGATGGCGAAACAATGGTCGTACCCAACAACCTAGGAAGCCTGCTCAGTTGCCATCGCCGATCGTCGTGCCGCCGTCCACCACCAGGTTGTGGCCGGTGATGAAGCCGCCCGCGCGGCTGGCGAGCATCACGGCCACACCGGCGATCTCATCGGGTTCGCCCACCCGGCGCAGTGGTGTCAGGCCAAGCCGGCGTTCCATGTAGGCGGTGTCTTCGAGCATGCCCTGGGCCAGTGGCGTGCGGATGACCCCCGGCGAAATCGCATTGACACGAACGCCTTTCGGACCCCACTCCAGTGCCAGGTTGCGCGCGAGCTGGGCCAGGCCCGCCTTGGAGATGCCGTACAGGCCGATGGCCTTGTTGCCGCGCAGACCGGCGATGCTGGACATGAAGATGACGCTGCCGCCGCCGCGTTCGGCCATGCCGGGGATCACCTGGGAACACAGCCACAAGGCGCTGCGCAGGTTGGTTTCCATCACCCGATCCCAGTGCGCGTCGGTCGTGTCGAGCACCGGCCCGGCCGGCCCCTGGACGGCGGCGTTGCAGACCAGCACGTCGATCCGTCCTGCCAGCCCCAGCGCTTCACGGATGAGCGAATCGACCGAGGATCGATCAGCGATGTCGCACGCAAGCGCATGGGCCTGAACGCCGCGCTCGCGCAGGCGAGCAGCGAGCCCTTCGCACGCGGCGGCGTCGATGTCGGTGAGCACCAGCGTGGCGCCATGCGCACCAAAGGCTTGTGCGATGGCCGATCCGAGCCCGCCGGCGGCCCCGGTGACCAGCGCGACGCGGCCGGTGAGATCAAACAGGTCGGTTGGCACGGGGATAGCTCCTGTGTGGGTGAGCGGATTGGATGCGACGCTGCCCATGTCGCAGCTCACCAGGCGTATCGGTTCAGATGGGGGCCAGGAGGGCAGCCATGCTCTCGCGCATCAGCTGTGCGTGCGCCTCGCGCGGGCCGCCATGGCTTTCGATCTCGCCGAGCTTCAGCGAGTTGTGCACCACCAGCCGGCAGCGCTCGTAGCGGCGCAGCGTGAAGGCATCGAGCGCGCTGCCAAGGCCGGCGCCACGCCCCAGCTCCTGCGCCAGCACGATCGCGTCCTCCACGCCGATGCCCGCGCCCGACGCCAGATGCGGCGTGGTGGCGTGGACCGCATCGCCGATCAGGACGACCCGGCCTCGGTGCCATGGCGCAGGCAGCAGCGTGGCGAAGAAGGGCCGGTACAGGATGCGTGAATGCGCGTCCAGCGTCTCGCGGATGTCTGCGATCACACCGCCGAAGCCGGACAGCAAGCGCCGCAGCTCGGTCGGCCACTGCGCTTCGTCCAGGAAGTCGGGCGAAGAGCGCGGCTCGGTGACGAACAGGTACATCTCGTCCTGCGACACCGGGTTCACGCCCGCCTTGATGCGCTCACCCATGAAGAACCGTGCGCGCGTGATCTCGGGCGGGCGCGGGACCACGCAGCGCCAGCTGGCCTGGCCCGTGTAGCTGGGCGGGGGAGCGTCCGGGAACACGGCCTCGCGCACCTTGGAATGCAGACCGTCGGCGCCGACCAGCAAGTCGTAGCTTTCCTGGCGGCCATCGCTGAAGCTCACGTGGACCGCGTCCGCGTCCTGTTCGATGTGGTTGAAGCTCGCGCCGCAGCGCACCATCGCACCGCTGGCAAGCGTCTCCTCGCGCAGGATGCGCGCCAGCACCGGGCGCATGATGGCGCCGCCCCCGGGCACGTCGGGCCGCCCGACGCGAGGTGTGGGCAGCTCCGCGAGCTTTTCGCCCAAGGGAGTGCACAGGTCCACGCCATCGGCGCACCAGCCTTCGCGCATCACCGCGTCGATCACGCCCATTTCGGCGAGGGCGCGCAGCGTCGGGCCGCTGAGCGTGATGCCCGCGCCATACACCTGCCAGTGCGGGTCGATCTCGATCAGGTCCACCTGCAGGCCGCGCTTGCGCAGTTCGATGGCCAGACACATGCCCGATATGCCGCCGCCGACGACCAGCACCTTGTTGACTGTGGGCACCAACGTCTCCTTGTTGTCCTGTTCCACGTGTTCAGCGATCCATGCTGGTGGTGTTGCGCTTCCACCCGATCAGGGCGGCGGCGTTGCCGCCGAGGATGGCCTGGCGCTCTGTTTCGGTGAGGCCGGGGGTGTCATCCACCAGCCGGTGAACTTCGACCATGCCCATGTCGAAGGGATAGTCGGTGCCGACAACGACCTGTCCGGCACCCACCCGGTCCACCAGGTGCCGCAGGGCCATGGGGTCGTGGATGACCGTGTCGAACCAGATCTGCTTGAGGTAGTCCGAGGGTGGGCGCGGCGTCGCAGCTTCCGGCCTGACCTTGCTGGCATGGTCGCTGCGGCCGACACAGGTGGGCAGATAGCCGCCACCGTGCGCGGCGACCAGCTTGAGGCCGGGATGCCGGTCGAGCACGCCGCCGAAGATCAGGTGCGACAGCGCAATGGTGGTCTCCAGCGGCTGGCCGATGGTGTTGCTGAGGTAGTGGTCGGCCACGCGCGCGCCCAGCGTGGTGCCGAAAGGATGGATGAAGATCAGCGCCCCCAGTGACTCCGCGCGTGCCCAGACCGGCGTCAGCGCCGGGTCCGACAACTCGCGCCCGGCCACGCTGGTGGAGATCTCGAAGCCGCGCAGGCCGAGCTTGGTCATGCCGTGCTCGATCTGCTCGACTGCCAGCCGAGGATGCTGCAGGGCCAGCGTGCCCAGGCCTGCCAGGCGCTCGGCGTGGTCCGCGCACAGTCGCGCGATGTGCTCGTTCTGGGTCGCCACGATCTCGCAGGCCAGCGCTTCCTCGGCCCAGTAGTAGTACTGGTTGGGCGAGGGGCTGATCACCTGGACGTCCACACCCATGGCGTCCATGTCGGCCAGACGCTGATCGATGCGCGTGAGTTTCGGCCCCGCCTGGGGCAGCATCACGGCGTTGTTGTGCGCCGCCGAGGCGGCGCCCATGGCCTGGACCATCAGCGTTGCCTCCGCCTGCTTCTGCGGCGTGGCGGCGACGAGTTGCTCCACCGCCGGCGTCAGCACGTGGCAATGTAGGTCGACCGTGAAGCGCCTGCGGCGCGGGCCGCCACCGCCGGTGCGGGCCTGAGCTTCGGCGGGGCAGCAAGGGGGACCTCGGTGGCTGCAGACATGAATCCACATGATCGCGTCCTCAGCGTGTGCTCTTGCCGGCCGGCACGGCCCCCTCCAGGATGGCGACATCCCATTGGGGGGCGTCGCTGATCCAGGGCTGGATGTTGTGCATGAAGGTCGCGCTGCCGAACAGTGGCTCCCAGGTGCGCGGCTGCCAGCCGTCGTCCACCATGTCCGAGTCGGCGCCGTACTCGGCGTCGCCACCGGCCGGGCAGGGCAGGTACATGAAGATCGAGGACGCGATGCGGTGCCGCCCCAGCCCCCAGACCGACTTGGGCCAGCCGCAGCGCTCCATGTGATTGGCACCGACCATCACCTCGTCCAGGTCGGTGACGCCGAAGTTGACGTGGTTGAAGCGGAACCGGCCGTCCAGCCCGGGGAAGGGCAGTGACGCGTTGAGGCAGTAGATGTTGTGGTGGTCCATCGCGCCATCGCAGCGACCAAACAGGCCGAAGCCGCGCTGGTCGTCCGTGAGGCGAAAGCCCAGGCGGTCGCGGAAGTACGCGAAGGCCTTGTGGTAGTCGGGGTAGGCCCACACGGCATGCTGGATCGTCTTGGGCCGGGCCTTGGCCAGCCACTTGCGATGCCGGTTGACGCGTTGCACGTTGCCCGGTGTGTTGACCGGATCGGACGCACTGAACACCGGGTTCTTGCGGAACACCCGCAGGCCCATGGCCTGACCTTCCGGTGACACGAAATGCGCGGTGCCGTCGGCGTCGCGGCGGATCTCATGGTCGACGGACAGGCTCTTGACCAGCTTCTCCAGATTGGTTTCGTTGTCGACGCCCCAGATGGTCTCGACCACCCCGATGCCGGCCATGCTGTGCCTGGGCAGGGCCGGGTCATCGATGTGGCGCACGATCACGTTGCTGCCTTCGTCCAGCCGGAAGTGCGTCCAGCGGTCGTGGTCCTCGTACAGCGGCAGGCCGAAGTCGTCGAAGTAGCGGGTGCACTCGCGCACGTCGTTGACGCCGTACACCACCGTCTCAATGCCATTGAGCGCCATGAGTCTGCATCCTCTTGCAAAGTTCTGATGCGGCCACTGTAGGCACCGCGGCCGGCGCCGAAAAATCATTTGATTCCATACCTGCCATCGACTGCGCCATGCAGTCCACGGGCACGCTGCGCCGCATGTTTGACCACACCTCGCAGCCATGTGATGCCTGCGTCCTGTGCGCGGTACTGATGCCATTGCATGACCTCGACCAGGTTGGGGATGTCGATCGGCGCGGGGATCAGGCGGATGGGGAAGATGCGGGCGGCCTGCTGCGCCAGCGAGT
>CAMLSD010000146.1 GCA_946482595.1 uncultured Comamonadaceae bacterium
CCCAGGCGCACGCTCACGTTGGCATGGTTGAACACCGCCTGGAAGCCGACGATCACGATGTAGGTGTCGATCACCTCCTTGCTGAAGCCCAGCACGAAGATCGGGGCCAGCACCAGCGTGCGGGTGAGCAGCAGCTCGAGGATGTGCTGGCGTGACCCGGCCATCCAGTCCATGCTCTTGACGCTGTGGTGCACCGCATGCAGTCGCCACAGCACCGGCACCTCGTGGTAGGCGCGGTGGGTCCAATACTGCACGAGGTCGGCCACCAGCACGATGCCGAACAGGGCGATGGGGAAGGGCAGGTCGCGCACCCAGGCCTGCACGCCGTCCTTCACCGCCCAGCCGAACAGCTTGTGCACCAGCAGGTTGGTGGCCAGCAGCACGAACCCGACCACCATGTGGTTGACGATGAAGTGGTGGAAGTCGGTCTGCCACTCGGGCCGGAACACCGGCTGGTCGCGGCGCAACGGGAACAGCTTTTCGATGAAGATGAAGATCAGCGTGGAGCCCAGCAGGTCGAGGATGAACCAGTCCAGGCCGATGTAGGGGGTGTTGTCGGGGAAGTCATTGACCGGCACCTTGTGGCCGCCCAGCACCAGCGTGAGGGCGATCAGCGTGAACGCACCGAACGACAGCCAGCGCACCCGGCCGAAGACGATGTTGAACAGCGCGATCGAACCCGCAATGACCATCGCCCAGTACATCACCAGCCTGAGCGTCTCGACGTCGTAGGCCTTGCGCAGCTGCGGGGTCGTCAGGTACTGCGGGAAGTGAAAAGCGAGCACGCCCAGGAAGCACAGGATTGCCAGCGACAGCGCGATGATCCCTGAGACCATGCCCTTGCCGCTGCGCAGCTCGCCATGGGATTCGGTCAGCTGGTTGAGTTTGTCGATCGGCGTCATGGTCTGGGGCTCCGGGCAGGGACGCGGGGATTATCCGGGCTGCGCAAGCGCTGTTGCTGCCGCCTCCCTAGAATGAAGGCGCCTGAAGCTGCGGCCTTCCCCGATTCCGGGGGGCGGCGGGCGGCCCACCCCTTCCCCATGGACAACTCCCTGAGCGGCCAGAACGGCTGCAACGCCCCTTCCTTGCCGGCTGCTCGGTGGTCCACCCGTGCGCACTTCTTCTGCAGCGGCTTCCTGTTTGCGGCCTGGGGCGTGCATGTTCCGACGGTGAAGTCGGTCTATGGCGTGGGCGAAGGGGCCCTGGGACTGGCGATGCTGGCCGCGGGCGTCGGCGCGCTGATCGGCCTGTCGCAGGCCGGGGCCCTGGTGGGGCGTTTCGGCGCGCGCACGATGGCCCTGGGCTGCGGTGTGTTCACGGCCGCCGCAGTGTCGGTGCTGCTGAGCCTGCCCGGGTTTGTGGCCCTCCTGGCTGTGCTGGTGGTGTTCGGCCTGGCGTCGGGGGTGTTCGATGTGGCGATCAACGCCGAAGCCAGCGAACTCGAGCACCGCGAGGCGAGACCGCTGATGAGCGGTTTTCACGGCATGTTCAGCCTGGGTGGCATGACCGGGGCTGGCCTGGGCAGCGCCTTGCTGGCCGCGGGTGTGGCGCCGGTCACGCACCTCGCGTGTGTGTCGGTGCTGGCGGCCGTCACGATTGCCGTGGCCTGCCAGAACATGCTGCCGCCCCAGGTGGCCGCCGGCGGCCACGGCCACTTTCGGCTGCCGCGCGGCACGCTGCTGGTGCTGGGGGTGATGGCCGCACTGGGGTTGATCGCCGAGGGTGCCATCTACGACTGGAGCGTGCTGTACCTGCACAAGGAACTCGGCAGCCCGCAGGAGCAGGCGGCACTGGCCTATGCCAGCTTTTCGGGAGCGATGGCGCTGACGCGGTTTGGCGGCGACTGGATCCGCGCCCGGGTGCAACCGGCCACACTGCTGTGCGCCAGTGCCTTGCTGGCCGGTGCAGCCATGGCGCTGGTGCTCTGGACAAGCCGGCCCGGAGTGGCATTGGTCGGCATGGCGCTGGTGGGCGTGGGTTTTGCCAACGTGGTGCCCATCCTGTTCAGTGCAGCCGCCCGGGTGCCCGGGGTGACGGCCGCCCACGGCATTGCGGCCGTGTCGTCGGTCGGCTACCTGGGCTTCATGGGCGGGCCGCCGCTGATCGGTGTGCTGGCTCAGTGGAGCTCGCTGACGGCGGCCCTGAGTGTGGTGGTGATGTTTGCGCTGGTGCTGGCCGCCGCATCGCGGCGCGCGCTGGCCACCCAGGCATCGACATGAACAACAACCTGCAGGCCATGACACACGGCATGGCCTGCACGATTTTCGGAGTGCATGAATGAGCTGGGAACTGTGGTGGGCCTACTTATTTGCCTGCTGGATCATTGCGCTGTCGCCCGGGTCGGGCGCGGTGCTGGCCATGAGCCACGGCTTGTCCTATGGGGTACGGCGCGCCAGCGTGACGATCGCCGGTCTGCAGGTGGGGCTGCTCGTCACCCTGGTGGTGGCGGGGGCCGGCCTCGGGGCGGTGCTGGTGGCGTCCGAGACGGCTTTCACGGTGGTGAAGTTTGCTGGCGCAGGCTATCTGCTGTGGCTGGGCCTGCAGCAGTGGCGCGCGGGTGACCGCGTGGCTGCCGGTGCGGTGGCGCTGGCCCCGATGCCGGCGCGCCAGCGCTTCATCACGGGGGCGCTGACCAACGCGACCAATCCCAAGGGCATCCTGTTCATGGTGGCCGTGCTGCCGCAGTTCATCGACCCGGCGCGGCCGTTGGCGCTGCAGTTGCTGGTGCTGGGCCTGACGACCTGTGCCGTCGACATCGTGGTGATGCATGGCTATGCGCTGCTGGCGCAACGCATGCAGGTGCTGTTCCGTTCGCCGTCGGCGGCGCGCTGGCAGAACCGCTTTTTTGGCGGCCTGCTGATGGCCGTGGGCGCGACGCTGGCGTTCGTCAAGCGCGCAGCGCCCTGAAGCGCAAGCGCGCCGCGTGCGGGACGCTCAGGCGGCCTCGCGCCGGGCCGGCGACAACGCCTGCAGGCCACGCAGCACGTCACCCACGATGATGATGGCCGGGCTGCCCAGGCCGCTGGTGTTCAGCGTGGCCTGCAGCGTGCCCAGGGTGGCCACCACATGCCGCTGGCGTGGCTGGCTGGCGTGCTGCACGATGGCCAGCGGCGTGGCCGGGTCCAGGCCCGCAAGCAGGCCCGATTCGATCGCCGCCGCCTGCGACACCCCCATGTAGATCACCAGCGTGAACCCCTGGGCGGCCGTGGCCGACAGCTGACGCCAGTCGAGCTGGGCGTCTTCGCCCTTGGCATGGCCGGTCACGAAGATCACGCCGTGGGCATGGTCGCGGTGGGTGAGCGGCACGCCCAGGCTGGTGGCCGCAGCCAGCCCCGAGGTGATGCCGTTGATCACCTCGACCTGCAGCCCGGCCTCGCGCAGATGCTCGACCTCTTCGCCGCCCCGCCCGAAGATGAACGGATCCCCGCCCTTGAGCCGCACCACCCGTTCGCCGCGGCGGGCTTCGGTCACCATCAGCTTTTCGATGAAAGCCTGCGGTGTGCTCTGGCAGCCACCACGCTTGCCGACATGCACGATGCGCGCATTGCGTCGCACGTAGCGCAGTACCGCGTCGCCCACCAGGTCATCGACCAGCACCACCGTGGCCTGGCGCAGGGCCTTGATGGCCTTGAGTGTCAGCAGGTCGGGGTCGCCCGGGCCGGCGCCGACCAGGGTGACGACGGGCGAGCCGCAGGGGATGTCAGGCGATGCGTTCATGGGAGGTGGGGGCTGCGGTGTTCAGATGCCTGATCGTCTGCAAGATGCATTCCACCTGCTGGGTCAGCGCATGCGGTGCCGGCTTCTCACCACTGACGACCCCCTGGATGTAGACGGCCGTGGTGGCGGCGTCACACTCGCGCGGCAGGATGGGCATTTCGGTCAGCACCCCCTCGCGGGCCGCCACGCCCAGGCTGGGCATCGCCTGGCCGCCGACGAACACATCCATGCGGGGCGTGCGCCGGGGGTCGGCCACAGGCTCACCTTCGGTGCCGCGCATGAGCATGGCGTCGGCGTGGCTCGCCTGCAGGAACTGGGTCAGCGTGGCGCCGTATTCGGGGTGGGTGTAGTTGACCACGCGCAGCGTGCGATCCAGCGGGGCCGGGCCCATCAGCTTGGCGACGGTGTGCCCCGGATTGCGCAGGCCGATCACCCAGCGCGCGTCGAGCAGGCGGGCCATCGGCGGGCACAGCACCTCGGTCGGCATGAACACCGGCTCGTGGCGCCGCCAGGCCTGGGCCACGTCTTCAGCGTCTCGGGCCAGCGGCAGGCCGAGGTCGCGAAAGATCTCGGCCGAGGTGACGCGGCCCGGGTCGCGCACCATGCCATGCACCAAAACGGGGATGCCTTCCTGGGCCAGCAACTGGGCCAGCAGCGGGGTGAGGTTGGGTAGTTTGCGCGCGCCGTTGTAGGACGGCAGCACCACGATGCGCTGCTCGGCGGGCAGCGGCAGGCAGTGGCGGGTGGCGGCATCGAGAAAACCGGCCAGCTCGTCAAGCGACTCCCCCTTGATGCGCATGGCCACCGCAAAGGCGCCGATCTCGAGGTCGGTCACCTGGCCGGTGAGGATCTGCTGCATCAGGTCGTACGCCTGGTCGCGGGTCAGCGCACGTGCGCCCTCCTTGCCGCGGCCGATTTCCTTGATGTATTTGGCGATGCTCATGTCTTGTCCCTGTGGTGCGGGTCCGCGGATGGACCGGCAGGTGCGCCTGAGGGGGTCCGCAAGTCTCGGGCCAGTGTCCGGCGCCGGTCTGCGGGTTCCGAGGCGGGCCTTGGCCGATTGTCGCGCCGAAGGTCCCCCTCGGGGTCACGCCGCCTTGAGCTGCTGGCGCACGAGCCTCTTGAGTTCGGGCACGCAGGAGCCGCAGTTGGTGCCGCACTTCAGGCGCTCCTGCAGTTGGGCGAGGCGCGCGTCAGCCGTGCCGCTGCACTGGGCCAGGGTGTCCTGGATCTGGGGTTCGGTCACGTTGAAGCAGGTGCAGACCTGCCGGCCGCGTGACTGCACGGCCACCGGCGCCCGTGCACCGGGCGCCAGCAGCAGGCGGCCGTAACCCTGCGCCGGGAGTTCGTCCTGCAGCAACGGCATCACCCAGGACTGTGCACTCGTGTCACCGGCCAGCACGAAGGCCTGCAACACAGCGTCGGACGATGGGCGGCTGGCATCGCGTGGTGCCAGGCGCATCGTGCGGCGCTGGCCGCGGCGCCGGTCGGCATACCGCAGCACGTCACGTCCGTCGAGCCCCAGCAGCGACTCGATGCGTTCGAGCACACCGGCCGGTGGCGCCTCATAGCCCGCCGCGCGGAACAGCACACCGCCCAGGCCGCGGTCATGGGGTTCGCGCCCGAAGGGCACGCAGGTGGCAAAGGCGAAGGCGAGCATCTCGCTTCGCAACTGTTCACGCACGGCCAGCGCCTGCTCATGCGGCAGCCAGGCTGCGCCCAGCAGGGTCCAGGGCAGCTCGGCCTTCAGGATCTTGACCGCCGCATGCTTGAGTTCGGGCTGCTTGGATGACGGGCAGAAGGCGGGGCTGGTCAGCGCATTGACGCCGGCCTGACGCTCGCCGTTGCTGCCCGCGCCACTGAGGAATTCCTCCCCCCAGTGCATGGCCATGAAGGCCTGGTTCAGGCCCAGCTGCTCGCTGCCCTGCACCGGCACGACGATCGAACCACGTCGTGAGGTCAGGTGCACCAGGTCGCCGTCGCGCAGGCCGCGCCGGTCCATGTCCTGCGGGTGCATCTGCACCGTCGGTTCGCTCACGTGGCCGAACAGTCGGCCCAGCGTGCCGGTGCGGCTCATGCCGTGCCAGTGGTCACGCAGCCGGCCGGTGGTCAGGCTGAACGGGTAGCGTGCATCACGCGGTTCGGCCACCGGGTGGTAGGCCACGTCCGCAAACCGTGCGCGGCCGTCGGCCGTCGGGAAGCGGCCGTCCTCGTACAGGCGGGTCCGTCCGGCGGTGGCGCCTTCGGGGTAGGGCCACTGCTGCGGCGCAGCCGACAGGGTGGGGTAGTCCAGCCCGGTGATGTCGAGGTCGCGCCCGCGGGTGGTCTCGCGATGCTCGTTCCAGATGGACTCGGGGCTGTCATAGGGAAACAGCGTGTTGCCGTCGATGCGTTTCGGCCCGAGCCGCTGCTCCAGGCGGCGCGCGAATTCGGTCGCGGCACGCCAGTCGTGACGGGCCTGCCCCGGCGCCGGCACGGCGGGGCGCACCCGGGTGATGCGGCGCTCGCTGTTGGTCACGGTGCCGTCCTTTTCGCCCCAGGTGGTGGCCGGCAGCAGCAGGTCGGCATAGCTGCAGGTGGCGGTGTTGGCAAAGGCCTCCTGCACCACGACAAACTCGCAGCGTTCGAGCGCGCGGCGCACCGTGGTCTGGTCCGGCATGGACTGCGCCGGATTGGTGCATGAGATCCACAGGGCCTTGAGCTCGCCGCGGGCGGCCGCCTCGAACATCTCGACCGCGGTGAGGCCCGGCTGGGCCGGCACCTCGGGCACGCCCCAAAGTTGCGCCACTTCGGCGCGGTCTTCGGCCCGCGACAGGTCGCGGTGGGCGCTGAGCAGGTTGGCCAGGCCGCCGACCTCACGCCCGCCCATCGCATTGGGCTGCCCGGTCAGCGAAAACGGCCCAGCGCCAGGGCGACCGATCTGTCCGGTGGCCAGGTGCAGGTTGATCAGTGCGGCGTTCTTGGCCGTGCCGCTGCTGCTCTGGTTGAGCCCCTGGCAATACAACGACAGCGTGGCGCGCGAGCTGCCGAACCAGCGGGCCGCCTCGATCAGGGTGGCCGTCTCGATGCCGCACAGCCGCGCGACCTCCTTCGGGTGGAAGTCCATGACGCGGGTCTTGAGTTCCGCGAAACCGGTGGTGTGCGCCTCGATGTAGCGCGTGTCGACCAGGTGCTCCCACAGCATCACATGCAGCATGCCGTGGAACAGGGCCACGTCGGTGCCAGGCTGGATGGGCAGGTACAGGTCGGCCACCTCGGCGGTTTCGGTGCGCCGCGGGTCGGCCACGATCACCTTGAGCTTCGGGTTGGCGCGCTTTGCGTCTTCGATGCGGCGGAACAGGATCGGGTGCGCATACGCCGTGTTGGAGCCGACGATGAAGATCACTTCGGCGTGGTTCACGTCGTCGTAGCAGGCCGGCGGGGCATCGGCGCCGAGCGTCTGCTTGTAGCCGGCCACGGCGCTGCTCATGCACAGGCGCGAATTGGTGTCGACGTTGTTGGTGCCGATCAGCCCCTTGGCGAGCTTGTTGAAGACGTAGTAGTCTTCGGTCAGCAACTGGCCCGAGATGTAGAACCCCACGGCCTGCGGGCCGTGCCGGGCGATGACATCGGCAAAACGATCGGCGGCGGTGTCCAGCGCCATGTCCCAGTCGACGTCGACCGGTGCGGCACCGCGCACCGGGCGCTGGCGTGGCTGCAGCAGGCGCGTGTGCAGTGTCACGGGCGCGGCGGCGGTCAGGTGCAGCGTGCTGCCCTTGGTGCACAGGCGCCCGAAGTTGGCCGGGTGATCGGGGTCGCCGCGCACGCCGGTGATCTGGCCGGCCTGCGATTCGATGATCACGCCACAGCCCACCCCGCAGTACGGGCAGGTCGAGCGCGTCTCGTGGGCTGGCGCAGGGTGGTTCATGCGGTGGCCTTCACCTCGTCGAGTGCCAGCGAGTTGAGTTCGTCGAGGTCGAGGTAGACCTGCCCGGCCTCGACCTTCACGGTGAAGGCCTGGGTGCAGCCGTGGTCGGGTTCCTTTGCACAGCCGTCGTCCAGGCCGATGGTCCAGTTGTGCAGCGGACAGGCCACGCTTTCACCGAAAACGATGCCCTGGCTGAGCGGTCCGCCCTTGTGGGGGCAGCGGTCGAGCAGGGCGAAGACCTTGTCCTCGGCATTGCGGAACACGGCCACGGCACAGCCGACCGGGCGTTGGACGCGACGTGCCCCCAGGGAGGGGATGTCTTCGACGCGGCAGATGGGTTTCCATTGACTCATGTGGGGCTCCGTGAGGCCCGGCCGTTCGCGGCCGGGCAGGGGGTCATGCGGCGAGGCGGGCGTACTGGCCGGTCACCCGGTCCATGACCTGCAGGATGTTCTCGCTGGTGGTGAAGACTTCGACGGCTTTTTGCGTGGCGCTGGTCACCCCGGCCTGGAGGGCGTTCTCGAAGAACACCCACTGCTGCTGGGCGAGTTCGAGTTCACCCTTGATCGATCGGGTGGCCTCCGGCGCCTCGTAGAGCACCTTCAGGGCCTGGACGAACTCGGCGCGCGCGGTGTCCAGCTCCTTGCGGGCTTCGGGCACGTCGGCCTTCCAGCTCTGCGCCAGGTAGAACTTGGCCGTGCGCTGGGACAGCATGCGCTGGCGTCCGGCCAGGTTCACCAGCCGGCCCAGCGCCTGGCCCGAGTGCTTCTCGAGCTGTACCGTGCCCTGGTGGGCCAGGGCCAGCACGCGTGCGTCGAGCGCCAGCAGGCGGGCCGCCGCGGCGCGCTCCGGGGTTGCGCCGACCAGGGCCGTCTTGTAGTCGCTCCAGATCGGCTCGAGGGCCGCGTAGGTGGCGCGGATCTCCGGTGTGGGCGCATAGGCCTTGAGTTCGATGAACTGCCGATCGAACAGGGCCATCGACTGATTCAGGATGCGCTGTGCCCGCTCGGCCTCGACCCCCTGGCCGATCGCCAGCCAGGCCTTGGCCAGGCGCTGCGAGAGCATGCGCTGGCGACCGGCCTTGTTGATGGCATCGTTGATGTCGAACACCTGGGCGCGTGCCGGCGGCAGGGTGGCGGCCGCGCCCAGCGCCGCGGCGGCTGCAAGCCAGCGCCGGCGGCAAAGGTCTGCGGATGGGGCAGCAGGTCGGTTCAAGTCGGAGTCCTCCGGGGTCATGCAGGCAGTGCGTCGAACTGCCGGGTGTCGACACGGGCCTTGTCGAATTCGAACCAGGGGTCGGGTTCGCCATCCAGCGCGAACTGCAACCGCTCCCACAGGGCCTTGCGGTTGGCCGCATCGTCGAGCACCCGCGCCTTGACGTAGTCCAGGCCCACGCGGTTCACGTAGTGCACCGTGCGCTCCAGGTACCAGCCTT
>CAMLSD010000147.1 GCA_946482595.1 uncultured Comamonadaceae bacterium
CGGAAAAAGAAGGGGGCTTGTCTGAGCCCGCAGGGCGAGTTTGCCCCCTTCCCGCTCGGACCGAGCAGCGCAGGGGAGTTTCCGTGCCAACGGAAACCGACACCTCGGGGGTGCCCTTTCTTTTGGTTCCTTTTCTTTGGGCACGCAAAGAAAAGGAACTCGCCCGCCGGGGCGAACTCCCGGCTCGCCCCGCCAGGGGCGAAACACAGCGCCACCCAGCACAGCGCAACCCAACACAGCGCCACCCAACACAACGGCGCCACGCCAACGCCAGCCCTCTCCCCAACCCTCTCCCGCAAGCGGGAGAGGGAGAACGCCCCACGCACCCTTCGAGCCCTCCCGCGCCCGACGCCAAGGACCACGCTATGACCTACCTGCTCGCCCTGGACCAGGGCACCTCCAGCTCCCGCAGCATCGTCTTCGACGGCCAAGGCAACGTCGTCGCGATGGCTCAACGGGAGTTCCAGCAGATCTATCCCCAGCCCGGCTGGGTCGAGCACGACCCGCGCGAGATCTGGAGCAGTCAGCTGGCCACCGCCCATGAGGTGTTCGGCAAGGCCGGCCTCAAGGCCGCCGACATGGCCGCGCTGGGCATCACCAACCAGCGCGAGACCACCGTGGTGTGGAATCGCCGCACCGGCGAACCCGTCTACAACGCCATCGTCTGGCAGGACCGCCGCGCCGAACCCGCCTGTGCCGCACTGCGCGAACAAGGGCTGGAGCCCATGGTGCGCGAACGCACCGGGCTCGTGATCGATGCCTACTTCTCGGGCACCAAGATCCAGTGGATCCTGGACCACGTGAGCGGCGCCCGCGCTGCGGCCGAACGCGGCGAACTGGCTTTCGGCACCGTCGATGCCTGGCTGATCTGGCAGCTCACCGGCGGACGGCTGCACGTCACCGACGTGAGCAATGCCTCGCGCACGATGTTGTTCAACATCCACCGCAACGAGTGGGACGACGACCTGCTCGCCGCCCTGCGCATCCCGCGCAGCATGCTGCCCGAGGTGCATCCGTCGGCCCATGTCTTCGGTCAGACCGACGCGGCGGTGCTGGGTGCCAGCCTGCGTATCGGTGGTGTGGCCGGCGACCAGCAAAGTGCGCTGTTCGGCCAGGCCTGCTTCAAGGCCGGTCTGGCGAAAAACACCTACGGCACGGGCTGCTTCATGCTGATGCACACCGGCACCAGCGGCAAGCCCTCGGAAAACGGCCTGATCACGACCTCGGCCGCGCAGCCCACCGCCACGCCGGAATTCGCCCTGGAGGGCAGTGTGTTCATCGGTGGTGCCGTCGTGCAGTGGCTGCGCGATGGCCTGCGTGCCATCAAGGGTTCGGGCGAAGTGCAGGCACTGGCCGAGTCGGTGCCTGATTCGGGCGGCGTGATGTTCGTGCCGGCCTTCACCGGCCTGGGCGCGCCATACTGGAAGCCCAAGGCCAGCGGTGCCATCGTGGGCCTCACCCGCGGCAGCTCGGTGGCACACATCGCACGCGCCGCACTCGAGTCGATCGCCTTCCAGAGCGCCGCGCTGCTGCAGGCCATGAGCCGCGATGCCCAGGCCGCCGGCGGGTCGGCAGTGGCCGAGCTGCGCGTGGACGGCGGGGCCTGCGTGAACAACCTGCTGATGCAGTTCCAGGCCGACCTGCTGGGCATCCCGGTGGTGCGACCCAAGGTGATCGAGACCACCGCGCTCGGTGCGGCCTACCTGGCCGGCCTGAGCTGCGGCGTGTACAGCAGCCTGGATGAACTCAGCGCACAGTGGCAGGTCGAGCGCCGCTTCCTGCCCACGATGTCGCGCGACCGTGCTGCCGGCCTGATGGCGCAGTGGGAACACGCGGTGCGCCAGGCCACGCTGGAATGAACGCGAGGGAGCGATCGATGAACCGGTTCAACAAGCTCACGGTGGGGCAGCGCCTGGCCGCCGGCTTCGGGCTGGCGCTGCTGCTGATGGTGGTGGTGGTGTCGGCCCTGGCCTGGTGGGTGCTGGCCGCGGTGAAGTCCGATGTGGACGTCATCGTCAAGGAAAACAACCGCAAGACCGAGCTGGCCTGGCAGATGCGCGGTGAGCTCGAGGGCGTGGCACGTGCCGTGCGCAACACCATCATCTCGCGCAACCAGGAGGTGCAGGCCAGCCAGAAGGAGGCCATCGCCCAGGGGTTGAAGCAGTTCGAAGCGCTGTATGCCGAGCTGGGCACGAGGCTGGTGAGCGACGAGGAGCGCGAGGCCTACGCCCGCATCGAGACGCTGCGCCGCCAGGTGCTGCCGCTGTACGACGAGGCCCTGCAGCAGGCGCTGTCGGGCCAGAAGGAGCGTGCCGGCGAAACCCTGCTGGAACAGGTGCAGGGCCCGCAGACGCAGTGGTTCGAGGCCATGCAGGCGCTGATCGGACTGCAGCAGCGCAACACCCTGGACAACGTGGCCCGCGTGGACACCGGCCATGCCACCGCCACCGCCGGGCTGCTGGGCGGCGTGGCCCTGGCGGTGCTGCTGAGCGCGGCGCTGGCCGTGCTCATCACACGCTCGCTGCTGCGCGACATGGGCGGCGAACCCGACTACGCCAGCGCCGTGGCCCGTCGCATCGCCGCCGGCGACCTGAGCACCCCCATCGCCTTGCGCCCGGGCGACCGGCACAGCCTGCTGGCCGCGATGCGCGAGATGCAGTCCAGCCTGCGCGCAGTGATCGAGAACATCCAGGGTGCGGCCGAATCGGTCACCACCGCCAGCAGCGAGATCGCCCAGGGCAACCAGGACCTGAGCGGGCGCACCGAACAGCAGGCCAGCAGCCTGCAGCAGACCACCTCGTCGATGGTGCAGCTCACCACCACGGTGCAGCACAACAGTGCATCGGCCCGCCAGGCCAGCGCACTGGCCGAGGCCGCCTCGGGTGTGGCGGTGCGTGGCGGCCAGGCCGTGGGCAGTGTGGTGCAGCGCATGGAGGAGATCCAGGGGTCGAGCCGCAAGATCACCGAGATCATCGGCGTGATCGACGGCATTGCGTTCCAGACGAACATCCTCGCGCTGAACGCCGCCGTCGAGGCTGCCCGCGCCGGCGAGCAGGGCCGCGGCTTTGCGGTGGTGGCCGCTGAAGTGCGCACGCTGGCCCAGCGCAGCGCCGAAGCCGCACGGGAGATCAAGACGCTGATCTCCGACAGTGTGGAGAAGGTCGAGGGCGGCAGCCGGCTGGTTCAGGATGCGGGTCAGACCATGGACGAGATCGTCGAGCAGGTGCGCCGTGTGGCGGCGCTGGTGGGCGAGATCACCCGCGCATCGATCGAACAGGAAAGCGGCATCGGCCAGATCGGCCAGGCGATGGAGCAGCTCGACCGCATGACACAGCAGAACGCCGCGCTGGTCGAGCAGAGCACCGCGGCGGCCGAAAGCCTGCGTGAGCAGGCGCGCCGGCTGAGCGAGACGGTGTCGACCTTCCGGGTGGCGCCGGCCTGAGACGCCGGGATGTCAGCGGATGTCGGTGGCGGGCATGAACAGCACCCGCCCACCGCCCACGCGCTGCCGCGCCTCGACCTGCTCGCAGCGTGCCGGCGGCGGCTGCAGATGCGCCGGGATGCCGTCGATCCACAGGCGGCAGCGGCCGGGCGGCGGCAGGCGGTCAGCGGGAATGCCGCGCAGGGTGTGGGGCCCGTAGTCGATGTGCGCGACCTCCCCGGTGGCACGCGCCCGTGCGGATTCGCCCCAGATCACCACCCCACCCCAGCTTTCAGCGTCGGCATGGGCCTTGTTGCACGACATGGCAGGCGGCTGACGATCGGCCCGCACGCCCGGGTACCAGATCGCGCACCGCCCCTGAGGCGGCACACGCTCCGGCGGCACGCGAAACGCCGTGCTGCCGCTGCGCTCGGGCCCGCCCGGGCGCGAGGTCGAGGGGATGCTGCTGCAGGCCGCCAGCACGGCAGCCAGGGCCAGAGGGACAACAGTGCGGGGAAGCGCCAGGCGGGAACAAGCGGACAACATGGTGGCAGGCGAAGGGCAGGCGCCAGCACATGGCCGGCGGGAACAGTGACTTTAGTCACATCACAGAGCTCGTAGTAACAGGATATTGCGCCCCGGCTTGCGGCATCTCCCGACACCTCCTGCCACCACGCTGTCAGCAGGCGCCGCGCACGATGAGGGTCCACACAGACCTTCAGGAGTGACCCCATGAGCATGCCGTCCGGCCCCGCGGTGAACTGGTTCGAGATTCCCGTGCAGGACATGGAGCGCGCGCAGCGCTTCTACGAAACCATCCTCGGACAACCCCTGCAGCGCGAACAGATGGGCGCCTACACGCTGGCGCTGTTCCCGCATGACCCGGCACAGACGGGTGGCTGCCTGATCACCGGTGGCGAGGCCTCGGCCCCGTCGGACCAGGGCACGCTCGTGTACCTGAATGCCGCACCTTCGATCGACGCGGTGCTGGCCCGGGTGGACGCGGCGGGAGGACAGGTGAGCCTGCCGCGCGTGGCCCTGCCGGGCGACCTGGGCTGCATTGCCCATCTGGTCGATCCGGACGGCAATCGTGTGGGCCTGCACGCACTGGCGTAGCATGTGGCGACTGCTCCCCCGCCTGCCCTGCCTGCATCCGCTGCCCCAGCCCATGCCGAGCCTTCCCGCCATGCCTGCGCCCACCGCTTCACGCGATCGTCCCCACCGGCCCGACGGCCTGCCGGGGCTGGGCCCGCGCAGCATCGCGATGCTGGCACGGGTGGGTGTCACCTCGGCCGAGGCGCTGCGCGACAGCGACCCGATCGAGCTCTACCTGCGCCTGCGCGCGGCCTGGCCCGGCACCAGCCTCAACATGCTGTATGCGCTGATCGGTGCACAGGAAGGGCGCGACTGGCGGGAGATCCAGCGTGAACGACGCACTGAACTTCTGCTTCGGCTGGACGCCCTCGGCCACGCCCCCCGCTGACGAAAGCCCGCCCATGCGCCGCGCCGACCGCCTGTTCCAGATCGTCCAGCTCATCCGCGGCCGCAGGCTGAGCACCGCCACCTGGCTGGCCACGCGGCTGGAGGTGTCCGAGCGCACCATCTACCGCGACGTGGCCGACCTGCAGCGCCAGGGCGTGCCCATCGAGGGCGAAGCCGGCATGGGCTACCGCATGCGCGCCGGCTTCGACCTGCCACCGCTGATGTTCAACGCCAACGAGGCCCAGTCGCTCGTGGCGGCCGTGCGCATGGCCCAGGGCTGGATGACCCCGCAACTGGCCGCCGGCGCAGAAAACGCGCTGGGCAAGATCATGGCCGTGCTGCCCTCGGCCGAACGGGTGGCCGCCGAAAGCCTGCCGCTCTACGCCCCGGCCGTGGCCATCGCCGAAGCCACCCGCAATCACCTCGCCACGCTCAAGCATGCCGCCGAGCAGCGCCGCAAGCTGCACATGCTCTACACCGACCTGCAGGACCGGCAAAGCGAACGGGTGGTACGCCCGCTCGGCTGCTTCTACTGGGGCCGCGTGTGGACCCTGGCCGCCTGGTGTGAGCACCGCCAGGACTTCCGCAGCTTCCGCATCGACCGCATCGACACCCTGCAACTGCTGGACGAACGCTTCCGCGACGAACCCGGCCGCACGCTGGCCGACCTGTTCCGCCAGGCCGAGGCGGAGCAGTGTGAGCGCGAGCCGGTGGTGACGGGACAGTAGGTCGGTCCGCTGCAAAACGGACGAAGCCGTGGCCCTGCGGCTGCGACGGGTGTTGGCCACTGAGGCAACAGCACCAAAAGGCCTGAACGGCAATCCCCCAAGCGAGCGAGTGCACACCGCCGCCCACGCTCGCTTACAGTGGCCGCCGACGCCAACTCCGTACCTCACCGACATGCTGCGCCTGCTCGCAACAACCCTGATGGCCCTGAGTGCTGCCCTGCTGACGGGGTGTGTGGCCACGACCGCCTACGTGCACAAGTACAAAGCGGCGCCCCCGGGCGTGGTGATCGATGTCTCGTCGGATCCGATATTCACCTTCCTATCCAAACCCATCGGAGCGGCGCTGATTCCTGAGTCGCAGGTCTACGTGCTGTCTTCACAGAAAGGAGTGACGGGTATCGGACTGCTCGGAATCCTGGGCGCTCTGGCCGTCGACGCAGCCAACCAGCCGACGCTGGCGCCTGAGGTCACGCGTGCGTTCGGATTCCGCCTGGACCAGACCACGCGAGAAGCCATGTCAAACGCTGCGCGCGAGCAGGGCCAGAACCTTCCGCTCGGAACGTCCCAGTACGTGGACCGCGTCAAGGGACGCGCCATGCTTATCGCACCCGCCGTGATGCTGTCCAGGGTGTCCGATACGCACTTCCGTCCGCAGGTGATCCTCTATGCCCATCATCAAGGAGAGACCGCCATTGATGGCATCGGGTTGGTCTTCATCGCTCATTCCCCCGAGTCGCGCGCACTGACCGGAGATGGCGGCTGGTCAGAAGGTTCTCGACTGCGCGATGAAGCCAACCGGCTTGTCCGGGATCTTTCGCATGCGCTGGTGCACGAACTGACCACGGGTCTCCCACGATCTGGCTTGAAGCAAGCCACACTGGTATTGCCGCTGCCCGACGATCTGGAACCGCAAGAAGCCACCGTCGCCTACCTGGACGACTATCGCGGCAGCACGCTGCTTTACTACCTCGGTCGATTCCAGGGCATCTACCTCATGCCGCCCAACCTGGTGCAACCGAAGGACGTCAAGCCCTGGGTTCCACCGGCCTCCTAGCATGTCGGGCAGCGCGACTGCAGTCGCGCAGGCCGGGAGCCTGCCTCGCTCACACCCGGCCTCTAGAGTCTCCCCCCCAAACCCAGGGCCCTCCCGGGTTTCCCCGCTGACCGGCGGGCAGCGGCGATTCCTATAGTGCGGCAACGAACACGAACGGTCGTTCGTTTTTCAACGCCAACACGAAGAGGTCCCGCATGCTCCACACCCGCACTTGGGCGCTGGCCGCCCTGGCCAGCCTGACGCTTGCCGCCTGTGGCGGCGGTGGCGACGATGCCCCGCCGGCGCGCGCCACCATCATCACGGCCCAGGTGGCCGGCCAGGCCACGGCCGCGCAGATCGACGCCGGCACCGCCGCCTCGGGCCTGCAGGCGCTGTCCGGGCCGGCCGCCTGCGGTGTGGAGGTGCGTTACGTGCTCTACATGACGCGTGACCCGCGCGGCGAACCGGCCACGGCCTCGACCGGTGTGCTGGTGCCCTCGGGCACCGGCGCGCAGTGCAGCGGCGAGCGTCCGGTGCTGCTGTATGCACACGGCACCGACACCAACCGCGCCAAGAACATGGCCGACATCGTCAACGACGGTGAGGCCAAGCTCGTGATGGCGATGTTTGCCGCGCAGGGTTTCATCGTGGTGGCGCCCAACTACCTGGGCTATGACCGCTCCAGCCTCGACTACCACCCCTACCTGAACGCCGAGGCGCAGGCGGTCGACATGATCGACGGGCTGCGCGCCGCACGCGCGCATCTGGCGGCCGCCAGCAGCGTGAAGCCGTCGAACAAGCTGTTCGTCTCGGGCTATTCGCAAGGCGGCCATGTGGCGATGGCCACGCACAAGGTGCTGCAGCGTGACCATGCCAGCGAGTTCACGGTGACGGCCTCGGGCCCGATGGCCGGGCCGTACAACCTGGGCAAGTTCGGCCTGGCGATCAACCGCGACCTGCAGGTCAATGCGGGGGCGGTGATCTTCACGCCGATGCTGATCACGAGCTACCAGCAGTCCTATGGCAACCTCTACACCCGGCCTTCCGAGATGTACCAGGCACCGTACGACACCACGGCGCCCACGCTCTTCCCGAGCGCGGTGCCCGTGGCCCAGCTGGTGGCGCAGGGCAAGCTGCCGGCCGACCCGACCTTCACTGCCAAGCTGTTCGGCCCGGGCGGCCTGATCGCCGACAGTGCGCGCCTGGACTACGCCAACAACCCCGAGAACGGCTTCCGCAAGGCGATGGAGCGCAACACGCTGCTGGGCTGGACGCCGACGCGGCCCATGGCCATGTGCTCGGGCGCGAATGACCCGACGGTGTTCATCTTCAACCAGCAGGATGCGCAGGCCGACTTCGCCTCGCGGGGTGCCCTGGTGCCGGCCTTCGACCTGGAGAGCCGCGCCACGCTGCCGGCCGGCCCGGCCGGCGACCTGATCTACGGCGGCTTCCAGCAGGCCAAGGCCGCCGCAGGCGCCAATGCCGTGGCGAGCTATCACGGCGGGCTGGTGCCCCCGTTCTGCTCGGCCCTGATCCGCGGCTTCTTCCAGCAGGTGCTGGCCAGCGGCCAGTGAACGCCCCCGTGGCACACCCCATACAGGCAAGGACACGACCATGACCCGTCTTTCCCTCCCGGCCCTGCTGGGCGCACTGGGCCTTGTCGCCTGCGTCGGCGCCCAGGCCCAGGATCAGTCGATCTACTTCGGCGGGGCCTTCATCAAAGTGGACTCGCAATCGCCGGCACTCAAGGGGGGCGCCCCGCTGCCGCCGCCGGGCGCCAACATCGACGTCGACGATGCGCGCACCCTGGTATTCGGCTACAAGCGCTACTTCACCGACAACTGGGGCGTCGACTTCGCCCTCGGCCTGCCGCCGCGGCACAAGGTGTATGGCAAGGACTTCCTCAAGCCCTTCGGCCAGGTCGCTTCGGTCAAGCAGGTGGCCCCCACCGTGTTTGCCAACTACCGTTTCGGCCAGGCCGGCGACAAGTGGCGTCCCTTCGTGGGGGTGGGCATCAACTACACCCACTTCACCGGCGGGCGCAGCACGGCTTCGGGCGAGGCCGCCAGCGGCGGGCCGACCACGATCAAGCTCAAGGACTCGATCGGCCTGGCGGCCCAGGTGGGCATCAGCTATGCCCTCACCAAGGAATGGTCGCTGAACGCCAGCTTTGCCATGGCCAAGGTGAAAGCCGACCAGAAGGCCACGACCACCACGCGTGAAGGCCCGATCGTGCGCACCACGACGATCGACTTCAACCCCAAGGTGTTCTGCGTCACGGTGGGCTACAACTTCTGAGCGCCCCCAGGGCCGGGCTGCGCCCAGCCCGCCCCCCGTGGGGGTCAAGGAAACTTGGGGCGGCCCGGCGTTTCCTTGAGAG
>CAMLSD010000148.1 GCA_946482595.1 uncultured Comamonadaceae bacterium
ACCAACGACCCCCACCATGTCAAGGTGGTGCTCTAACCAGCTGAGCTACGCGCCTAAAGAAGCGAGACTATAGCAGGTATTTTCTACTTTCGTCTAGTGGCCCGCACGCCAGACACCTGCGCCACCTGTGCGAGCACCTGCGCCAGGCGCGCCGAGTCGGACACTTCCACGGTGAAGGTCATCCAGGCCGTGTTGCGCAGGGTCTGGGTGTGCACGCCGATCACGTTCATCTTTTCCTTGGCAAACACCTCGGAGATGTCTCGCAGCAGGCCCTGGCGGTCATGGGCCTCGACGGCCACGTCCACCGGGTACACCGCGGCCTTGTCGCCGGTGGGTGTGCCCCACTCGACCGGGATCACGCGTTCGGGGCTGCGGCCAGCCATCTGGCGGAAGCTGGAGCAGTCGGCGCGGTGCACGGCCACCCCTTTGCCCTTGGTCACGTAGCCACCGATCGCATCCGGCGGGGCCGGCTTGCAGCAGCGTGCCAGTGTGGTGAGCAGCGATTCCACCCCCACCACCAGCACCCCGCCCTTGGGCGAGCTGCCGTCGCTGCGGCTCTTGCGCAGGGTGATGACGTCGTCGGCGGAGACGGCCGGTTCAGCCGGGCGCAACAGCTGCTCGATGTTGCGCAGCGAGTATTCGTCCTTGCCGACCACATCGAACAGCGCATCGGCATTCTTGAAGCCGAGCTGGCTGGCCAGGTCTTCGAGCTTGAGTGCCGTGCGGCCTTCGCGCTGCAGCAGCTTCTCGACCTGCTCACGGCCGCGGGCGATCGTCTGCTGCTGCGCGAGCGCATTGAACCAGGCGCGGACCTTGGCCTTGGCGCGTGAGCTGCGCAGGTAGCCCAGTTCGGGGTTGAGCCAGTCCAGCGACGGCCCGCCCTCCTTCAGCGTGATCACCTCCACCGTCTGGCCACTTTGCAGCGGTGTGTTCAGCGGCACCATCACGCCGTCGACCTTGGCCCCGCGGCAGCGATGCCCCACATCGGTGTGCAAGGTGTAGGCAAAGTCCACCGGGGTGGCATCGCGCGGCAGCTCGACGATCGACGCCTGTGGCGTGAACACGTAGATGCGGTCATCGAAAACCGCCGCGTCGCTGGCCCCCTGGCCTGCAAAGTCGCGCTCCCAGGCCAGCAGTTGCCGCAGCACGGCCTTGCGCGCCTCGGCCACCTGCGACTCGAAGTCACCGGCCGCGCTGACCCCCGCATAGCCCTTGGTGCCCGCCTCCTTGTAGGCCCAGTGCGCCGCCACGCCATGCTCGGCATGTTCGTGCATCGCGCGCGTGCGGATCTGGATCTCGATGGCGCGGTCGCGCTCGTCGTAGACCACGGTGTGCAGCGACTGATAGCCGTTCGGCTTGGGCTTGGCGATGTAGTCGTCGAACTCCTCGGCCAGCGGCCGCCATGCCTCGTGCACGATGCTCAATGCGGCATAGCAGTCTGGCACCGACCCCACGATCACCCGCAGTGCGCGCAGGTCATACACATGGTCGAAGTCCAGGTGCTTGCCACGCATCTTCTTCCAGATGCTGTAGATGTGCTTCGGACGGCCCTGCACCTCGGCCCGCAGGCCATGACGCTGCAGTTCGTCGATCAGGCGGATGCGGGCCGACTCGATCACCTGCTCGCGTTCGACACGCTTCTCGTCGAGCATGCGTGCGATGGTCTTGTACTGCTCTGGCTCCAGGAAGCGGAACGACAGGTCCTCGAGCTCCCACTTGATCTGCCAGATGCCCAGGCGGTTGGCCAGCGGTGCGAAGACCTGCAGCGACTCGCGCGCCAGCACCAGCGGGCAGGGCCGCTTGGCTGCCGCGTAATAGCGCAGGGTCTGCAGGCGTGAGGCCAGGCGCACCAGCACCACCCGCAGGTCCTTCGAGAACGCCAGCAGCATCTTGCGCACACGCTCGGTCTGCTCGGCACGCATTTCTTCGTCGACCAGTGCATCGCGCGCATTGCGCTGGATCTGCACCAGCTTGCGCGTGGCCGCCACGACACTCGCATACGAGGGGCCGAAGGCCTTGGCGATGACGTCCTCAGGTTTGGTCAGGTACTCGCCGACATAGACGAGATACACCGCCGCCAGCATGGCCGGCGAAGCCCCGATGCCCTGCAGGATCGCCACCACGCCCTGGGTGTGGTGCAGCGCGTCTTCGCCCGTGTCCAGCAACTGCCCCTCGAGCAGGGGTTCGGCAAAGGCACGGGCGCGCTCCAGCCGCGCGAGCTCGTCGTCATGGGCGGTCGACGGCCCGCGCGGGCCGTCCTGCGGCCCGTCCCCGGCCAGTTGCACGATGGCCGCCGTGGGTTTGGCCAGCTCCAGATGTCCGGTTTTCATGCCGCCGCCAGGAACTCCCTGACCAAGGCGATCTGGTCCGGCACATTGAGCATCGGCGCATGACCGACGTCGGCGATCTCCTTCAGGATCGCCCGCGGACCGCGCTGGGTCATCGCAAGCGCCGTTTCATGGGTCAGGAGGTCGGACTCGGCACCGCGCAGCAGCAGCGTCGGGGCCGTCAAGGCGTCATAGCGCTGCCACAGCATCGCCTGCCCTGCGGCGGCCATCTCGGGCGTGATGGCCCGAAACGGCAGCGCGATGGCCGGGTCATAGTGCAGCGTCAGGCCCTCGCCCTGCGCATCGTTCACCGGCTTGACCATCGGCCGGCTCAGGGCAAGCCATTGTTCGCGGGTGTGGCGGCCGAACCCCTGGGAGATCGACTGCAGGTAGTCGGCCGCCTCATCGAGGGTGGCAAAACGCTGCGGTTGCCCCAGGTAGGTTCCGATGCGCGCCAGTGCCTCGGCCTGGATCGTGGGGCCCACGTCATTGAGCACCAGGCGGCGCACCGGCGACCCCGGCAGCGAGGCCAGGCCCAGGCCGATCAGCCCGCCCATCGAGGTGCCGACCCAGTCGAGCTCGCGCGCCTTCAGACGGGCCAGCAAGGTGACCATGTCGGCCACGTAGGCCGGCACCTGGTAGCCCATCGGGTCGGCCAGCCAGTCCGAGCGGCCCCGCCCGACCACGTCCGGGCAGACCACCCGGTAGTCTTCGCACAGGGCCTGTGCCAGCGCGTCGAAGTCGCGCCCCTGGCGCGACAGTCCGTGCACGCACACCAGGACACGGTCGTTGTCCGGGTCGCCCCACTCCCAGTAGGCCATCCGGTGCAGGCCCTGGGTGTCGAGGCATTGCACGTGCTCAAGGCGGGGTTCAGTCATTCGTCAACTTCCTCTCTGATAATCACGACGCTTGTCGCTGATCCATCCTGAACCATAGCAAAGAGGACACACCATGTTGAAAGGAAAGACCGCGCTCGTCACCGGCTCGACCAGCGGCATCGGCCTGGGCATCGCGTTGGCGCTGGCCAGACAGGGAGCAAGTATCGTGCTCAACGGCTTCGGTGACGCCGAGGGCCCCAAGGCCGAGGTGGCCGCGCTGGGCGTGAAGGTGGGCTACCACGGCGCCGACATGAGCAAACCCGCCGAGATCGAGGACATGATGCGCTACGCAAACAGCGAGTTCGGCGGCGTGGACATCCTGGTCAACAACGCCGGCATCCAGCACGTGGCCAACGTCGAGGACTTCCCACCTGAGAAGTGGGACGCCATCATCGCGATCAACCTCAGCTCGGCCTTCCACACCACCCGCCTGGCCATCCCGCAGATGCGTGCGCGCAACTGGGGCCGCATCATCAACGTGGCGTCCACGCACGGCCTGGTGGCCTCGGCCCAGAAGTCGGCCTATGTGGCGTCCAAGCACGGCATCGTCGGGTTCACCAAGGCCGTCGCGCTCGAGACCGCCACCACCGGCATCACGTCCAACGCGATCTGTCCCGGCTGGGTGCTGACGCCGCTGGTGCAGAAGCAGATCGACGCCCGCGCGGCCAAGGACGGCATCTCGCCCGAGCAGGCGCAACGCGAGCTGCTCGGTGAAAAGCAGCCCTCGCTGCAGTTCACCACGCCCGATCAGCTCGGCGAGCTGGCCGTGTTCCTGTGCTCGGCGGCCGCGGCGAACGTGCGCGGCGTGGCCTGGAACATGGACGGCGGCTGGGCCGCCCAGTGAGTCAGCGGGTCAGGAGCGTGCCCCTGACCCCGCTCTGACCCTGACCTGACCCTGCCCTGAAGGACGGCTGCGCCAAGGTCACTTGGCCAGCACCACGCTGCCGCTGACCGTGGCCGTCACCAGCCCCTTGCCGGCTTCGACCGGCAAGGCGGCATCCTCGGACATCGAGGCCTTGGCGCGCATCGCCATGGGCTGCGGGAACCCGCCCTGCTCGTTGGTCGACACGTTCACTTCGCGCAAGGTGTAGCTGCCAAATCCGAACTGGCGGGCGTAGTCCTGCGCCTTGACCTTGTACTGCGCAATCGCCCGGGAGGCGGCCTCGCCTTCATGGCGCTCCCGCGCCTCGCGCGACAGGCTCTGCATCACGTTGGCAACCGTCAGCGTATTGATTCGCCCGGCAGTCTGAGTCACACGCTGCAGATCGCGCCCCTCCAGCACCAGCTCGGCCGAGCCCTGCCAGCCGGTGATGCGGCCCTGGTTGCCGTAGCGGGGGAACAGCGAGAAGTTTCCGGTGCGCACGTCCAGTTGACCGGGCTGGGCGGCCTTGCGCGCTTCCGTGAGGGCAGCGTCCAGCGCCTGCTTCAGGGCGGTCTGCACCGTGGCGGCGTCCTGGCCTTCCTTGCTCGTGTTCATCGTGATGGTGAGCAGGTCCTTCGTGACCTCGATGCTGGCCGTCGCCGAGAAGCTGACGACGTTCTGGGGCGCGGGTTCGGCCGCGCCGGCCATGGTGGCCGCGCCCAGCATGGCAGCAGCGGCGATCAGGGTCGAGCGTGCAATCCGAGGGGTCATGGTGTCCTTCCTGTTGAGTCCGTGATCGGCCGGTGATCCTCGCACAGGGCGACAGAAGGCACCGGACGCGGGCGCCGACGGCGCCACATTGCTGCCAACGTGTGACGGACGGGAACGGGGTTGAGGACCCGGACGCGGGTTTCACGCCTCCGATAAACCCTTGTCACGAAAGCATTTTTCTTGCATCCGCGCAACCCTTCGTCTACGGTGGAGAAGGTCGCAAGATTTGTAACAGTTGGTCAGACCGGGCGTTTTCCCGGTTTTGAACCGCCCACAATCCGGGTCTGTTACAAGTTTGGAGCCCTGCTCATGACATCACCCACGCCCAATGCCCGCATGGATCGCGTCGTTGTCGTCGACGACGATGCGCGCATTCGTGACCTGCTTCGCCGCTACCTGACGCAGGAGGGCTTCGAGGTGCTGCTGGCCGAAGACGCCAAGGCCCTCAACCGGGTGCTGACGCGTGAGACCGTCGACCTCATCGTGCTGGACCTGATGCTGCCTGGCGAGGACGGCCTGTCGATCTGCCGCCGACTGCGCGCCGCCAACGACGGCACGCCCATCATCATGCTCACCGCCAAGGTCGAGGACGTCGACCGCATCGTCGGCCTGGAGGTCGGCGCCGACGACTACCTTCCCAAGCCCTTCAACCCGCGCGAACTGCTGGCCCGCATCCACGCCGTGCTGCGGCGCCGGCCGACGCTGGAGGCCCCGGGCGCACCCGCGAAGGAGCCTCAAAGCGTGATCTTCGGCCCGTTCGAGTTCGATCTGGCCCTGCGGCGCCTGACGAAGGACGGCGAGCCCATGCCGCTGACCACCGGCGAGTTCTCGATGCTCAAGGCGCTGGTGCGCCACCCGCGCCAGCCGCTGTCGCGCGACAAGCTGGCCCAGCTGGCCCGTGGCCGCGAGTTCGAGCCCTTCGACCGCAGCCTGGACGTGCAGATCTCGCGCCTGCGCAAGATGATCGAGCCCGATCCTGCCCAGCCCCGCTACATCCAGACCGTGTGGGGTGTCGGCTATGTGTTCGTTCCCGATGGTGCTGCCTGAACCGGCTGCCCGCTGAAGACGCGGAGCCATGCCAGCGGCGCACCACCCCCTTGGTGCGGGGTCTGCCGCGTCGGCGGCGCCCGCAGCGGGCCAAGGCCGGGCACAATCGTGGCCGGCCGAACGGTTGCCTCCCCCTGCGCGCAGGGCCGGACCGCGCGGCACCCTCCGTCACCTTGCCGCATCCATGGCCCGCAAACGCGTCACCCTGAGCCTGTTCTGGCGCACCTTCATGCTGCTCGGCGTGCTGCTGACCTTCGGCATCTTTGCCTGGGTGCAGACCTTCCGGGCCCTGGAGTTCGAACCTCGCGCCGTCCAGGCGGCCCAGCAGCTGGCCAGCCTGGTGAACCTGTCGCGCGCGGCACTGCGCTATGCCGACAGCATCAACCGGGTGACGCTGCTCAAGACCATCTCCGACCAGGAATCGGTGAAGGTGCTCCCCCGCGAGCCCAAGGACACCTACGAACCGTTCGAGGCCGATCGTTTCTCGCGCCGCATTGCCCAGGAGCTGCGCTCCCGGCTGGGGGCCAGCACGGTTGTCGCCACGGCCGTGAACGGCCGCCAGGGCCTGTGGATCGACTTCACCATCGAGGGTGATCGCTACTGGCTGCAGGCCGACCCGACCCGCGTGCAGCCGGTGGCCGGGCGCACCTGGTTCATCTGGGTGGGCATTGCCCTGCTGGCCACGGTGCTGGGTTCGGCCGGCGTGGCCCGACTGATCAACCAGCCCTTGCGCCAGCTGTCGTTTGCGGCGAGCCGCATCCGCGAGGGCGAGTACGAGTCACGGCTCGACGAAGAAACCCTCACCAGCGAGATCCGCGAGGTCAACAAAGGCTTCAACCGCATGGCCCGCGAGTTGGCCAAGGTCGAAGAGGACCGTGCCGTGATGCTGGCCGGCATTTCACACGACCTGCGCACACCACTGGCCCGCCTGCGGCTCGAAGCCGAAATGAGCGTCGAGGACGAGGAAGCCAAGCGCTTCATGGCGGCCGACATCGACCAGCTCGACGCCATCATCGACAAGTTCATGGACTACGCCCGCCCCGGTGAGGTCAAGCTCGTGCCGGTGCACCTGAGCGGTGTGGTCGATCGCGAAATCTCGGCCTTCCGCGACACCAGCCAGATCCGCATCGAGTCGCGCGTGGCGATCGACACCAAGGTGATGGCCGACGAGATCGAACTGGGCCGGGTGCTCGGCAACCTGTTCGAGAACGCGCGGCGTTATGGCCGTGGCGTCGAGACCGGCTGGGCGCAGGTCGACGTCACCTACGCACGCACCGGCCCGTGGGTGATCGTGACGGTGCGCGACCACGGCCCGGGTGTTCCGCCCGAAAAGCTCTCTCAGCTCACCACGCCGTTCTTCCGCGGAGACGCAGCGCGCACCGCGGCCACCGGGGCCGGCCTGGGCCTTGCCATCGTCGAGAAGACGATCCTGCGCATGGGCGGCACCTTCGAGCTCGGCAACGCGCCGGCACCTGACACCGGGCTGGTCGCGCGCATCCGCCTGCGCAAGGCCCCCTGAGGTCGGTGCGGCTCAGCCGCGGCGCCACAACAGGCAGACCGCCCGCGCCTCGATCGATTCCTTGCGCCCCACCGGGCCCAGTTTCTCGGCCGTCTTGGCCTTCACATTGACCTGATCGGCCCGGCAGCCCAGCACCTGGGCGATGCGCTCGCACATCGCCGGAATGTGGGGCGCCAGCTTCGGCGCCTGCGCCACGATCGTTGCATCGAGATTGATCAGCTCGAACCCGCTCTTGCGCACCCGCGCCATCGCCTCTGCCAGCAGCACCGTCGAATCGGCACCCTTGAAACGCAGGTCGGTGTCCGGGAAGTGGCGGCCGATGTCGCCCAGTGCGGCCGCTCCCAGCAAGGCATCGGTGATGGCATGCAGCAGTGCATCGGCATCGGAATGGCCCAGCAGGCCATGGGTGTGGGCAATCTCGATGCCGCCGAGGATGAGCTTGCGTCCCTCGACCAGGGCATGGGTGTCCCAGCCTTCACCGATCCGCAGGGACTGCAATGACTGCAGGGCTTCCAGATTCATGAACGTGTCCCCAGCAGGCGTTGAGCCAGTTCGAAGTCGTGCGCAAACGTGATCTTGAAGTTCTCGAGCGAGCCGCGCACCAGCCGCGGCGCATGCCCCAGCGCTTCGATGGCGCTGGCCTCGTCGGTGACGGTGGCCCCGGCGTGACGCAACGCCGGCTGCAGCAGGCCCAGGCGGAACATCTGCGGCGTCTGGGCCAGCCATTTGTCGGTGCGGTCCAGCGTGCCGGTGCAGCGCCCGTCATGGCCGGACTTCAGGGTGTCAGGCAGAGGCAGCGCCAGCAGGCCGCCCACTTCGTCATCGCTGCAGGCGTCGATCAGTGCATCCACCCACTCGGGCCGCACCAGGCAGCGCGCCGCGTCATGCACCAGCACCCAGTCGTGCGGCTGCGCGCCCATCTCGACCAGTTGCTGCAGCCCGTTGGCCACTGACTCGGCACGCGTGGCGCCCCCCACCCTGGCCACCCAGGACGCCGGATGGGCCGCATGCTGCTCGAAGGTGCTGTCGGACGGCGCCAGCACGACCAGCGTGCCGCTCAGGCGGGTGACCTGCGCCAGCGCGGCCAGGGTGTGTGCCACGAGGCTGCGCCCGCCGATGTGTGCGTATTGTTTGGGGCCGCCCGCGCCTGCGCGCTCGCCCACACCGGCACAGGGCACCAGGGCAAAGTAGCGCGAAGGGTCGGAGGCGCTCCAGCTCAGGGGCGGCCCGGCGTGGTCTTGAGACGAGGAATCCATCACTGCGCAGGCACCGGGGAAAAGCCCGGATTCTATAATTCGACGGTCGTTTCGCCCCGGGGGACCGCCTCTTCGGGGCGATTTGCTTTTGCTGCGAAAGCCATGCTGATTCCCACCATCGCCCCTGGCAAGCGCTACACGCTGCCCCGCCCGCCCGGCTCGGGCGACGCCCTGCTGCTGGCACGTTTTGCCCAGACCCAGGCCGAGCGTCGCCAGGTCACGGCCATCATCACGGCCGAGCCGTCGGATGCGCAGCGCCTGCACGACGAACTGGCCTTTTTTGCGCCTTCGCTGCGCTGCGCGGTGTTCCCGGACTGGGAGACCCTGCCCTACGACACCTTCTCGCCGCACCAGGACCTGATCTCCG
>CAMLSD010000149.1 GCA_946482595.1 uncultured Comamonadaceae bacterium
ACAAGATCATCGCGGCCGCCAAACAGACCGGCGCCCAGGCCATCCACCCCGGCTATGGCTTCCTGTCCGAAAACGAGGACTTCGCCCGCCGGGTCGAAGAGGAGGGCCTGGTCTTCATCGGCCCGAAGCACTACTCGATCGCCGCGATGGGCGACAAGATCGCCTCGAAGAAGCTGGCCAACGAGGCGGGTGTCAGCACCATCCCCGGCTGGAACGATGCGATCGAGACGGCCGAGCGCGCGGTCGAGATCGCCCGCGGCATCGGCTACCCGGTGATGATCAAGGCCAGCGCCGGCGGGGGCGGCAAGGGCCTGCGGGTGGCCTTCAACGACAAGGAAGCCTTCGACGGTTTCACCTCCTGCCGCAACGAAGCCCGCAACAGCTTCGGCGACGACCGGGTCTTCATCGAGAAGTTCGTCGAGGAGCCCCGCCACATCGAGATCCAGGTGCTGGGCGATGCCCACGGCAATGTCGTCTACCTCTGGGAGCGCGAGTGTTCGATCCAGCGCCGCCACCAGAAGGTCATCGAGGAGGCCCCCAGCCCCTTCATCAGCGAGGCGACCCGCAAGGCCATGGGCGAGCAGGCCGTGGCGCTGGCCAAGGCGGTGAAGTACCAGAGTGCCGGCACGGTCGAGTTTGTGGTCGGCCGCGACCAGGGCTTCTACTTTCTCGAGATGAACACCCGGCTGCAGGTTGAACACCCGGTGACCGAGTGCATCACCGGCCTGGACCTGGTCGAACAGATGATCCGTGTGGCCGCGGGCGAAAAACTCGCCTTCGGACAGGCCGACATCCGCCGCGACGGCTGGGCCATCGAGTGCCGCATCAATGCCGAAGACCCCTTCCGCAACTTCCTGCCCTCCACCGGCCGCCTGGTGCGCTACAAGCCGCCGGTGACCACGATGGAGGCGGCTCGCCCGATGCCGGCCGACGGCGGCGTGCGGGTGGACACGGGCGTGTACGAGGGTGGCGAGATCCCGATGTACTACGACTCGATGATCGCCAAGCTGATCGTGCACGGGGCGGACCGGGCCGAGGCGATCGCCCGCATGCGCGAGGCGCTCAATGCCTTCGTGATCCGCGGCATCTCCAGCAACATCCCGTTCCAGGCGGCGCTGCTGGCCCATCCGAAGTTCCAGTCGGGTGAGTTCAACACCGGTTTCATCGCCCAGCACTATGCACAGGGGTTCCGTGCCGAAGACGTGGTGCACGACGACCCGGACTTCCTGGTGGCGCTGGCAGCGGCGGCCCACCGCCGCTACCGCGACCGCGCCGCCGGCATCAGCGGCCAGTTGCCCGGGCATGGTGTGCACATCGGTGAACACTACGTGGTCGTGGTCAAGGGGCCGCAGGGGCAGCACCAGCATCATCCGGTGCGGGTGCATGTGAACGGCGCGCTGACCGTGGACGTGGGCGAGAAGTGCTACGAGATCGCCAAGGACTGGTCCTTCGGCGGCATCCGGGCCAGCGGGGTGTGCAATGGCCGCCCGTTCACCGCCCAGGTCGAACGTGACGGCGTGTGGCTGCGCGTGGCGCACAACGGCACCCGCATCGACGCCCAGGTGCTGTCGCCGCGGGGCGCCGAGCTGTACCGGCTGATGCCCTACAAGGCCCCGCCCGACACCAGCAAGTTCCTGCTCAGCCCGATGCCCGGCCTGCTGGCCGACGTGTCGGTGCAGGTGGGGCAGACGGTGCAGGCCGGTGAAAAGCTGGCGGTGATCGAGGCCATGAAGATGGAGAACATCCTGACGGCCTCGCAGGACGTGGTCGTGGCCGAGATCCTGGCGAAAAAGGGCGAAAGCCTGTCGGTGGACCAGCCCATCCTGCGTTTCGAGTGACCACCCTGCCATCGGACCTTCACATGACCACTCCCCCCTTTCGCATCCTCGGGCTGCAGCAGATCGCCATCGGCGGGCCCGACAAGCAGCGCCTCAAGGCCCTGTGGGTCGACATGCTCGGCCTGAAGGTCAAGAGCACCTTCGTGTCCGAACGCGAGAACGTCGACGAGGACATCTGCGAACTCGGCCATGGCCCCACGGCCGTCGAGGTCGACCTGATGCAGCCGCTCGACCCCGAACGCAAGCCGGCGGTACACACCACCCCGCTGAACCACATCGGCCTGTGGGTCGACGACCTGCCTCTGGCGGTGGAATGGATGACGGCGCAGGGCGTGCGCTTTGCCCCCGGCGGCATCCGCAAGGGCGCCGCCGGTCACGACATCTGTTTCATCCACCCCAAGGGCAACGACGCATTCCCGCTGGGCGGGGAGGGCGTGCTGATCGAGCTGGTGCAGGCGCCGCCCGAGGTGATCGCTGCCCTGGCCGCGTGAGGCGCCGCCGTCAGTCGGCGATGCGACGCGCGAGCGCGGCGGCCTGACCGGTGTAGCTGCCCGGTGTCATCGCCAGCAGCCGCGCCTTGTCGGCTTCGGGAATCTCGAGCGACGCGATGAACCCCTGGATCGACTCGCGGGTGATGGCCTTGCCGCGCGTCAGCTCCTTCAGTCGCTCGTACGGGTTGGCCAGGCCATGGCGGCGCATGACGGTCTGGATCGGCTCGGCGAGCACCTCCCAGGCGGCGTCCAGGTCGGCCGCCAGCGCGGCTTCGTTGACCTCGAGCTTGTCCAGCCCGCGGGCGAGCGAGTCGTAACCCAGCACCGCATAGCCCAGGGCCACGCCCATGTTGCGCAGCACGGTGGAGTCGGTCAGGTCGCGCTGCCAGCGCGAGATCGGCAGCTTCTGCGACAGGTGCGTCAGCACCGCATTGGCCAGGCCGAAGTTGCCTTCGGCGTTCTCGAAGTCGATCGGGTTGACCTTGTGCGGCATCGTCGACGAGCCGATCTCGCCGGCCTTGGTCTTCTGCTTGAAGTAGCCCAGGCTGATGTAGCCCCACACGTCGCGTGACCAGTCGATCAGGATGGTGTTGGCCCGCGTCACCGCGTCGAACAGCTCGGCCATGTAGTCGTGCGGCTCGATCTGGATGGTGTAGGGGTTGAAGCAAAGTCCGAGCTGCGTCTCGACGACCCGGCGCGCAAAGGCTTCCCAGTCGTGCTCGGGGTAGGCCGCCAGGTGGGCGTTGTAGTTGCCCACGGCCCCGTTCATCTTGCCCAGCAGCGCGACCTCGGCGATGCGTGCACGCGCCGTGCGCAGCCGCGCCACCACGTTGGCGACTTCCTTGCCCACGGTGGTCGGGCTGGCGGTCTGGCCATGCGTGCGGCTGAGCATGGGCAGCGCGGCCATCGTGGTGGCCATGCGGCTCAGGCGGTCGATGATGCCGTCCAGTGCGGGCAGCAGCACCTGCTCGCGTGCGGCCTTGAGCATCAGGCCGTGGCTGGTGTTGTTGATGTCCTCGCTGGTGCAGGCAAAGTGCACGAACTCACCGGCGGCCTGCAGTTCGGGCTGGCCATCGAAGCGCGACTTGATCCAGTACTCGACCGCCTTGACGTCGTGGTTGGTGGTCTTCTCGATGTCCTTGATGGCCTGGGCGTCGGCGTTCGAGAAGCCCGAGACCAGCGCACGCAGATGGGCGCGGGCCCCCTCGGACAACGGCTTGAACTCAGCCAGGCCGGCATCGGACAGGGCGATGAACCATTCGACCTCGACCTGCACGCGGCGGTGCATCAGGCCGAATTCGGACAGCAGCGGGCGCAGGGCAGCCAGCTTGCCGGCATAGCGGCCGTCGAGGGGAGACAGGGCGGTGAGGGGCGAATGGTCCATGGCGCGGTCGAGCCCGGATCGGGCTGAGCAGGAGGGAGGGAAGCCCGCGATTTTAAGGCCTGGTGCGGTCCGGGGCCGGCAGCACCTGCACGGGGGCAGGCGTGCCCGGCCGGCGACGGTTCAGCGCGTACTCCTGGCTGGCCAGCGAGGGCCCGAGGAATTCGCGCAGCGTCGGGCGCTGGCGCAGCAGCCTCGTGTTGAACAGGAATTCGGCGATCTCACGCAACCAGACCCGCCGGCCCATGCGGGTGTACCAGCGCATCGCATGCCGGTATTCGGGGTCCGGATGGAACCACATGCGCCGCAGCACCCGCGGGCGCAACTGCACCATCGCCTCGATCGTCTTGAACCACAGGAAGACGCGCCAGGTCGGGATGTGCGGGTTCTCCAGCACCTGGTGCTTGTAGTCCCAGCGGCGGGTGTCGGGCTGGATCACGCGCCGGGTCTCGACGCTGTCGTAGAACGGGGTCCAGCGGTGCGGCGTGGCATACAGCAGCTGCACCTGGTCGGGGTCGTAGCGCAGCAGGTGCCGCCACGAACGCCAGTAGTCCCGGTCGCGTTCTTCCGAGAACCCCAGCACATAGGTGGCCATCGACAGGATGCCATGCTGGCGCAGCAGCTGGATGGCACGCTGGTCCTCCGATACCTTGCCCCCCTTGCGGATGGCCGCCAGCGTGGGCTCGTCATAGCTTTCGATTCCCAGCAGGAAGCGGATCACACCGGCACGCTTGTACAGGTGCAGGATGTCTTCATCGCGCACGATGTCGCCGGCGCGGGTCGACCCCACCAGCAGCAGCGGCACGTCCTCGGCGATCAGGGCCTCGAGAAAGGCCTTCCAGGCCTTGCGCGACCCGGTCGGCAGCTCGTCGGCAAAGTTGATCAGCTCGACCCCGTGTTCACGGTGCAGCCGTGCCAGCTCGCGGGCCAGCTTCACCGGGTCACGGTGGCGCCACTGGGTCCAGAAGCCGCGCTGGCCGCAGTAGTTGCACAGGTAGGGGCAGCCTCGCGCGAACTGCACGACCACCGCGCGCTTGCCGCCCCAGTACGAGTAGTCACGGTGGTCGATCAGCTCCCAGCCGATGCGCCAGGCGTCGAGATCGCGGATCAGGTCGGCTGCGCGGCTGGACTGCACCATGCCCTGGTCGCGCCAGGCCAGCCCGGGCACCTGTGCCAGGGGGCGGCCGTCCCGCAGCGCTTGCATCAGCGCCAGGCCGGTGGCCTCGCCCTCGCCGCGCACGATGATGTCGATCGCCGGATGCGCCTGCAGGATCTCCTGCCAGTGGTAGGTGGGGTGCACCCCGCCATAGACGATCGTGATACCGGGCAGCGCCCGTTTCAGCGCGGCAGCCCATTCGACGACCGTGGCATGCACCGAGCTCGACCCCGAGTGCCCGATCATCACCACGTCGAAGCTGCCGGACTGCAGCGCGGCCAGCGCCTGCGCCAGGCGCCAGTCGTGCAGATCGGCGTCGATGAGCTGCACCTCGAAGCCGTCGTCGAGCAGCGGACCGCCCACACACAGCAGGCCCAGCGGTGGCAGATGCTCGCGCGGCACGCGGCTGCCGATGGCCGTGTGCGGCGGGTTGAGCAGTGCGATCCTCATCCGCGCTGCAACCGCCGCATCAGCGGGACGCCTCCTCGAACACCCGGATGCGCTCGGCATCGGCCGGGTGGCTGGCCAGGGCGATGCCAAGCGTCGATCGCTCGCGGCTTTCGTCGAGCGTGGACAGCCGCTCGAAGAAGGTCACCATCACCCGCGGCGGGATGCCCGCCGCTTTCAGGATGCGGATGGCCGCCTGGTCGGCCTCGCGCTCGGCATCGCGCGAATAGGCCGCCTGGCCCAGCACCACCGGTGCCACGGCCAGCAGGCTGCTGAAGTCGCCGAAGGCCACGCTGGCCGCCACACCGAGCAGGGTCGTCTGCACCAGCATGCGCATGCCATGGCGGTGCTCGACATGGCCCAGCTCATGCGCCAGCACACCTGTGATGACGTCGGCGTTGCCGTCGACCAGCTTCACCAGCTCGTCGGTCATCACGATGGTGCCACCGGGCAGCGCAAAGGCATTGGGGCCGATCTCGCTCTTGTGGAAGTGCACACGGTGCGGCGGGACGTTGCCGTCGGGATAGGCTCGTTTCAACGCGGCGTCGAAGGCCGCGCGCAGCCGATCCTGCTCGGCCTGCGGCAGCGCGCTGGGCCGCAGCATCTCGGTGCGGAAGGAGTCGAATGCGGCCTCGCCCAGGGCAGTGTCCACGCTGTGCGGCACGAAACTCAGCACCCCGCGGGTGACCAGCGGCAGGCCCCACAGGTACATGGCCACGCACAGGGCCACCAGCACCGCGACGGCGCCCCCGACCCATCGCCAGCTCTGTTCGGCCCGGGTCACGATGGATTCGGGCAGGGCGCTGGCGCGCGCCCAGGCATCGAAGGCGGCGGCATCGGCTGCATGCAGCGACGCACCATCGGCCAGGTGCGCGACCCGTGCGCCGCGCTGCGTGCGCTGGGGCCACTGCACCTCGGCCACCGGCACCGAGCGCACGATGCCGCTGCCGCGCAGGTACAGCGTGGCGCCGCTGACGTGCGCGGCCACCCGGTGGGCCCGTGCGCTGCGGCCGTCGAAATAATCGAGCTCGATCTGGGCGTCCTGCATCGCCGTCACAACCCGATGTCGAAGCCCAGCAGTTCGTCGCCCATGTCGGCCGCGGCATCGCCGGTGCGCGGGCGCAGCGCCATGATCAGCTCGTCCAGATCGACCCGGCTCACCAATGTGACGGCCTCCAGCCGCATGCGCCGGTTGGCCACGGCGGCCCACGGCCAGTACAGGCCCAGCGTGAGCATCAGCAGCAGCCAGTTCTTCACCTGCAAGCCGAAATAGGAGGCGAGCTTGAGCTCGCTGCGAAAGCGCAGGTAGCGGTTGCCGGTCTTGGTCCAGATGAGGTTCTGCATGCGCACCGTGAGGTACGGGCCGACCAGCAGGTTCATGTAGAGCATCGACAGCACGAACAGCAGCGCGAACAGCGCAAACACGGCCGACATCACTTCGACGCCCATCGCGCTCAGTCCCGCGCTCAAGGCGATCCCGGCGCCGATCAGCAGCACCGGCGCCACGACCACGCCGATGGTGCGCAGGCACACGCCATACACCGGCCAGGGGCCCAGTCGCAGCTCGGTCTGCAGCTGGCCGAGCCGGAAGTGATCGTGCTGGTACTTCTTCAGCCGCCACAGGTAGTAGGGCAGGGTGAGCATGCCGGCCCCGAGGCAGGCCAGGAGGGCCCAGCCGAGCACGGCCGAGTCGACCAGCTCGGCCGCTTCGGGTTGCTCTTCGATCATGCTGACCAAGGCCAGCGGCACCGCGAGCAGCAGCATGGGCACGACCACCGCCTTGTAGGCACCGGCGGTGTCCCCTGTGAAGCTGAAGCGCAGTCCGCGCCAGCTGGTGTGGCCCAGCCGGAACTGGAGTGCCGAGCGCAGCAGCACCGGCCACAGCGCGACCAGCGCGAGGATGGCGACCAGCCCGGCCACCGGCGAGAACTGGGTCGCGAAGCTGTAGACCATGAACAGGCCGCCGGCGAGCGCCGTGCCGCGCAGCATCTTGCGGGGCTCGCCGTGGAAGTCCAGCGCGTGGCCGCCTATCTGGGTGTTGTTGTAGAAGTAGCGCAGCTTGCGCACCTTGGCCCATGGCAGGTAGATGCCCAGCGTCACGAACACCAGCAGCAGGTTGACGATCCAGATGCGGAAGTATTCGCCACCTGCGCCGGTGAATTCGAGCGGCACATGGTGGGCCTGCCGTGGCGGCAGCACTTTCGAGAAGGCACTGTTGCCCGGTGGGTCGGCCGAGATCGAGCTCACCACACCGGTGAGGCCGCCACTGTCGACGAGCATGGCGCCCACGGGGGGCTGGCTGGGTGGCGCAGTGCCGGACGGCGTGCCGAGGCCGCCGCCCACGGTGCCGCTGCCCACGGCAGCAGATGGGACCGGAGATTGACTGTTCATGGTGTATCGGTCGAGACGGGACTCCCTGTGCCGCCGGCCCTCCGGCGGCAGACCCCGACGGAATGTACCGCCATTTGTGCAGCGCACGATCGTGCGCCAGGCCCGGATTCCGGGGGGGCCACCCAGCCGGGGGGGCGCTGTCGTATTCCCGACGCGCGACACTAGAATCCGCAGACCACACCTGCTGCTTCAGCCCATGAAACTGATCGGATCGCTTGCCAGCCCCTATGTGCGCAAAGTGCGCATCGTGATGGCTGAGAAGAAGCTCGACTACAAGCTGGAACTGGAGGACGTCTGGGCCCCGGGCAGCGCGATCACCAACGCCAACCCGCTGGGCAAGGTGCCCTGCCTGGTGATGGAAGGGGGCGAGGCGGTGTTCGACTCGCGCGTGATCGTCGAGTATGTCGACACCCTCTCACCGGTGGGCAAGCTGATTCCCGCCTCGGGGCGCGAGCGGGTCGAGGTGCGCACCTGGGAGGCCCTGGCCGACGGCCTGATCGATGCCTGCATCGCCGCGCGCCTGGAGCAGACCTGGGCCGGGCGCAGCGAGAGCGAGCGTTCGGCGGCCTGGATCGAGCGCCAGATGAACAAGGTCCATGCCGCGCTCAAGGCGATGAGCCTGGGGCTGGGCGAGCGGCCGTGGTGCACCGGCATCCACCTGACGCTGGCCGACATCGCCGTGGGGTGTGCCCTGGGTTACCTCGACTTCCGGTTCGCCCACATCGACTGGCGGCGCGACTACCCCAATCTTGCGCGGCTGCACGACAAGCTCGCACAGCGCCAGAGTTTCATCGACACCGCCCCGCCTGCGGCCTGAGGCCGAACGTTTGAGCCGAGGGGCCAAGGGCCACGACGGTCGCAGCCCCGCTCCAGCGAAGGGCCGGGCATTGCCTTTGCAGCGCGGCCAATCCATGTTCATCGGGCGGCCGCGGTGGTGTGCGGCGCCGCGTATCGCCCCTTGCGTGGCGAGCCTGGGGGATCACTCCCTCTCCCGCGTGCGGGAGAGGGTTGGGGAGAGGGATGGCGTTGGCGTGACGCCGCAGCGTTTGCTCTGCTGCTGTATCGCCCCTGCCGGGGCGAGCCGGGTCTCGGCCCGGCGGCCGAGTTCCCTTTCTTGCGTCCCCAGGAAAGGGAACCCAAAGAAGGGGACCCCGGCTATGGCGCCCCGCTGCGCGGGGTGC
>CAMLSD010000150.1 GCA_946482595.1 uncultured Comamonadaceae bacterium
GCCAAGAAGGCGGCACCGGCCAAGAAGGCGGCGCCGGCCAAGAAGGCGGCACCGGCGAAGAAGGCAGCTCCGGCCAAGAAGGCGGCCCCCGCGAAGAAGGCGGCCCCGGCCAAGAAGCCTGCTGCCAAGCGCACTCCCAACGCGGCGTTCATGAAGGCCATGACGCCCAGCGCCACCCTGGCAGCGATCATCGGCGACAAGCCGATGCCGCGCACCGAGGTCACCAAGAAGGTGTGGGAGTACATCAAGAAGAACAAGCTGCAGGACGCAGTCAACAAGCGCATGATCAACGCCGATGCCAAGCTGAAGGAGATCTTCAAGAAGGCTCAGGTGTCGATGTTCGAGATGACCAAGCTCATCAGCAGCCACCTCAAGTAAGCTGCCACGCCCTCTCTCGAAGGCCCGGCCGGGAAACCCGCCGGGCTTTTTGTTGTCCGGGTCTCGGGTGCAGTGGTCGTCCGCGGGCTTGTCGCGCATCAAGGCGTTCAACACGGCGGCGCATGGCCCCGGCGACTCGTCCACAATGCGCGGGTTTCCTTCCAACAACCTGTCAGAGATCGCGGATGTTGCGCTACCTCACTGTCCCCTGCACGGCCTTTGCCCAGAACTGCTCCATCGTCTGGTGCGACGACACGCAGCGCGCGGCCATCATCGACCCGGGCGGCGACCTGCCGAAGCTGCTCGCGGCGGTCGAACGGCTGGAGGTGACGCTCGAGCAGATCTGGCTCACGCATGCGCACATCGACCATGCCGGTGCGACCGCAACGCTTGCAAAGACGCACCACCTGCCGATCGTCGGGCCGCATCCGGGTGACCAGTTCTGGATCGACGGCCTGCCGCAGCAGGGGGCGATGTTCGGCTTCCCGCCCAGCGAAAGCTTCACGCCCACACGCTGGCTGCACGACGGCGACACCGTGACGATCGGCCGCTGCGAGTTGCAGGTGCGACACTGCCCGGGGCACACGCCGGGCCATGTGGTGTTCTTTTCGCCCGAGGCGCGGCGCGCCTTCGTGGGTGACGTGCTGTTTGCCGGTTCGATCGGCCGCACCGACTTTCCCGGCGGCGATCACCAGACCCTGATCGACTCGATCACGCAGCGGCTGTGGCCCATGGGGGACGACGTGGTGTTCATTCCCGGCCATGGGCCGGAAAGCAGCTTCGGCGCCGAGCGGCGCAGCAACCCCTACGTGCGAGGCACCTGAGGGGCTGCGGCGCCGCTGGCGCCTCAGGCGCCGTGCTCGACCTGCGGCTGGGACGTCGTGCCCTGCGGCTTGGGCGCACGCTCGTACAGCGGCATCACCTTGGGCAGGTTGGCCTCGATGTCGCGGATGCGGCTGTCGCCCGCAGGGTGGGTCGACAGGAACTGCGGCGGCGCGCCCTTGCTGGCGGCCATCATCTTCTGCCACAGCGTGACGCCGGCGCGCGGGTGGTAGCCGGCGCGCGCCGCCAGGTCCATGCCGACCAGGTCGGACTCGCTTTCATCCTCGCGGCTGAACTTCAGCGTCAGCAGTTGACCGCCCATGTTGAGCAGCGCGTCGCCGGTGTTGCCCAGGCCCAGCAGGCTGGACAGGATGCTCACGCCGATCCCGGTGGCCGCGTTCTTGCCCATGCGTTCACGTGCGTGTTCGCGCAGTGCATGGGCGATCTCGTGGCCCATGATCATCGCCACCTCGTCATCGGTCAGCTTGAGCTGCTCGAGGATGCCGGTGTAGAAGGCGATCTTGCCGCCGGGCATGCAGAACGCATTGATCTGCTTGGAGCCCAGCAGGTTGATCTCCCACTTCCACTGGCGCGCGCGCGGGTTCCACGGGTAGGCGAACGGAATCAGCCGCTGGGCGATCGCACGCAGACGCAGCACCTGCGGATGGTTGTCCGGGCCCAGGGCCTTCTGGGCGCGGGCCTGCGCCATCATCTGGGCGTACTGCTTCTCGGCGGCGGCCTCGACCTGTTCGGCCGGCACCAGCTTGGTGAACTTCGAGGTGCCGCCCACGTCGATGCCGGCCTGCGGCGCGTTGTTGTCGGACTGGGCACCGGCCAGCCCCGGCAGGGTGGCTGCCGCGGTGCCGGCCAGCAGGGCGCCGGTGAACAGGCGCCGCTCGGGACGGGCCGGCTGGCCATCATTCAGGGCGTCGAGCTGGGCGCACAGGGCGCAGTGGTACACGGGTTGGATCTTCATGATGGTTCAGACCTCCTTGTGATCAGCTTGTTCCAGCATGCGCCGGACCTGCGGCAACAGCAGGTATGCGGGAAACGACAACCAGAACGTCAGGAAGAAGTATGCGGCGAAGCCCATTTCCTGGGCGCCGATGCCACCGGCCCAGCCGGCGACGGCCCGGCTGAAGGCAAAGATCGACGAAAGAATCGCATATTCGGTCGTGGCCTTGGCGCGGTTGGTGATGGCCATCAGGAAGGCCAGGAACGCACCGGTGCCCAGGCCGCCGGTGAAACTTTCCAGGGCGCTGGCGGCATACACGGCGGCCTGGTGATGCAGCGCGATGTCGGTGGCCTGCACGATGCCGTCCGCGCCCGGCAGCACACGCGGCACATACCAGGCGGCCGCGGCATATCCCAGGTTGGACAGCGCCTGCCACAACCCCAGCACCCACAGGCCCTTGAAGATGCCGGCGCGGTCCACGTACCAGCCCCCCACCAGGCCACCGGCGATCGACAGCGCCAGCCCCACGTTCACGCTGACCAGCCCGATCTGCTGGTTCGAGAAGCCCGAGTCCACCCAGAAAGGCTTGACCATGAAGCCCATCGCGGCGTCGCCCAGCTTGAACAGCAGGATGAACACCAGGATCGCGATCATGCCCGGGCGCGCCAGCAGGTCGACCCAGGCGCCGAACACCGGCCCGTCGCGCATCGCCGCAGCGCCGGGGCCGTGGGCCGCGCGCACCAGCAGGCCCGCCCCGGCAAACATCAGGCTCACCGGAATGGCGCCGCGGAACCACCAGGTGCCCGCATACGGCGCCAGCTCCGTCCAGCCCAGCGCCCGCGCTGTCGGCCCGAGCACCGGCCACAGCAGGCCCAGCAGCACCAGGCCGAGCGCGAGCAGCCACAACGGCTGTTCGCGCAGCATGGCCAGTTCGCGGCCCACGCTGCCCGGCGGGGCGCCCGGGCGCACGGCTTCGCGCGGGGCCATCAGTACCAGGCAGGCATTGAGCACGAACACGAAACCGCCCAGCAGGTAGGCCAGCGGCCAGCCGAACCAGCCTGAGAGCATCAGCACGACACCGGCGGTGAGCATGCCCACCCGGTAGAAGCCGATCCGAAATCCGTTGGCCATGCCGTACTCGCGCTTGTCGAGCAGCTCGATGGTGTAGCCATCGGTGGCGATGTCGTTGGTGGCCGACAGCATCGTGAACACACCGATGGCCACCCACACCCAGGGGCCGAAACCGAGGTCGGCGGCAAACAGCCACATGACCGCGGCCATGCCGAGGTTCGCGCCGGCGATCCACCAGCGATGCCGGCGTGCCCAGTCGACGGCCGGTGCCCACAGGAACTTGATCGTCCAGGCCAGGCCCAGCAGGCTGAGCAGGCCGATGTCGGCCAGGTTCACGCCCTGCTGTCGAAAGTAGACCGGGAAGATGTCGTAGAAGACGCCGAGCGGCAGGCCTTCCGAGAAGTACAGCAGCGCGACCCAGAACAGCTTGCGTTTGTAGGCGGGAGTCGGGGGCGGGGCCGTGGCGGCTTGTGTCATGCCGCGCATTCTAGGAGCGGGCCACCCTTGCCCTCACGGCGCGTGGCCCTGGGCGTAGATGTCCTGGGCCAGTGCCAGCAGTTCCTCGCGGGGCAGTTCACCGGCCAGTGCATAGCCGGTGCGTTCGTCGACCCAGTAGAACAGGCCCAGCGACCCCTGGCGTTCATAGCGGAAGGCGGCCGGCGTGGACACCTCGGCCCGGCGCAGGTAGACCGTGACCCGTGTACCGTCGGTGCGCTCATACATCAGCTGGGCGCCCGGGCCCTGGGCATCGGGCAGCAGCCGCCCGCCCATCAGCGCAAAGCCGCGCGAGCGCAGGTCGAACAGCTTCACGGGCACGTCCAGCCGACGAGTGAGCCAGCGTGACAGATGCTCTTCCTGGGCGCCGACCTCTACCGGGTGCCGCTTCTCCGGCGTGTAGACGCCGTGGGCCACGGCGGCACGCTGCACCCAGGCATTGGTCTGCCGCGACGCCACCGGCTCGCGCGGCCCCCATGACGACACCACCATGCCGCCGGCGAGCGCGCCGAGCACGAACACCGCCACGCCGGCCGCCCAGCGGGCGCCGCCGTGATCGCTCCAGCGCCGGCCCTGGGCGGTACGCAGCAGCCGCTCCGGCACGGGCTCTTCGATGATGCCGCCCATCAGGCCGCGCAGGGCGTCGCGGTCGGCGCGCAGCGCGGCCAGCCGGGCGGCCGCGGCCGGGTCGTCGGCCAGCCAGCGCTGCACTGCGGCGCGGTCGTCGCCCGAGAGTTCATCGTCCAGAAAGGCGCACAGCCGCAGGTCGCGGTCGGCGGCGTCCAGGGTGGAAGAGGTGGGCGTGTCCATCGTCAGACCACTCGCTTGAGGTGGCTCGGCCGGGGGGTCGACGAGCCCGGCCGTGTGCCCGTGCTGTCTTCCAGCAACGCGCGCAAGGTGGCGCGGCCGCGCGAGATGCGCGACATCACGGTGCCGATCGGCAGGTTCAGGATGCGGGCGCATTCGGCATACGAGAACTGCTCGACGCTCACCAGCAGCAGCGGTTCGCGCTGGGCCTCGGGCAACCGGGCCAGCGCACGCAGCAGGTCCAGGCGAGTGCCGCTGGCGTCGAAGGCGTCGCCGGCCTGGCGCAGCGCCTGGGGATCGAGCTCGTCGAGGGAGGTGAAGCGCGACAGCTTGCGCCGTTCGTCGAGATGGGCGTTGTGCACGATGCTCAGCAGCCAGGCCAGCAGGTCCCGACCCTGGTCGAACTGATGCCAGTGCGCCAGTGCACGTTCCAGCGCGGTCTGCACCAGGTCGTCGGCTGCATGGGTGTCGAAGACCAGCGAGCGGGCATAGCGGCGCATCCGCGGGATGGCGGCAAGCATCTGCTGGCGAAAGCTGGCGGGTGCGAACATGGGCGGGCCTGCGGCACCGGGGGCGCCTGACTGGCTTACGTGCCGGTGGGTCTGATTATTCCCGCACGATACCCCCACAAGCGGCCCGGCGGCACCCCGGTGAATAATCGAGGGGTCGTCGTGGCCAGCGTCTGCCGGCCGCGTCGCTGCCGTGATGCCTTCCTGACCCCGCCGTGACGCCACCCTATCGGGCCGCCGAGCCCAGCTTCTCTCCTGCCGAGTTCCGCGCCGCCCTGGGCATGTTTGCCACGGGCGTGACCATCGTCACCGCGCGCCACCCGGACGGCCATCTCATCGGCCTCACGGCCAATTCCTTCAACTCGGTGTCGCTGCACCCGCCGCTGGTGCTGTGGAGCCTGTCGCGCGCGGCCGGCTCCATGCCGACCTTCACGAGCGGTTCGCACTACGCGATCAACATCCTCGCGGCCGACCAGAAGGACCTGGCCGACCGGTTTGCCCGCAAGGACGTCGATCGCTGGGCCGGTGTGGCCTTTCGTGAAGGCAGCGGCGGCGCACCGGTGCTGGAGGGCACCGCCGCCGTGTTCGAGTGTTTCAATCGCAGCCGCTATGAAGAGGGCGACCACGTCATCTTTGTCGGTGAGGTCGAGCGCTGCGAGCGCAACGAACTCGCCACCCCGCTGATCTTCCAGGGCGGGCGGTACTACACCGAGCTGCCGCTCTGACGGGCCCCCACCCGGGCCGCCACCCTGCCGCTTCGCGTCAGGCCCCCGAGGGGGTCAAGGAAACTTGGGGCGGCCCGGCGTTTCCTTGGGCGAAGCGCAGGCGCGCCAGAGCTTAGCGTCCGCGCCCCAGAAATCCACGGCAGCAGCCCCCCGGTGGTGGCCCACCTCACCGCAGCATCCCCCATGCTGCGGTCCACGGCGCGTCGAGGAGTCCGGCCGCGCCGATCGTGTGGGCCGGGGCACCGGCACGGGTAGCGGCCGTGCGGGGGCCGCTGCCGTGGAAAGACTCACCACCAGGTCTCGAACTGCGCGCCGATCGACGAGCCGCTGTTGCGGTCGCCGAACACCTGGCGCAGCCGCGTGTTGCCCAGGCCGGCCGAGGTGTTGATGGCGTCGCGGGCCGCGTCGTTCCAGCGGGCATAGGTGTAGAACACCCGCAGGGTCGGGCGCGACGACGGCTCGGTGCCGGCCGAGATGGCGCCGGCCAGGGTCAGCTTCGTGAGATTGCGGGTGGCGCCGCCATCGGGCTTGACCACGTCATGGCCCAGTTCGACCAGCACCCGGAACGGGCCGCTGATGTGGGTGTCGGTGCGCCCGCCGAGCGAGTACCACTTCTCGTCGGCCCCGTCGATGCGTTTGGTGCGGAACTCGGCGATCAGGTCCCAGCCGGTGCGCAGGTTCTTGAGCATGCCGGTCTGCTGCACGACGGCACGCCACTGGCGGAAGTCGTCCGCCCGCTCGAACTTCGCCCCGACAAAGGTGCTGCCGCCCAGCACGCCGGGCGTGACGTGGTACAGGCCCAGGCGGGTCGCGCGGTTCTTCTCGGCTGCCGGGGTGCTGGGGTTGGTCGACTGGTCGTCGCTGACGCTGTCGTTGGCCAGGCCCGCGTAGACCGACAGGCTGCTGTCGCCGAAGGTCTTGATGCCCGTGTAGCGCAGCGCATGTTCGTAGCGGTTGTTGTTGGCGCTGCCTCCGCGCGGGTTCATCAGGAAGGCGTAGCTGAACTTGCCCGGACCCCATTGCAGGTCCTCGATCCCCGCGCCGTCGCCGTCATGGTTCTCCAGGAACTGGTCGTTGATGCCCAGCTGCACACGGTCATAGAAGCGCCGTCCCACCCAGGCCTTGGCATTGCCCAGTTGCGGGATGTTGGTGCCGTAGGCATAGGCCTGGCCGAAGCGCGCGGTCAGCTCGCTGGTGCCGGCTTCCTCGTCGCCCCAGGCGCGGTAGACCGACGGCATCAGGTGCACATACCAGGTGCCACCGTTGTCGACCTCGACCAGCTTGCCCACCAGGTTGGGCTCGATCACGTAGTCGCACTCGTTGCCAAGGCGATATTTGGTGTCGGCGCCCGGCAGCTGGAAGCACACCATGTTGCCGCCGCGTGTGTTGATGCCGGTGGCCGCGCGCGCATAGCCCGAGAACTCGATCTGCACGGCATGCGCCTGCATGCAGGCGGCAGCGGCCAGCGCGAGCGTGGCGGGGCGCACGGCGCGGCGCCAGGTCGATGTCGTGCCGGGCAGTGCGCTCAGGCGGTGGGGGGTGATGGTGGTCTGTCTCACGGTCTTCTCCTCGGGTCGTAGGCCCGCTGCGTGGCGGGTGGAAGGGCCGGTGGTCCGGCTGAAATCGTTTTCATGACGGTGCAAGGTCGATCCGGCGGCCGGCGGGTGACCCGCCGGGCACGGCACGGTGGGTCAGAGTCGTTGCTGGGTGGAGGGGTCGAACAGCGACACCCGGGTCGCGTCGACCTGCAGGCTCACGTCGGTGTCGGGATCGACCTGCTGCGCGGTGTCGCACTGCACGGCCAGCGACTGGCCGCCCAGCGCGAGCCACACCACCAGGTGGGCGCCCATGGGTTCGACCAGGCTGACGCGGGCGGTCGTGTCGCCCGGCCCGGGCGGGCGCAGCAGCAGATGTTCGGGGCGGATGCCGAGCACCACGGCCTGGCCGTCGGCCGGCCGGCGCGTGAAGTCATAGCCGCTCAGGTCCACGTCAAACACCGCGCAGCGCGCCGTCACGCGGCCGCCTTCCAGCATCAGCCGTGCCTCGATGAAGTTCATGCCGGGCGCGCCCAGGAAGCCGGCCACGAACATGTTCACCGGGCGGTGGTAGATGGATGCGGGCGTGTCGATCTGCTGGATGCGGCCGTCCTTCATCACGGCGATGCGGCTGGCCAGCGTCATCGCCTCGACCTGGTCGTGTGTCACGTAGATCATGGTCGAGCGCAGTTCGCGGTGCAGCTGCTTCAGCTCCCGGCGCAGCTCGGTGCGCAGCTTGGCATCGAGATTGGACAGCGGCTCGTCGAACAGGAACACCGCCGCCTCGCGCACCAGCGCCCGGCCGATGGCCACCCGCTGGCGCTGGCCGCCCGAGAGCTGGGCGGGCTTGCGGTGCAGCAGCTCGCCCAGGTGCAGGATCTCGCTGGCGCGGCGCACGCGGCGGTCGATCTCGTCGCGCGGCACACCGTTGATGCGCAGTCCGAAGGACATGTTGCGCTCGACGTTCATCGTCGGGTAGAGCGCATACGACTGGAACACCATGCCGAT
>CAMLSD010000151.1 GCA_946482595.1 uncultured Comamonadaceae bacterium
GCACCGGCCCTCGCCATCCTCAGCACCGGTCTGGTCACGCCGGTCGGCCTGGATGCGCCGGCCTCCTGCGCGGCCATCCGGGCCAAGCTGAGCAACCCTTGCGACACACGCTTCATCGACGACGACGGCGAGTACCTCATCGGCCATGCCGTGCCGCTGGACGCCCCCTGGCGTGGCCCGGCCCTTCTCACGCAGATGGCCTGCATGGCCATCGAGGAATGCCTCGCCCCGCTACCGCGCGACACCTGGGCGCAGGTGCCCCTGCTGCTGTGCCTGCCGGAGCCGCAACGCCCCGGGCGGCTGGCCGAGCTGGGCGATCAAGTGTTTCAGGGCATCCAGCAACAGCTCGCGCTGGACTTCGATGCCCGCTCGGGCCTGATCGCACGGGGTCGTGTCGGGCTGGCCGTGGCCTTGCTGGCCGCCCGCGGCCTGATCCATGAGCTGGGCCTGCCCCATGTGCTGGTCGCCGGCACCGACAGCCTGCTCGACTGGCCGCAGCTGCGGCACTACCTGCGCACCGATCGTCTGCTCACGCCGTCGAACTCCAACGGGTTCATCCCGGGCGAGGCCGCCGGCGCGGTGCTGCTGGGGCCTGTGGATCCGAAAGCGACGCTGCACGTCACCGGACTGGGCTTCGGCATGGAGCCGGCACACGTGATGTCGGACGAGCCCTTGCGCGGCAACGGGCTGGCCCAGGCCGTGCGCATGGCGCTGGCCGAGGCCGGGACCACGATGGGCGAGATGGACTACCGCATCACCGACCTGTCCGGCGAGCACTACTACTTCAAGGAGGCCGCGCTCGCGCTGGCGCTCACGCTCAGGACACGCAAGGAGGCGTTCGACCTGTGGCATCCGGCCGAGTGCCTGGGCGAGGCCGGCGCGGCGGCAGGCCTGTGCATGATGGCCGTGGCCGACGCCGCCGCCCGCAAGGGGTATGCCTGCGGGCCCAATGCCCTGCTGCACCTGGCCAATGACGAAGGCCAGCGCGCGGCGCTGATCCTGCAGGCGAGGCACTGAGATGGGCAACAAGGTGTTCGCCAACATGATGGAGATCTCGTGCAAGGCGGCCAGCGGCAAGACGATCTGCGCCTTTCCGGATGTCTGCTTCACGCCGCCGCTGACACCGGCCACGCCGCCGGGTGTGCCCATCCCCTACCCCAACACCGGCTTCTCGTCGGACACCGCCGACGGCTCGCGCAGCGTCAAGATCTCCGGCCAGGAAGTGATGCTCAAGAACAAGAGCCACTTCAAGCAAAGCGTCGGCGACGAAGCCGGCTGTGCGCCCAAGAAGGGCGTGATCACCAGCACCAACAAGGGCAAGATCTACTTCCTGCGCTGGTCGATGGACGTCAAGGTCGAGGGCGAAAACGTGGTGCGCAACCTCGACATCACCACACACAACCACCGGTCCTACCCCGGCAACGAGTCCATTCCCTGGCCCCACCTCGAGACGATGAGCCCGTCGGCCGCCAAGGCGGCCTGCGAAAAGGAGGTCAAGCGCGAGAAGGCCGCCTGCAAGGACTTCAAGAAACAAGGCACCAAGAACGTCTGTGCCGAGGCCGGCCTGAACGTGGGCATCAGGAAGGTCCGGGCCAAGGGCGGCGACTGGAACGCGATGGCACGCAAGGCCATGGCGAAGAAGTCGGCCGCCGACAAGTGCATCGCCGCGCGCCGGTGCCGGCTGGTGCCCTACAACGCGCAGAAGGACGGCGTCAATGGCTGCTGCCCGAGCCAGACGCCCGACCACCTGGTGCCCAAGAGCTCGTTCTATCAAGGCTCGGTGTCCAAGGGCAAGAAGCTCCCCGGCTGGAAGAACTACAAGATGAGCGCCGCCCCCTGCATGTGCGCCGAAGGCCCGAGCAACACCGAAGGCAACCACGGTCTGCGCCACGCCGCCCACAAGTCGCAGGGCCCGGCCGAGGGCACCTCCCAGACCTTTGCCCAGGCGGTCAACCTGGCGGTCAAGAGCACCCAGAAGGTGTTCAAGTCGTCGAACTGCAGCAACAAGTGCCTGAAGGCCCAGCTCAACGAGGGCCACAAGAACATGTGCTCGACCCCGCTGAAGGACGCCAAGGTCAAGCACTCGCCCTCGGGCAAGGCGATGAACAAGACCGAACTCGACGCCGCACTCGGCAAGCTCACCGGCAAGGCGCCCAAGGGCGGCGCGGCCCGCTGACCCCACTGCAAAACCACCATGACCATCTTCGACTTCTCCCGCAAGAGCACCTATTCGCGCGGCGCGGCCCGGTACAGCGACCTGCTCTACCTCTGCCTCAAAGACCGCAAGCTCGATCGGCAATCCGTGCCGCACTCCCGCCTGATCGCCATCGACGCTGGCGAGTGGGCGCCGCTGGCCGACATGGAATGGGCCACCGCCGGCATGTGTGTCGTGCGCCGCCCGAAGGAAAAGCTCGTGGTCGTGTCGCCGCAGGGCGCCGTGTTCACCTATGTCGGCGGCACGCAGGGCCAGGAGCAGATCACGCCCGAGCCCTTCGACCTGCGAGGGGCCGCGACGGTCGATGGCCTGGCCTATGCCTTCGGCATGAAGCGGGAGGTCTACTGCCGCCAGAAGGAAGGCCGCTGGGTCGCCATGTCGGCACCGCCGCCCGACGGTGACGACGATGTCGCCGGGTTCGAGGCGTTGTCCGGGTTCGACGCCCAGGACCTCTACGCCGTCGGCTGGGAGGGTGAGATCTGGCACTGGACCGACAAGCGCTGGCAGCCCTGCGCCAGCCCGGTCAACGTGGTGCTCACCGCCGTGTGCTGCGCGCCGGACGGGCAGGTCTACGCCTGCGGCCAGAACGGCACCCTGCTGGCCGGCCGGGGTGACCGCTGGGCCGTGCTCGAGCATGAGGTGGTCGACGATTTCTGGGACCTGTGCTGGTTCAACGGGGTGCTTCTTGTCGCCAGCATGAGCGGGCTGTACGAACTGGCCGAGGACGGCCTGGTGCCGGTGCGCTTCGGTGACGACCAGCCCGACAGCTGCTACCGGCTCACCGAGGCCGAAGGCGTGCTGTGGTCCATCGGACAGGAAGACCTGTTCTCGTTCGACGGCCAGGCCTGGAAGCGCTGGGACTGACACCATGGGCGCCAGGCGGCCGATTCCCCAGGTCCTCGACCAGCATGCCGAGGACGCCGTGATGCTGCGTCACTGCCGCAGCGTGCACGTGCGCGCCCCGCATGTGCACCTTCACCACCTGCAGCGGCTGGACGAACGTCTTGCGGCCCACCTCGACGGGCTGCATGTGGCCGCGGCCGAAGGCCTGCGAACCTGCCTGCGCCTGCTGGACGATCCGGGCGCGGGTGCGGTGTTTGTCGCGGCGGTCTGTGTGCTGCAGGCGCAGTCTGCCTCCGGGCTGCAGCACCTGCTTCGCCTGGCCCAGGCCGTGCCGGAGGCCGAAGCCGGTCTGGTGTCGGCCCTGGGCTGGGTCGAGCCGACCCGCCTGCTGGGCTGGGCCCAGCCGCTGCTCGACTCGCCCGATCCATGGCATCGGCGCATGGGGCTGGCGGCCTGCGCCGCCCACCGGGTCGACCCGGGCGCGGCCCTGGACGCTGCCCTGGCCAGCCCGGACGCCGCACTGCGCTGCCGGGCGTTGCGCACTGCCGGCGTGTGCGGCCGCATCGACCTGCGTGAAGCCGTGGTTGCCCGCCTCGCCCCGACGGACGACATGCACGAACGGTTCGAAGCCGCACGCGCGGCCTTGCTGCTGGGAGCCACCCGCCCCGCCGTGCACAGCCTGCTGTCGGTGGCGCAGTCGCCGGTGCCACAGGCCGGTGCGGCCTTCCTGCTGGCCTTGCAGGCCCTGCCGGTGGGTGAGGCCCAGAGCCTGGTGAGCGCACGCGCGCCTCAGGCCGCTGGCAATGACAGCGAGCTGCGGCTGCTGATCCAGGCCTGCGCCAGCGTCGGGTGCCCGTCCAGCGTGCCCTGGCTGCTTGAGCTGATGGCGCGGCCGACACATGCCCGGCTCGCCGGCGAGGCCTTCACGCTCATCACCGGCGCCGATCTGGAGGCGCTCGATCTGGAGCAGAAGCCGCCGGACGACCTGGACCTCGGCCCGAGCGACCAGCCGGACGACAACACCGTGGCGCTCGACGAGGACGAGAGCCTGCCCTGGCCCGATGCGCAACGGGCTGCCGCATGGTGGCAGGCCAACGCGGCGCGCTTCGCCATCGGCCAGCGTCATCTGATGGGTGCACCGACCACCTGGGAACAGGCCCTGCATGTGCTGCGGTCGGGCGGCCAGCGACAGCGCTGGCTTGCCGCGCTGCGCCTGTGTCTGCTGCGGCCCGGGCTGCGCCTGTTCAATTGCGCGGCACCGGCGGCACGCCAGCTGCGGTCGCTCTCAGGCGTGGCCTGAGCCGGCTGCCGCCACACCCTGGGTGAGGCTGCCGGCCTTGCCGACCGATCGGCCGGCCTCAGCCGGCCAGCGCCACGTCGGGCGAGAACGCCTGGCGCGCGAGCGCTGCGACTTCGGACGGTGCACGGTCCTTGAGGCGATGGTCCGACCAGACCTGCCGCCAGCGGCGTGCACCCGGCATGCCGTTGTACAGGCCCAGCACATGGCGCATGACCCGCGGCCAGGGCGTGCCGGACGCGGCCATGCGCTCGCAATAGCGCACCATCTCGGCCTCGACCTGTTCGCGACTGGGCACGGGCGCGGGCTCGCCAAAGAACTCGCGGTCCCAGTCGGCCATCACATAGGGGTTGTGATAGCTCTCGCGCCCGATCATCACGCCATCGAGATGCTCGAACTGCTGCGCGATCTGCGCCTGCGTGGTGAAGCCGCCATTGATCGCCACGGTGAGGTGCGGGAACTCCTGCTTGAGCCGGTGCACCACCTCGTAGCGCAGCGGCGGCACCTCGCGGTTCTCCTTCGGGCTCAGGCCCTTGAGCCAGGCATTGCGGGCGTGCACGATGAACACCTCGCACCCGGCCTCGGCCACGGTGCCGATGAAATCCCGCACGAAGCCGTAGTCCTCACCCCGGTCGATGCCGATGCGGTGCTTGACGGTGACCGGCAGGTCGGTCGCATCGCGCATTGCCTTGACGCAGTCGGCCACCAGTTGCGGCTCGTTCATCAGGCAGGCGCCAAAGGCGCCGCGCTGCACGCGTTCGCTCGGGCAACCGCAGTTGAGGTTGACCTCGTCATACCCCCAGCGTGCGGCCAGCCGAGCGCACTCGGCCAGATCAGCCGGCTCGCTGCCGCCAAGCTGCAAGGCCAGCGGGTGTTCCTCGGCATTGAAATCCAGGTGCCGGGGCACGTCGCCATGCAGCAGCGCGCCAGTGGTCACCATCTCGGTGTAGAGCCGCGTGTGGCGCGTGAGCAGGCGATGGAAGTAGCGACAGTGGCGGTCCGTCCAGTCCATCATCGGCGCCACGCTCAGGCGCCAGGGGCTGAATGAAACCGACCGATCGGATGTGTCCATGGCTGCTCAGCCGTCGTGCACGCTCAGGCCAGGTCACGCAGCGGGTGCGCGTGCGCCGGCCAGGGGCTGTTGAAGAACGCCGCGACCTGATCGGGCGTCACGGCCTCGACCGTGGGCGGGTTCCAGCGTGGGCTGTGGTCCTTGTCGATCGCCAGGGCACGCACGCCTTCGACGGTCTCGCTGGCCGCGCCCGGCCGCAACGCGAAGCAATGCCGCACCAGGTCGCGCTCCATGCGCAGGTCATCGGCCAGGGTCATGCTGCGGGCTCGGCGCACCTGCTCCAGCGTCACGCACATCATCAGCGGCGATCGCTTGCGCAGTGCGCCCAGTGTGTCGCGAGCCCACTCGCTTTCATCGGCCGCAAGCGACTGCATGATCGCTGCCACCGAATCGGCGGCAAAGTGCTGGTCGATGGCCACGCGGCGCTGCGCCAGCTGCTCGGCATGGGCCTCGATCGCCTGCGAGCGCACATGCGCCAGCAACTGCTCGGTGCTGCCGTGCGGGCGGCCGGCCAGCGAGTCGATCAGCGCGGGCAGACCTTCACTGGGCAGAGCCACGTCGGCCAGGCCCCAGGCAATGGCCTCACCGGCACCGATCACCTGGCCGGTCAGGGCCAGGTACTCGCCCACCTGCCCCGGGCAACGCGACAGGAACCAGCCGCCGCCCACATCCGGGAACAGGCCGATGTTGGTCTCGGGCATGGCCATCTTCGTGCGTTCGGTCACCACGCGCAGGCTGGCGCCCTGGCTGATGCCCATGCCGCCGCCCATCACCACACCATCCATCAGCGCGATGTAGGGCTTGGGATAGGCATGGATCAGATGGTTGAGCGCGTATTCCTCGGTGAAGAAGTCCTCGAGCTGCGGATTGCCGGCCAGGGCCGCCTGGTGGAAAAAGCGGATGTCGCCACCGGCGCAGAATGCGACGCCGCGCCCCTCCTGGGTGGCCCCACGCACGACCACGGCCTGCACGGCGGGGTCGTCGCGCCAGGCCAGCAGCACGGCCGTGAGGTCACGGATCATCGGCAGCGACAGCGCATTGAGCGCCTGCGCGCGATTGAGCGTCAGTACACCGATCGTGCCGTGCACGTCGGCCAGCACCTGTCCACCGGACACCAGGGTAGGAAGGGTCATGTTCTCTCCGCAGCGCCGGGTTCCGCCGCCGCGGCGGCCGATGCCAGCGGCTGTGCCGCACGCCGCATCCCCAGCAGTTCATTCACGATCAGGGCCGACAGCACCAGGGCGCCCCCACCCAGCACACCGGACGACGGTGCTTCATTGGCACCCAGCCAGGCCCACAACACACCAAAAACGACTTCCAGCAGACCGAGCAGCGCGATCTCGGGGCCGCTGAGCACGCGGGCCGCCTGCACGGCCAGCAGGCAGGGAATGGCCAGCTGCACCAGCCCCAGCAGGCCGAGCAGCCCGAGGTCCCGGCCCGATGCGGCCAGCGGCCAGGCCAGCGGCAGCGTGACGGCGGCCGACAGCACCGCCCCGATCAGCACGGCGGGCAGCATGTCCTGCGACGCGCTGTCGCCCTGCCCTGCACCGCCGGCTGCGGCAGCACGGCTGGTGTGCTGGATCACCGTCCAGTTGATGGCGGCAGCCACAGGCACTGCGAGCGCCACCGCCGTGCCCAGCAGGTGACGCGGGTCGCTGCCGCTGACCTCGCGGGCATACATCCAGGCGATGCCTGCGCCGGCGGCGATGATGGCTCCCCAGGTGCGGGCCGGCAGCCGGTGCCCCAGGGCCACGCGGGCCAGCAAGGCGGTCAAAAGCGGCGCCGTGGCCATCGTGACGAGCACGTTGGCGACCGTCGTGAGCGTGATGGCCACCATGAAAGCGGTGTACATCACCGACCAGCACAGCCCGGACAACCACAGCGTGCGCCCGCCGGTGACGATCGAACGCCACAGCGCCGCGGGCCCACGCAGCCAGCCCAGCAGCAGCACCAGCGACAAGGCATTGAAGCCGCTGCGCCAGAACGTCACCTCGAAGCTGCGTGCAGCCTCCAGGTGGCGCGTGACCACACCGGCAATGCTCCACATCAGCGTCGCAGCCACCATCACCAGGACGGCCTGGCGGTGATTCAGCACCATGGTGTGGCGACTCAGGCCGCTTCGCGCTGAGCGCGCTTGCGCTCATGCTCCTTCAGGAAGCGCTTGCGCAGGCGAATGGACTTGGGCGTGATCTCGACGAGTTCGTCCTCTTCGATGAACTCCACGGCGTACTCGAGCGTGAGCTCGATCGGCGGCGTGATCTTGATCGCGTCTTCCTTGCCCGAGACGCGGAAGTTCGTGAGCTGCTTCTGGCGCACCGCGTTCACGACCAGATCGTTCTCGCGGCTGTGGATGCCGACGATCATGCCTTCATAGACCGGATCACCGGCCTTCACGAACATGCGGCCGCGGTCATCCAGCTTGCCCAGCGCATAGGTCACGATCTCGCCGTCGTCCTGGCTGATCAGCACGCCGTTCTTGCGGCTTTCGATCTCGCCCTTGTAGGGCTCGTAGCCGTCGAAGATGTTGCTGATCAGGCCGGTGCCACGCGTGAGGTTCAGGAACTCGTTCTGGAAACCGATCAGGCCTCGCGCAGGAATGCGGTACTCCAGGCGCACCCGGCCCATGCCGTCCGGCTCCATGTTGACCAGTTCGGCCTTGCGCAGGCCGAGCGCCTGCATCACACCACCCTGGTGCTGCTCTTCGACGTCGGCCGTCACCATTTCCATCGGTTCGTGACGCTCGCCGTCGACCTCGCGGAACACCACACGCGGCTTCGAGACGGCCAGCTCGTAGCCCTCGCGGCGCATGTTTTCCAGCAGGATGGTCAGGTGCAGTTC
>CAMLSD010000152.1 GCA_946482595.1 uncultured Comamonadaceae bacterium
GCCACGCCAACGCTCGCCCTCTCCCCAACCCTCTCCCGCAAGCGGGAGAGGGAGCGAACCCCGCTTTCAACGCAACGCCCCGAGTCCCCGCGCCTCACCGCCCACTGGCGCCGATGCCCCGGACGCTGCGCACCGCCAGCCCATACGCCACCAGCGACAGGCCCGCCATCGCCGCGAGCACCCACACCCCCACGCCATGACCCGCCGCGTCGGCCAACAGCGCAAATGCCACCGGCGCCAGGGCCTTGCCCGCAAACGCCGGGGCGGCCAGTCGGCCCAGCAGGCTGCCATAGCCCTCGCGCCCGTACAGCTCCGCCGGCACCGTGCCTCGCACAATGGTCATCACCCCGTTGCTGGCGCCATAAAGCGCCGCGAACATCCAGGCCCACAGACCCGCCCCCCGCACCTCGCCCAGCAACAGCAGCGCCAGCAACATGACGGCCATGGCGACATAACCGACCGTGACGGCACGCACCTGGCGCGCCCCGGCAAACTCGACGATGCGCCCGAGCACCTGCATCGGGCCGACCAGCACGGACACGGCAATGGCCTCGCCGGGGGTCAGGCCGCGCGACTGCAGCGTGGCCAGCAGATGCACCGACAGGGCAGAGAACACGATCGCCCCCAGCCCGAACGACAGGCCCAGCCACCACAGGCCGGCGAGGCTGCGCGGTGCGGCCTCGGCAGGCGCCGCGGTGGCCGTGGTCAGGTGGGGACGCTCGGGCCGCCCGGGCAGCAGCAGGGCATGCAGCGGCAGGCACAAGACAAGCTGAAGACCGGCATAGGCCCACAGCGTGCCGCGCCAGCCCCACTGTTCATTCAGCAGATGGGTCAGCGGCCAGAACGCCGTGCTGGCCAGGCCGCCGAACAGCGTGAGCGCGGTCACCGCGCCCCGGTAGCGGTCACCGGCCACCTGGCTCAGCGTGGCGAATGCCGGGTCGTACAGCGTGGCCGACATCGCCACGCCCGCCAGCAGCCAGGCCACCACAAACACCACGACATGGGGTGACGCGGCCATCAGGCCCAGGGCCACTGCGGCCAGCACCGAACCGGCCGCCATCACGCGCGAGCCGCCGACCCGGTCGATCCAGCGGCCCGCCAGCCCGGCACTGGCGCCGGACGCCAGCAGGCCGCCGGTGTAGGCTGCCAGCACCAGGGCCACATCCACGCCCAGGTCGCGGGCCATGGGGGCCGCCAGCACGGCGATGGCGTAGTGCAGGCTGCCCCAGGACACGATCTGCGTCACGCCCAGGGCTGGCACGAGCACGCGCAGGCGCTGCGGGTCACCCGCCGTGCCAGAGGCCGGCGGTGCAGGCACCGCGCTCATGCTGCGCAGCAGCCCGTGCGCTCAGCCTGCTGCGCCGGGGCCGCGGACACGACGGGTGCGCCGCTCGGGCAACCGCATCCGGCACGGCCCTCGTCCTGCGCGCGGGCATCGGCCACACAGCAGGCACTGTCTGCGCGTGCCACCGGCGGCGGGCCCCCGCAGCATCCTGTCGAGGCGGGGTCGGTGGAGCGGGTCGCCAGATCCACCGAACACACGCCCGTCTCGGGCAGATCCAGCTGCACCGCGTCGGCGGCCACCCGATCGCCGGCCAGTGCGGCCACCACCGAGCGGGCCTGCTCGTAGCCGGTGGCCATCAGGAAGTTCGGCGCCCGGCCGTAACTCTTGGCACCGAGGGTGTAGTAGCCCGATTCAGGATGTGCCAGTTCACGGTGGCCATGCGGGCGCACGGTGCCGCAGCTGTGCTCATTGGGGTCGATCAGCGGGGCCAGCGCCGGTGTGCTCTCGAGCCAGGGGTCGAGTTGCAGGCGCAGCTCACGTCCGAGCGTGAGGTCCGGTCGCGAACCGGTGGCCACCACGATCTGCTCGACCGACTCGATGGCCGGGCGGGTGCTGTCCAGTGCCTGCACCCGCAGCGTGGTCTCCTGGTGATCGATGGCCGCGATCTGGAACCCCATGTGCAGTGCCAAGCGCTGCTGCGTCACCAGCGACTGCAGCCGCTGGCCGAGCGCACCGCGCGCCGGCAGGCCGTCGCGCTCGCCGCCGCCGAACAGCCGGCGCAGGTCGGTGCCGCGCACGGCCCAGCTGATGCGGGTGTGGCTGTCGGCCTCGGCCAGCTCGGCCAGCGCCAGCAGCGTGCCGGCTGCCGAATGACCGGCACCGACCACCAGCACATGCCGGCCGATGTAGCGCTGCCGCTCGGCACCGAGCACATCGGGCATGCCGTACTGCAGCCGCCCGCTTGCGACCGCCGCTGCCTCGCCCGGCGCCGGCAGGCCGCCCGCCCCGGCAGGGTTCGGCTGCCCCCAGGTGCCGGTGGCATCGATCACCGCGCGGGCCAGGACGTCTCGCTCCCGGCCGTCACGCAGCACACGCAGCACGAACGGCACCTGCTCGCGGCCGGCGGTGCGCACCTTGTCCAGGCCCTGCCGGCCGATGGCCACGACCCGTGCATCGCACTGGATGTGGGGCCGAAGCTGCGGCAGTGCGCCCAGCGGCAGCAGGTAGTCGTCGAGCAGGCTGGCCACAAGCGGCAGGGTGTCCGGGTCGGGACGGCGCCAGCCCGACGCCTCGAGCAGGACTGCCGCCGCCGGGTCCAGGTTGTAGCGCCATGGCGAGAACAGCCGAACATGCCTCAAGCCCTGCCAGTGCGACGCCACGGTGGCGCCCGCCTCGAACAGCTGCCAGGGCAAGCCGCGCTGCGTCAGGTGGGCCGCAGCCGCCAGGCCGATCGGCCCGGCACCGATGATGGCGACCGGAAGGCGGTCGGGTGTGGGGAGATGGCTCATGAAGCGGGTCCTTTCCTGGTCATTCGTTGTTCGTCGTTGAACGAACGATAGGGTACAAAACATCCGCAGACAAGCGGATGGAACGGTCAAAGGGCGTGGATCAACGCCTTCAGTTCGGCCAGCCGGGCCGGGTCGATGCAGTAGCAGGTGCGCTGCTCCTGCGCCGAGCCCAGGACCAGTCCGGCCTCCTTCAGCACCTTCACATGCTGGGAGGTGGTGGAGGGTGCCAGTCCGACCACATCGGACAGGTTGCCGAAGTAACAGGTGCCATGTGCCGCGAGGTAGCGCACCAGCTGGAGCCGGGCCGGATGCGCCAGTGCCTTGCACAGCAGGGCCAGGCGTTCGATGTCCAGCGGTGCGGGCGAGGGGGCCGCGGCGGCGCAGGTGGACTCGGGCAGACAGGTCAGGTCAGTCATGGTGCAGGGTTGTCACTGAAGCCACTGAATGTTCGTCGTTTTACGAATAACGAATAGTCTAGTCCGTATCGGCCCTTGCATCAAGCCCGAGGCCGGCTGCCGCCACTTGTGGCATGGTTCCGGCGTTCAAGTTCATCTGGTTACAGCCGATAGAACAAACGATAGCCCGGCCGGCCGCATGCGGCCGGAACGTCTCACCGCGCACCACAAGGGCCCCGCGTGATCACCATGCCTCTGTTTCCGACCCGCCTGATCGGCCTGGGCCTGGCTGCCCTGCTGGCCGCCTGCAGCTCCCCTCCGACCGTCCCGACGGTGCCGGCCTACGAAGGCCCGCCGCGCAACGAAACCGTCTGGGCCGTGACCAGCGGCCACGACCTGCTGCGCCTGCGTGCCGGCCAGCCGGGTGTGGTACAGGCCCGCCTGAAGCTCAGCGGCCTGGCTGCCGGCGAGCGGGTGCTGGGCATCGACTACCGGGTCGCGCGCGGCGTGCTGCATGCGCTGGGCAGCAGCGGCCGGATCTACACGGTCAACACCGGCACGGGCGCGGTGACCCCGCTGGGCAACGCGCCGTTCGCGCTGCCGCTGCAGGGGCAGGCGCACGGCTTTGACTTCAACCCCGCCGCCGACCGCATCCGCATCGTCAGTGACGCGGGCCAGAACCTGCGGGCCCACCCCGACACCGGCGCCCTGGTCGACGCCGCCCCCGACCAGCCCGGCCTGCAGCCCGACGGCGCGTTGCGCTATGCCAGCGGCGACCCGCATGCCGGCCGCGCACCGCGCATCGAGGGTGCCGCCTACACCTACAACAAGGACAACGACAAGCTCACGACCAACTACGCCATCGACGCCGCACTCGGCACCTTGGTGACCCAGGGTTCGGTCGAGGGCCGCATGCCGGTGGTGTCGCCCAACACCGGCACGCTGTTCACGGTGGGGCCGCTGGGGCTGGGCCCGGTGCGCCAGGTCAGCTTCGACATTGCCGACATCAACAACGTCGCGCTGGCCGCCCTGAGCGCCGGCCAGGAGCGCGCCTCGACGCTGCATGTGATCGACCTGGCCACCGGCCAGGCCCGCCGCCTGGGGGTGATCGGTGACGGCACCCCGGTGATCGCGCTGGCCATCGAACCATGACCGGGCCGATGCGCATGCGTACCCGGATCCGGCTGGCCGTGCTCGCCGCCACCGCGCAGGCGGCCATGGCGGTCGCCGCACCCGCCACCGTGACGGTGACCGATGCCGCGGGCACGCCACTGGACGATGCCGTGGTGGCCTTTGTGCCCGAATCCGGCCCGCGCATCGCAAAGGGCAGCAGCGCCGAAATCGAGCAGCGTGAGCGCCAGTTCGCACCGCGCGTGACGGTGGTGCAGACCGGCACGGCGGTGAGCTTCCCGAACCGCGACACGGTGCGCCATCACGTCTATTCGTTCTCGCAGGCGAAGGCGTTCGAGCTGAAGCTCTACATCGGCACCCCGGCCGAGCCGGTGGTGTTCGACAAGCCCGGGACCGTGGTGCTGGGCTGCAACATCCATGACCAGATGGTGGCCTGGGTGCATGTGGTCGACACGCCGTGGTTCGCCCGCAGCACCGGCGGCACGGCCCGTGTCGCGGAGGTGCCGGCCGGCAGCTACCGGCTGCAGGTGTGGCATCCGCGCTGGCCTGACGGCAAGCTGCCGCACGTGCAGGACGTCCGCGTCGCCAGCACCGCCACCGCGCTGACCGTGCGCCTGCCGCTGGCCGCCCAACCCTGAGTCGCTTGATGCAGCCCGCCGCCCCCACCGCCGAACCTGCACCGCGCTGGGGCAGCCCACGCTGGTTCGGGCACCGCCTCGGGCGGCGCATCGTGGGCCTGTTCCTGGCGCTGCTGCTGGTGGTGCAGGCGCTGAGCTTTTTTGCCACCCGTGCGAGCATCGACCGCAACGCCCGGGCCGAGATCGGCAAGGAGCTGAAGGTTGGTGGTCAGGTGTTTCGCCGGCTGCTGGCCCAGAACGCGCAGAAGCTGAGCGACGGCGCCAGCCTGCTGGCGGCCGACTACGGCTTCCGCTCGGCCGTCAACTCCGACGACATCGACACCATCGGCTCGGTGCTGGCCAACCATGGTGAACGCATCGGTGCGTCGATCACGCTGCTGCTGGACACCGCCTTCGAGATCCGTGCCTCGGCCCAGCCCGGCAGCGGGGCCCTCAAGCCTGCAGTGCGCCGCCTGGCGCGGCGCTCCAGTGATGCGGCCCTGCCCGGCGGACGCCCGGCCAGCGAGGTCGTCGCCCTGGGCGGACGGGCCTACCAGATGGTCATGGTGCCGATGCGCGCCCCGCTGGTGATCGGCTGGGTGGTGATGGGTTTCCCGCTCGACGAGCGCCTGGTCAACGATCTGCGCGATGTGTCCAACCTGCATGCCACGCTGCTGGTGGACACCGAATCGGCCGACGGCTGGGCCATCGGTGCCAGCACGCTGGACGCCATGGCCTCGCGCGAGCTGGCGCAGCAGGCCGCGCAGCAGCCCGACGACACCCTGGGCGTCACGATCGAGCTGGCCGGCCACGACCACGGCGCACGCAGCCTGGTGCTCGACCCGGACTCGGGCGGCCACGTCCGGGCGGTGCTGGTGCGATCGATCGACGAGGCCGTGGCACCGTACCGCCAGTTGCAGCTGGCGCTGGCGCTGCTCACACTGCTCGGCGTGGCGATCTTTGCCGCCGGCAGTGTGGTCACGGCCCGACGCATCACCACCCCGGTGCGAGCCCTGGTCCAGGCCGCCGACCGGCTGGGCCGGGGCGACTACGGCACCCCGGTGGACGTGCGCAGTGCCGACGAGATCGGCGAGCTGGCCCAGGCCTTCGAGCGCATGCGCGAAAACGTGGACGCGCAGCAGCGCGAGATCGTGCGCCTGGCCTACTGGGACACCCTGACCGGGCTGCCCAACCGGGTGCAGTTCCGCGACGCCACGCAGGCAGCCATCGAGGCGGCACGCGGCCGGCTGGGCATCCCGACCACAGGGGACGGCTCACGCTCAGGCGGGTCGCCCGGGCATGTGTCGGTGCTGATGCTCGACATCGACCGCTTCAAGCATGTGAACGACGTGCTGGGCTATGAGTTCGGCGACCGCCTGCTGCGCCAGGTGGCCGAGCGGCTGGCCGGCGCCTCGGTGCGCGCAGGCGACCTGGTGGCTCGCCTGAGTGGCGACGAGTTCGCGGTGCTGCTGCCCGACACCGATGCCCACCGCGCCCAGCTCGTGGCTGAACGCATGGCTGCGGCCTTTGTCGAGCCTCTGGTGCTGGACGACCAGACCGTCGACCTGGGCGCCAGCATCGGCGTGGCCACCAGCCCCGACCACGCCACCGAGGCCGACGCACTGATGAGCCGGGCCGAGGTCGCGATGTATGCCGCCAAGCGGCGCACAGCCGGTGTGCTGATCTACGACCCGTCGATCGACTCGGGCAGCGCCCAGACGCTGTCGCTGCTCAGCGGCCTGCGCCGGGCCGTCGACCATGGCGAGTTGCGCCTTTACCTGCAACCCAAGGTGTCGCTCGACGAAGCGCGTGTTGTCGGGGCCGAAGCCCTGGTGCGCTGGCATCACCCCAAGCGCGGCCTGGTGCCGCCGATGGAGTTCATCCCGTTTGCCGAGCAGACGGGCTTCATCCGCACGCTGACGGCCTGGGTGGCGGCCGAGAGCCTGCGCACCTGGCGGGTGCTGAATGACATGGGACTGCCGCTGGCGCTGTCGGTGAACCTGTCCACACGCGACCTGATGGACCCGGACCTGCCGCAGAAATTCGGCGCCCTGCTCGAGGCCCACGGTGTGCCGGCCGAAGCCCTGTGCCTGGAGATCACCGAAAGCGCGATCATGGACGACCCGGCCCGCGCGCTGCAGACCCTGGAGCGGCTCAATGCAATGGGCTTCCACCTGTCGATCGACGACTTCGGCACCGGGTATTCATCGCTCGCCTACCTCAAGCGGCTGCCGGTGGACGAGCTGAAGATCGACAAGTCCTTCGTGATGCAGATGACGCGCGACAGCGACGACGCGAAGATCGTGCGCTCGACCATCGACCTGGCGCACAACCTGGGCCTGTCGGTGGTGGCCGAGGGGGTGGAAACGCCGGCGGTGTGGCGCACGCTGCGCAGCCTGGACTGCGACCTGGCGCAGGGCTACCTGATCGGCCGCCCGATGCCGGGCGATGCCTTCGCCCAGTGGGCCGCGCAGTGGAACGACCGCGAAGGCCTGGTACTGCGCGACTCGCCGAACACGATGCACTGAGGCGGTCGGGGCCCCGCCCCGACACCTCGCCCCGGGCCCATGCTCAGCCGGCGAGCTTCTTCTTCAGCAGCTCGTTGACCTGGGCCGGGTTGGCCTTGCCCTTGGTCGCCTTCATCGCCTGGCCGACCAGCGCATTGAAGGCCTTCTCCTTGCCGGAGCGGAACTCCTCGACCGACTTCGCATTGGCCGCCAGCACCTCGTCGAGGATGGCCTCGAGCGCGCCGGTGTCGCTCATCTGCTTCAGGCCCTTGGCCTCGATCAGCGCATCGACGTCGCTGCCCTCGCCCGTCCACAGCGACTCGAACACCTGCTTGGCACCGTTGTTGGAGATCGTGCCGTCGCTGATGCGTGCGATCAGCCGGGCCAGCACGTCGGCGCTCACTGGCGCCGACTCGATCGTGCGCCCTTCGGCATTGAGCCGGCGCGAGATCTCGCCCATCACCCAGTTGGCCACGAGCTTGGGCGCGGCGCCGGCCGCCTTGGCCGACTCGTAGTAGCCCGCCACCGCCAGGCTCTGGGTCATCATGGTCGCGTCATAGGCCGGCAGGCCGTCGTCGCGCTGAAAGCGTGCGGCCATCACGGCGGGCAGTTCGGGCATCTCGGCCTGCACCCGCTCGACCCACTCGGGGGCGATCACCAGCGGCGGCAGGTCCGGGTCGGGGAAGTAGCGGTAGTCGTGCGCGTCTTCCTTGGTGCGCATGGCCCGCGTTTCGCCGGTGTCGGG
>CAMLSD010000153.1 GCA_946482595.1 uncultured Comamonadaceae bacterium
GATGGACATCCTGCGGCACGTGCCGGAGGTGGAGGTGCTGGCGCCGGCGGAGTTGCATGACGAAGTGGTGAGGCGGCTGCGGGCGGGGTTGCAGAACCACGGGGAACTGGATGAATGAACAGATGCGACCTTCGGCCCAGGCTCAATCGCTGACTTCCACCTACGCCAACATGCGCTCCAGTTAGACAGGAAATGCCACGTGACTACCGAGTTCCAAGACTTCTTCAGCCGCGTCGCCGGTCTCGGCGACGCCACTGTCGCTCCACATGCGTGGCAGACCGAACTGGCACTTGGGCGCGGGTGCGAAAACCGCCTCATACGCATCCCCACCGGCATGGGCAAGACGTTCGGCGTGCTTGCGGCCTGGGCCTGGAACCGCCTGCACCGCCGTGACGCCGCCTGGCCGCGCCGCCTTGTGTGGTGTCTACCGATGCGGGTGCTGGTCGAACAGGTGGTGGCCGAGACTCAGGCAGCCTTGAACAGACTGGGCGACGCCCCCGCCCGAGTGCAGGTCCACGCGCTGATGGGTGGCCTCGACGCCGGCAACTGGCACCTGCAACCGGAACGCGAAGCGGTGCTCGTCGGCACCCAAGACATGCTTCTCTCCCGCGCGATGAACCGCGGCTATGCCGCGCCGCGCGCCCGTTGGCCGATGGACTTCGGCCTGGTCAACCAAGACTGCCTGTGGGTCATGGACGAAGTCCAACTGATGGACGTGGGCCTGGCGACATCGGGCCAACTGCAAGCGTTCCGGGAGCAGGACTCCACCCTGCCGACACCGCGCCGTCCCTGCAAGACCTGGTGGATGAGCGCGACGCTGCAAGCTGCCTGGCTGGAAGTCAGCCCGGACACGCGCCCCGCATTGGGCGAGTTGCCGCTGACCCGCATCGCAGAAGGCGAGCGCAGCGGGGCACTGTGGGACGAGGTGCACAAGCCGATGCGGCGCGAAGACTGCGCGGGAGCGAAAAAGCTCGCCACCCTCGCGGCCGCTGCACATCTCCAGGCAGGCCGAGGCGCAAATGGGCCAACGCTGGTCATCGTCAACCGAGTCGACGATGCCAATGCCGTCCACGCAGCACTGGCCGCAGACAAGAGCATCCGAGGAACGGAGCTTCGCCTGGTGCACAGCCGATTCAGGCCGGCCGAGCGCTCAGCCTGGCGGAAAGCGTTCCTTCAGCGGGCAACGTGCGGCCCGGGCACCGACCGCATCGTTGTCGCCACGCAAGTGGTGGAAGCCGGCGTGGACATGTCTGCCGCAGTGCTGGTCACCGAACTCGCCCCTTGGCCCAGCCTGATCCAACGTTTCGGTCGCTGCGCACGGTGGGGCGGCACGGCCCAGGTGATCGTCGCGGACAGCCGTCCAAAGGATGACAAGGCCGCAGCTCCCTACCAGCTGGCCGAACTGGACGCCGCTCGCGAAGCGCTAGCTGCATTGACCGACGTGTCCCCCCGCTCACTTGAAAGCTTTGAGGACGCGGCGATCGAACTGCTGCCGCGCCTTTACCCCTACGATCCGCGGCACCTGCTGATGCGCCAAGAGATCGACGACCTGTTCGACACGGCAGCCGACCTTTCCGGCGCAGACATTGACATCAGCCGCTTCATCCGATCCGGTGAAGAACGCGATCTGCAGGTTTTCTGGCGCACTGTGGAGCCGCGCAGCAGGCCAGCAGCCACGGTGCGCGCGCAGCGCGACGAACTGTGCGCAGTGCCGTTCCTTCGCGCGCGCGATTGGTTGTGTGACAAGGGGCCACGCCTGAAGCATGGCATGCGCGCCTGGGTATGGGACTGGGTGGAGGGGCAGTGGCAGCCCCCGGAGCGCCAGCACCTGTATCCGGGCCAGACCGTGCTGGTGGCCGCCGACAACGGCGGCTACGACACGCTGCGGGGATGGGATCCGAAGGTCACAGTGCCAGTGCCGCTCGTCCCATCAACCGCGGCGACCAACGACGCCCAGGCAGCAGCGTCCGCTGACAGCACTGAAGACGACGAATCACTCAGTGCCGCGCCGGCTTGGCAAACCGTGGCCTATCACGGCCAGCAGGTGGGACGCCACGCGGGCGCCCTGGCTGCGGCGCTGGCACCTTCGATGATTACGCTCTTCAACCTGGCAGGTCGTTGGCACGACCTCGGCAAGGCACACCCCGCCTTCCAGGGTTCACTGAAACCGCACCCATTCGGCCAGGAAGTTGCCAAGGCGCCAGCCGAAGCGTGGCTCACCGGCAAGCAGCTCTACCGCATGCCCGACGGCTCGCAGCGCCATGGCATGCGCCACGAACTGGCGAGCACCCTGGCGCTGTTTGCGCTGATGCACAGATGCCACTCAGACCACCCGGCAATGCTCGGCCCATGGCGCAGCCTCCTGGCGCAATTGCCCGGCGGCGACGCCATGCCGCCCATGACCACTGACCTGGAGCCAAGGTCGCCGCTGGAAAGCGAGGTGCTCGCGCTCGATGCCGATGCCTTCGATCTCCTGCTCTACCTGGTGTGCTCGCACCACGGCAAGGTGCGCATGAGCTGGCATGCCAGCCCGGCCGACCAAACCGCGAAAGACACTGCATTGCGTATTCGCGGCATACGAGAGGGTGACGTGCTGCCCCCCGTTGCACTGGCCGACTCTCAAGGCCAACGCCACACCCTGCCTGCCGCTGAACTCGTGTTGTCACCAGCAGCCGCCGGCCTGAACACCTACACCGGCCGAGGCTGGACCGAGCGCGTGCTGGGCCTGCTGCAGCGCCACGGTCCCTTCGCACTGGCCTGGCTCGAAGCACTGATGCGCGCCGCCGACCAACGCGCCTCCCGCGAGGCCATCGACGCCGATCCCGCCATGCAGGCGGCCACCGACCAGGGGAACATGTCTTGATGCACGTCCACACCCTTGATGGCTGCGCTCCTGCGCCGCTGGCCCACTACCTGAAGGCGCTGGGCGTGCTGCGCCTCGTGGCAGAACAGGCGGATCCCCAGGCCCGAGGCTGGTGGGACGGTGATCGGTTTCGGCTGGCTACTGCTCTGGACGAAGCGGCGCTGATCGAGTTCTTTGCAGAATCATGCGCGCCACTGCCCATCTTCAATCCCTGGGGTGGTCGATCAGGCTTCTATCCGGGAAGTACGGAAAAGGGTGCGCGAGCATCGCTGGAGGCAATCGAGATCTCGACTCATCCACGACTCGCGGAATACCGATCAGCTATCACCACAGTTCGACACGTGATCCGACACTCCTTCCGAGGACAGAAACCCACCGACGAAAACAAGGCCCGGTTGATTGCCGCACTTCGAATGCAGGTGCGAGGCGCTGCGGCAACGTGGATAGACGTCGTCTCCGCACTCATCGGAACGCGAGATGGAGAACTGGAAAGCGCATATCCAGCGCTTTTCGGAACCGGTGGCAACGAGGGCAGTGGGAGCTACACATCCGCGTACATGAGCGCAGTTGTGGCTTGCATGGACGGGCACAGACCGTCACTTCGAGCCGCCTTGTTCGCCTATCCGGCTCCGGCAACGGACACAGGTCAGAACATGCTGCAATTCCAGCCCGAAGGACCAGCCTCTCCCTGGGAAATTCTGTTTGCGGTGACAGGGGCTGGTCTCATTAGATCTTCGGTCGTGACTCGCGCAACATCGTCTGGTTCGCGTTGGATGTCATCACCCTTCTATGTATCGCCAAGTTCATTCGGCTATGCCAGCGCAGCGCGCCTGGACGAGTTCACCCTTCAAAAGGGAAGCGAGCGTGCGGGCAGAGGCGAACAATGGTTTCCGCTCTGGGGGCAACCATCATCTATCGCAGAGGTCACGCGGATCTTCACTGAAGGGCGCGCCAACGCCAGAGCGCGGCGCGCTATGGATGGCTGGTCAATGGCAAGGGCTGCGGCAACGCTCGGGGTGAGTCGTGGTGTCATTGCTTTCCAGAGATTCGGCTACCTTCAACGCAACAATCAGTCACTCCACTATGCAGTGCCGCTTGGTCAATTCGCCGTCGCCGACCGCATAGTCCCAAGCCAAGCCTGTCTCGATGACCTGGATGCGTGGCTTGCGAGCCTGCACAGAATCGCCCGTCACAAGGACTCACCGAGCCGATTGAGAATCGCCCAGCGGCGTCTCATGACGGAATTGTTCGGTGTATGCCAGGCCGCTGAATCTCCCGTGCTATGGCAGCGCGTTCTTCTCGCATTGGGCGAAGTCGAAGCCATCATGCGCACCGGCAGCGGCTTCAAGGCGCATCCGATCCCGCCGCTGCGGCCGGAGTGGGTAGAGGCTGCCGACGACGGTACGGCCGAATTCCGCCTGGCCCTGGCCTTCGCACTGCAAGCCCGAGGCTTTCAGAAAGGCCACGGCCACTCGGTCGACGACATCCGGCGCCATTGGCTGCCGCTGGACCGAAAGCGTCATCATCGCTTCGCCACCACCGGCGACACCATGAACCCACGGCTCGAAGCCCGGCCGGACGTGGTGATGAATGGCCGCAACGGGGTTGAGGATGCCATCTCCCTGCTGGAAAGGCGCCAGGTGGAAGCCACGCGCGAAGGCCTGCGGCGATTTCCGCTAAAGCCCGCACCACGCGCCGCGGCAACCTCGGCAGACCTCTCTGCATGGGTGCAGGGCCAGGTAGACCCCGACCGCACCTTGGGTCTGGCGCGGGCACTGATGGCCCTGGATCGAAGCCTGTGGGCTCAGCAGATCGTGGCGATCAGGCCACCTCCTCCCGGGCCTCCCATGCCGGACGACGCATGGATGTGCATCCGCTTGGCGCATCTGGCTTGGCCCCTTCCCGATGGGCGAGACCTGCCGTGCGACCCCGCCATCCTGCGGCGGCTGTCCAGCGGCGACGCCGCCACGGCCCTGGACCTGGCCTTGCGTCGGCTGCGCACAGCAGGACTACGCCCTGCGATTCGAGCCACAACCGCACCACCCGACGTCGCCCGCCTGTGGGCAGCGGCGCTCGCATTTCCCATTCACAGAGAAACCGCCGCGCAGTTTGCCCGCCGGCTCGACATCACGTTTGCTCAGGAGCAATTGACATGACCCTCGATCTCTCGGTTCTCGACACCGCCCCGCGGCTGCTCTTTGCCGTGCCGCTCGCGCCGCTTCAAGGCCACCGTTTCCAGCCCACTGGCTTCCCCGGCCTGGGAGCCGCCACATTCCGTTCCCCCGCTGGCGACAGCCTGCTGGTGGAGTCTGCGCAGAGCATGGCCAACCGGTTGGAACTGACGCTGTGGGATGAGCGGGTCAACGACGTGATCGATGCCGCCAAGGGCATTTCGCATGTGCGCGTGACAAGGCCAGATGGCAGCTTCCTCACTGACACCGTACTCGAAGCGCATCGACTCAACAGCCCGTACCTGCTCGAAGCCTCGAGCAAGGAATTCTTCAACCAACTCAAGGCGGAACTGGGCGGATTGGAAACCGGCCCGGTGGATCGAAAGCAGCTGGCGCAAGTTCTATTGAAGCTGGATGTCGGTTCGCTGCTTCACGGCGTATTCCTCGCCAAGAAGGAACTCGCTGGCGGCAGGCTGCGACTCGCACGCGCCCTGTCGGCCTTCATCGAGGCCGACGGCGTCCGCATCGCCGCGTCCGGCGGCGTGAAGAACGACCACGTCAACCCGTCGGGCGAGACGAAGTCAGGCTTCGGCAATGTGCCTTTCGCGCGCGACGAGTTCACGGCCGAACGCATCACCCTGTACGTCAACCTCGACCTTGCTCAGATCCGGGGCTACGGCTTTGATGCGCCTGTCAACCGCCTGCTCATCGTCATGGCGCTCTTCAAATTGCGCTCGCTGGTCGACGGCCGCCTGCGACTGCGCACCGCCTGCGACCTGATGCCGACAGCAGCACAAGTATCCGCCAGCGCGCCCCAGGGTTTTGCTCTGCCCGAAGTCCCGGATCTGGAGACCGAATTGCGGCAAGCCATATCTGCCTGCGCCGGCCTGATGCAGGCGAACACCGCCACGTACGCGGACGACATCAAGGCGAAGCCCAGCAACGATGGCAACGGTGAGTCCACCAGCGACGACGAAGACCGGGCAGACGCCTGAGCACCATGTCAACCCTGCTGATTCGCTTTCCGGGCCGGCGCTATCACGCAACGCCCTGGGGCCACCACGTGAACGAAGGCCTCATTGAATGGCCGCCGTCGCCCTGGCGCCTGCTGCGTGCACTGCTGTCCGTCGGCTACACGCGGCTTGGATGGACTGCCGGTCTTGCTGACCCCTGGTCCTCGTCACCACCCGACGCAGCCCGCTCGCTGATCCAGAAACTGGCCACCACCTTGCCACGGTACGCCCTGCCTGCCGCTACAGGCGCGCACAGCCGCCACTACATGCCGGTCGCCGAGTTGAAGGGCGACCGTGAAAGAACCACCCTGGTCTTCGACACTTGGGCTCAGGTCGAGTCCGGCGCGTTGGCCGTGCACTGGGACGTTGACTTGAGCGATGAGGAGTCGCGGGTTCTTGGCGAACTGGCGGCGAACCTCGGCTATCTGGGGCGGTCGGAATCCTGGGTGAGCGCCCATCTTGCCTCCGACGCCGCAGCACGGTCCTTGTCCTTCGGCTGCCAGCCGTGCGACGGCCACCCGGCACCAGGCCCAGGTTGGGAGCAGGTAAGCCTTCTCGCATGCGAGCCCCCCGCGGCCTTTGCCGCGTGGCGTGAGTTGCGCCTGCAGCAAGCGCTGGCGGAACTGCCGCCGATTCCCCTGCCTGACAAGAAGAAGCTCACCGCCAAAGACCGCAAGCCCAGCGAAGACAGGAACGCTCAGCGGGTCCGCGCTCAAGCCCCCTATCCACCGGACACGATTGCATGTCTGCAGGTCGACACGACCTGGTTGCGGGAACATGGCTGGAGTCAACCACCTGGCAGCCGGCGAGTGCTTTACTGGCGCCGCGCGGACGCCCTGCGTGCGCAGCCCGTGTCAACCAGCGCGGTCGCCATCGGTGGTCGCGTCCGCTTCGTGCTGTTGGCGCTGCGCAGCACCTCGGGCAACGACCATGCACTACCGGCATTGGCGCGCAGTCTTCCCCAGGGCGAAATGCTGCACCGGCAAATGGTGGGAGCGCATCGGCGAATCGCGCCCGACGTGCATTCACGCGTGCTAACCGGCTGCGACGAGGCGGGGCGGCCCCTGCGCGGCATGCACGGGCATGCCCACGTGCTCTCCCTCGACCTTGATCAAGATGGGCACATCGATCACTTGCTTGTCTGGGCGCCCGATGGCTTGGACGGCACGGAGCAATCGGCTCTGCGCATGACCAGGGGCACTTATACGAAAGGCGGTGTCGGTGCCATGCACCTGGCCTGGTCAGCCGCAGGAGAAACGGAGCAGCTCTCCCGACTTCCGGGCTCATTGGGCGAATCCCTGCGGAGCTTCATCGGCAGGGGGCGAGTGTGGCTCAGTGTCACGCCATTCGTACCGCCGCGATTCCCCAAACCACGGGGCGCCAATAGCCTGGATGGTCAGGTGAAAGCAGAACTGCTTGCACGCGGGCTGCCGCCGCCGGAACGCATCGAATGGCTCGATCCGCAGCACGACGATCATGCGCGAGCGTTGCGGCATCACGTCCGCTTGCGACGCCACGGGGAACCGCCGCCAGTCAACGTCGGGCTGGCCCTGCGACTGACCTTCGCCGAAGACGTGGCCGGGCCGATATGCCTTGGCTATGGCAGCCACTTCGGACTCGGCCTGATGACCCGAATGTCTGATTGACCGCAATCTGCCTGTCTGCAAACGCAATCCCGACCGCCCGCCGCCCCTCGCAGCCAAAGGTGCATCATGGCTGACCAATCCCCCCTCCCCCTCGACGCCCCACCCCTGCCCGCCGGCACCCCGCACCTGCCGGC
>CAMLSD010000154.1 GCA_946482595.1 uncultured Comamonadaceae bacterium
ATCGGCGATCAGTATCTTCCCGTGCATCGGTTGTCTCCAGGCTGGCCGGGCTGTGCGCGCCCTGGTCCGGTGTGATTGTCCACGGCAGGTGGAAGTGGAAGCACGCACCCTGGCCGGGCGGGCTGTCCAGCCACATGCGCCCGCCAAAGTGCTCGACGATCTGGCGGCTGATCGGCAGGCCCAGACCGGTGCCCATGCGGCGCATGCTTTCGTCGCCGGCCTGGCGGAACTTGTCGAACACCGTGCTCTGCAGGTCGGCCGGCACGCCGGGGCCGTTGTCCTGCACCGACACCGTCACGCCGTCACGGTCGGTCGTCAGGTGCACGTCGACCCGCCCGCTGCCGGCCGGCACGAACTTGGCCGCATTGCCCAGCAGGTTGATCATCACCTGCGTCAGGCGGTCGCTGTCGGTGTGCAGCATCGGGGGCTCGGCCGGCAGGTGCAGATGCACCTGGGCACCGCGTTCCTCGAACAGCTTGTGCGTGCCTTGCACCGCCTGTTCGAGCAACTGGTTCAGGTTGACCTCGGTGTGGTGCCATTCGCCCTGGCCGGATTCGATCTTGGCCAGGTCCAGCACCTGGTTGACCAGCCGGCTGAGCCGTTCGGTCTCGCCCACCACGATGCCCAGGAACTGCTGGCGCTGCTGGCTGTCCATCTGCGGATCATCCTGCATCAGCTCGGCCAGCGCCCTGATCGATGTCAGCGGCGTGCGCAGTTCGTGCGAGACCGACGACATGAAGTCGTCGCGCAGCCGGTCCAGGCTCTTGAGCTGCTCGTTGGCCTCACGCAGCTCCGCGGTGGCCTGCTCCAGGGAGCGCGACTTTTCCTCCAGTTCGTGCGAGTACTGCCGCAGCTGCGAGGTTTCCTCGACCATGCGCATCACATCATCGCGCTCCAGCAGTTCTTCCTCGACGACGGAGGCGACCATCACCCGCGCCGAGGCGCTGCCGATGACCCCCGCCAGCTCGGTCTCGACGAACTGCACCAGCCGCGCATCCGGCGGGATCTGCTCGATGCCGGCCACACCGATCTGGCGCGCGTAGCGCTCGAATCGCGCCGTGGCCTGGCTGCGCCCCAGAAAACGGCCGGCCAGTTCGAGCAGCTCACCCACCTGAGCGCGCCCGCGCCAGAAGGCCGGGCCCACGGCCTGGGTCCGTTCGAAGACGTCGACGAACAGCATCGCCTGGCTGGTCTCGCGTGCCGAGGGTGCGCGCCACAGCGACACCACGGCATACGCGGCCACGTTGGCCGTCAGGCTCCAGAACAGCGTATGGGTGATGCTGTCCCAGCCCGACAGGCCCAGCAGCGCACCCGGGCGCAGCAGGCCGATGCCCATCGGGCCGGTGTCCATCCATTCGGCGGGCAGCCAGCCCGACTTGCTGAACGAGGGCAGCAGCAGGGTGTAGACCCACAGTGAAAACCCGGCGACCAGCCCGGCCATGGCGCCGCGCCGGGTGCCACCCTTCCAGTACATGCCGCCCAGCATGGCGGGCGCAAACTGCGCGACCGCGGCAAAGCTGATCAACCCGATGCTGACCAGCGCATAGGCCTCGCCGGCGAGGTGGAAGTACAGGTAGCCCAGCAGCAGGATGCCGACGATCGCGGCGCGCCGCGTGGCCAGCAGCACGCCGGTGAGTTCACCACCGTCGCGCAGGCGAAAGCGCTTCAACCGCAGCAGCCAGGGCATGATCAGGTCGTGGGACACCATCGTCGACACGGCGATCGCCTCGACGATCACCATGCCGGTGGCGGCCGACATGCCGCCGATGAAGGCCACCAGCGCCAGCGCCTGGTGGCCCTGCGACAGCGGCAGCGAGATCAGGAAGCCCTCCGGGTTGGCCGGCGTGCCGGCAAAGTGCAGCAGGCCGCCCAGCGCGATCGGCAGCACGAACAGGTTGATCAGCAGCATGTAGGCCGGAAAGGCCCAGGCGGCCCGCCGCAGGTGGCTCTCGTCGACGTTTTCCACCACCATCACCTGGAACTGCCGCGGCAGGAACACCACCGACAGCATCGACAGCAGCGTGAGCCCGAACCAGGCACCGTAGTCGAACCCGGTCGGCGAGGCATTCGAGGGGCGCAGCAGCCGGGCCAGCTCCGGGTCGGCCAGGGCGCGGTCGAAGATGTCCGCCGGCCCGTTGAACAAACCCCAGGTCACGAACACACCGACGGCCAGGAAGGCCACCAGCTTGACCACCGACTCGAAGGCGATGGCCGCCACCATGCCCTCGTGGCGCACCGTGGTGTCCAGCCGGCGCGCGCCGAAGATCACGGTGAAGCCGGCCAGTGCCAGCGCCACGTACAGCGCGGTGTCGCGCCACCACGGCAGGCCGGCCACGGCCTGTGCCTCGGGCGGCTGGGTCAGCAGCGTGTAGCCCACCGAGATCGCCTTGAGCTGCAGGGCGATGTAGGGGACGATGCCCACCACCGTGATCAGCGTCACCAGGCTGGCCAGGGCCGGGCTCTTGCCGTAGCGGCTGCCGATGAAATCGGCGATCGAGGTGATGCGGTGGGTGCGGGCGATGCGGATCATCTTGCGCACCACCAGCCACGCCAGGATCATGCCCAGGGTGGGCCCGAGGTAGATCGGCAGGAACCACACGCCCGAGCCGGCCGCACGGCCCACGCTGCCGAAGTAGGTCCAGGCAGTGCAGTACACCGCCAGCGACAGCGTGTAGACCCAGGCGTTGCCGATCAGCGAGCGCCCTTGCGCCGCCCGGCGGTCGGCATGGAAGGCCACGCCGAACAGCAGCACCAGGTAGGCCAGCGCCACCAGGATGACCAGCGGGGCGGGGATCATCCGTCGTCCCGTCCTTCCAGCAGCCAGGCCACGCAGGCGATCAGCACCCCCCACAGCAGGAACAGCATCGCCGGGAACAGCGGCAGGCCCAGCACGCGGGCGTCCTGGTCCCACAGCGCCAGCAGCGGCGCATTCAGCAGCATGCTGCCGACGGCAAACAGGGCCACCAGGCGTTGCGGGGTCAGGCTCTTGAACATCGTGAGCAGGCAGTGGGTTCAGGCCATTGTGGGCCCATCTGGCCGGTGGCGAGAAGGCCCGCGGGCTGCGGGCGACCATCGTCCGAAAGAACTATGCCGTGGCCGGCGCCATCGTTCTTTCGCCGGGGGGCGGCTGCCTGCCGGAAGGATGTTCGCCGCGAGCCGTGCTTCCTAGAGTTCGTGTCATGGAGAAGAAGGAGAAACTTCCATGAGCGCGAGCCCCTCGGGCGGGGCGGCCAGCCCACCCGCCCAGCCGTCCAAGGCCCTGCCGGTGCTGATCGTCAGCACCCTGGCCTTCACCGTGTGTTTCATGGTGTGGATGATGTTCGGCGTGATCGGCATCCCGATCCGCAAGGCACTGAACCTCAATGCCACCGAGTTCGGCCTGCTGACGGCCATGCCGGTGCTCACCGGCTCGCTGATCCGTGTGCCGCTGGGCATCTGGACCGACCGTTTCGGCGGTCGCATCGTGTTTTTCATCCTGATGATCAGCTGCGTGCTGCCCATCTGGCTGATGTCGTATGCCACGCAGTACTGGCACTTCCTGGTGATCGGCATGTTCGTCGGCCTGGCCGGCGGCTCGTTTTCGGTCGGCACGCCCTATGTGGCGCGCTGGTTCCCGAAGCAGCGCCAGGGTTTTGCGATGGGGGTGTTCGGCGCCGGCAACTCGGGCGCGGCCGTCAACAAGTTCGTCGCCCCGGCGCTGGTGGTGGCCTTCGGCTGGACCATGGTGCCGCAGGTCTATGCCGCGGTGCTGCTGGGCACGGCCCTCCTGTTCTGGGTGTTCAGCGCTCATGACCCGCGCCACGTGGTGTCCAGCAACGTGACCTTCGTGCAGCAGCTCAAGGCGCTGAAGGACCCGCGTGTGCTCAAGTACTGCCAGTACTACAGCATCGTGTTCGGCGGTTATGTGGCGCTGAGCCTGTGGATGGTGCAGTACTACGTCGGCGAGTACGGCCTGGACCTGCGCGTGGCGGCGCTGCTGGCGGCCTGCTTCTCGCTGCCCGGCGGCGTGCTGCGGGCCATCGGCGGCTGGCTGTCCGACAAGTACGGCGCCCACAGCGTCACCTGGTGGGTGATGTGGGTGAGCTGGATCTGCCTGTTCCTGCTGAGCTATCCGCAGACCGAATTCACGGTGGCCACGATCGACGGCCAGCGCACCTTCACGATCGGCCTGAACGTCTATGCCTTCACTGCGCTGATGTTCGTGCTGGGCATCGCCTGGGCCTTCGGCAAGGCCAGCGTCTTCAAGTACATCAGCGATGACTACCCCGGCAACATCGGTGCCATCTCGGGCATCGTCGGCCTGGCCGGCGGCATGGGCGGCTTCATCCTGCCGATCATGTTCGGCGCCCTGCTGGACCTCACCGGCATCCGCTCCAGTGCCTTCATGCTGATGTATGGCGTGGTCTGGGTGTCGCTCATCTGGATGTACTTCACCGAGGTGCGCCGCACCGACGTCATGGGGCCGCACGACACGGCCGCCCCGCTCACCGCGCGGGCCTGAGCCCCGCGCAATGGAGACCATCATGAATCCCACCATTGCAGGCGGCCCGGCCACGTCCCGGCGGGGCGGGCTGCTGACCGTCTGGACCCCGGAAGACAAGGCCTTCTGGGAGCGCGAGGGCGAGGCCATCGCCAAGCTCAATCTCTGGATCTCGGTGCCGGCGCTGTTCCTGGCCTTCGCGATCTGGCAACTGTGGAGCGTGGTGGCGGTGAACCTGCCGCTGCTGGGCTTCAAGTACTCGACCAACCAGCTGTTCTGGCTGGCCGCTGCACCCGCGCTGTCGGGCGCCACGCTGCGCATCTTCTACTCGTTCATGGTGCCGCTGGTGGGCGGACGGCGCTGGACGGCGATCTCCACCGCCTCGCTGCTGATTCCGGCGATCGGCATCGGTTATGCGGTGCAGGACAACACCACCAGCTACCCGACCATGCTGACCCTGGCGCTGCTGTGCGGCCTGGGCGGCGGCAACTTCAGCTCCAGCATGGCCAACATCAGCTTCTTCTTCCCGAAGGAGCGCAAGGGCTCGGCGCTGGGCGTGAATGCCGGGCTGGGCAACCTGGGCGTGTCGGTGGTGCAGTTCCTGACGCCGCTGGTCGTCACCGTGGGTGTGCTCGGCGTGCTGGGCGGCGACCCGCAGACCTTCGTCAACAAGGCCGGCCAGACCACGCAGGCCTGGACGCAGAACGCCGCGTTCATCTGGGTGCCCTGGATCGCACTGGCCTCGCTGGCGGCCTGGTTCTTCATGAACGACATCGCCGATGCCAAGGCCTCGTTTGCCGCACAGGCGGCCATCTTCCGGCGCAAGCACAACTGGCTGATGTGTGTGCTGTACCTGGGCACCTTCGGTTCGTTCATCGGGTTTGCGGCCGGCTTTCCGCTGCTGATCAAGAGCCAGTTCCCCGAGGTCAACCCGCTGGCCTATGCCTGGCTGGGGCCGCTGGTGGGGGCGCTGATCCGGCCGGTGGGCGGCTGGCTGTCGGACAAGCTGGGCGGTGCCACCGTCACGCTGTGGAACTTCGTCGTGATGGCGCTGGCCGTGGTCGGGGTGCTGTACTTCCTGCCCAAGGGCAGTGGGGGCTGGATCCTGCCCTTCGGCCCGCAGGCCGGCAGCTTCACCGGCTTTTTCCTGATGTTCCTGGTGCTGTTCCTGACCACCGGCATCGGCAACGGCTCGACCTTCCGGATGATCCCGGTGATCTTCCTGAACCAGAAGCTCAACGAGCTGCGCAGCGACGACGAGGCGGCCCGCAACCAGGCCATCAAGGAAGGCAACACCGAGGGTGCCGCGGCACTGGGTTTCTCGGGAGCCCTGGGTGCCTACGGCGGCTTTTTCATCCCCAAGAGCTACGGCAGCTCGATCGCTGCGACCGGCGGGCCTGAGCTTGCGCTGTGGATCTTCACGGTCTTCTATGGCCTGTGCATCGTCCTGACCTGGTGGTACTACGCGCGGCGCAATGCCGAGATGCCGTGCTGACATGACCCCGCCCCGACCGCCGTCGGCTGCCCGCGCGGCAGCCGCTGAGGGGCGCGAGCCCCTGATGACCCCGATGACGCCCGGAGAATTCGAATGAGCCATTTCCTTGACCGCCTGACCTACTTCAACCAGCCCCGCGAGGGCTTTTCCGACGGCCATGGCGTGACCACCGGCGAGGACCGCACCTGGGAAGATGCCTATCGCGCCCGCTGGCAGCACGACAAGATCGTGCGCTCCACCCACGGCACCAACTGCACCGGCTCGTGCTCGTGGAAGATCTATGTGAAGGGCGGCATCGTCACCTGGGAAACCCAGCAGACCGACTACCCGCGCACGCGCGCCGACCTGCCCAACCACGAACCGCGCGGCTGCGCCCGCGGCGCGAGCTACAGCTGGTATCTGTACAGCGCCAACCGCGTGAAGTACCCGATGGTGCGCGGCCGTCTGCTCAAGCACTGGCGCGCGGCGCGTTCGGTCGCGAAGTCGCCGGTGGATGCCTGGGCCAGCATGGTCGAGAACGACAGCCAGCGGCGTGAATGGCAGCAGCAGCGCGGCCTGGGTGGTTTCGTGCGCTCGACCTGGGACGAGGTCAACGAGATCATCGCCGCGGCCAACGTCTACACCATCAAGAAGCACGGCCCGGACCGCATCATCGGCTTCTCGCCCATCCCGGCGATGTCGATGGTGAGCTATGCCGCCGGCAGCCGCTACCTGTCGCTGATCGGTGGCGTGTGCATGAGCTTCTACGACTGGTACTGCGACCTCCCGCCGTCCAGCCCGCAGACCTGGGGCGAGCAGACCGACGTGCCCGAGAGTGCCGACTGGTACAACTCCACCTACCTGATCGCCTGGGGCTCCAACGTGCCCCAGACCCGCACGCCCGATGCGCACTTCTTCACCGAGGTGCGCTACAAGGGCGCCAAGGTGGTGGCGGTCACGCCCGACTATGCCGAGGTCTCCAAGCTGGCCGACCTGTGGATGCACCCCAAGCAGGGCACCGATGCGGCGCTGGCGATGGCCATGGGCCATGTGATGCTCAAGGAGTTCTACGTCGACCGCCGCGCGGCCTACTTCGACGACTACGCCCGTCGCTACACCGACCTGCCGCTGCTGGTGCAACTCAAGGAGCAAACGCTGCCCGACGGCCGCACCACGCTCGTGCCCGACCGCTATGTGCGCGCGAGCGACTTCAACGGCCGCCTGGGCCAGACCAACCATCCCGAATGGAAGACGGTGGGGCTGGACGACACCGGCAAGGTCGTGCTGCCCAATGGGTCGATCGGCTTCCGCTGGGGCCCGGACGGACGCCCGGACGCCGGCAAGTGGAACCTCGAGGACCAGGAGGCACGCCACGGCAACACGGTGAAGCTCAAGCTGTCGGTGCTGGACGGCCAGCCGCAGGCCCACGAGGTGCGCGGCGTGTCCTTCCCGTACTTCGGCGGCATCGACACACCGCACTTCACCGCGAGCAAGACGGCAGCCAGCGTGCTGGAGCGCCAGGTGCCGGTGGCCCGCATCGCCCTCGGCAAGGAAGGCGACAAGCGCGAGGCCCTGGTGGCCACGGTCTACGACCTGCTGGTGGCCAACTACGGCGTCTCGCGCGGCCTGCCGCAAGAGAACACGGCGGCCAACTACGACGACGACCAGCCTTACACCCCGGCCTGGCAGGAGCGCATCACCGGTGTGCCGCGCGACCAGGTCATCGCCGTGGCCCGCCAGTTCGCCGACAACGCCGAGAAGACCCGCGGCAAGTCCATGGTGATCATCGGTGCGGCGATGAACCACTGGTACCACAGCGACATGAACTACCGCGGCATCATCAACATGCTGATG
>CAMLSD010000155.1 GCA_946482595.1 uncultured Comamonadaceae bacterium
CAGCCCACACCGGCAAAAAAGATGTCGCCGCACCCCAGCACGGCCACCGCTTCGGTCTCGCCTTCGCGGTAGTGCATGTGCACCACACCGTCCAGCACGACAAACACTTCCTCGCCGTCGTTGACATGCCACTGGTAGGGCTGGTCGGTCCAGTGCAGCCGGGTCGTGATGCCCTGCATGTTGGCGATGGGCAGGGCGCCCCAGGCGCGGTCGGCGGTGAACTCTTTGCTGCGGATGATCTTCATGGTGGGGGCGCGCCGGGTCGGCGCGGCGGTGATGGACAGGTTGGGCAGTCCATGCAGTGTGCGCGCGGTTGCGGCGCAGGGCCACGCATCGGCGGACGGGTGGGGTGCAGATTCGGACACGGGCCCGAGCCACGCTCAACGGTCAGGCAAGACAAACCGTGCCAGCACCAGGTGCCGACCCGCACAAGCCACCTTGCCTTGGTGCTCCTTGTACGCCTGTCTTGCCCGAAAGCCCAGCAGTTTGTGAGATGCGTGCAGGGGCAAGCCGGCGGCAGGGGCAATTTGTGTTCATATGAACTTTTCAACGAACCAGGGCCTGCCCGCACTGGCATTCGCAGCGCTGGCCGGCCCTGAACAACGAGGAGACCCTGCGCATGACGCTCGACCCCACTCATTCTTCGGTGTCGTCGCGACGGCCCGGTGCCCTGGCATGGGCCCTGGCGGCCGTGTCGGCTGCGTTGCTGGCTGCCTGCGGCGGCGGTGGCAGTGACACGCCCCAGACGGCCGACACCTCCTGCCAGCTGAGCACGCAGACCGGCTCGGTCGTGGTGGGTTCGGGCGTGCCGGGCGACCCGGCCTTGCCTGAACCGTCGTCCGGCTTCCGGCTGGGCAAGACGGCCGTGAAGGCGCCGGGCTACATGGTGGTCACGGCCAACCCACTGGCAACCAAGGCGGGGTGCGACATCCTCAAGGCCGGTGGCAGCGCCATGGACGCGGCCGTGGCGGTGCAGATGGTGCTGGGCCTGGTCGAGCCGCAGTCGTCCGGCCTGGGCGGGGGCGCCTTTATCGTCCACTACGATGCGGCAACCAAGCGGGTGCAGACGTATGACGGGCGCGAGACGGCACCTGCCGCGGCCACCGAGAACTACCTGCGCTGGGTCAGCGATGCCGACCAGACCGCGCCACTGCCCAATGCACGTGCGAGCGGCCGCTCGATCGGCACGCCGGGCACCGTGCGTGTGCTGGACCTGGCTCACAAGGATCACGGCAAGCTGCCCTGGAAAGACCTGTTCCAGCCCGCCGTGACCCTGGCCAGCGACGGCTTCCAGATCAGCGGGCGCATGGCCGATGCCATTGCCGGGGCACGTGCGAACCTGTTGCGTGATCCGGACGCCGTGGCCTACTTTCTGAATCCCGACCTGACGCCCCGGGCGCTGGGTTCGGTCATTCGCAACCCGCAGTACGCCCAGACGCTCAACACCCTCGCGCAGCAGGGCGCCAATGCCTTCTACACCGGGCCGATCGCGCAGGCGATCGTCGACAAGATCCAGGTCGCATCGGGCGGGCCGGACTCGCCGGTGCCGATGACCCCCGGCCTGACCACGATGGCCGACATGGCCAGCTATCAGGCCATCAAGCGCGAGCCGGTGTGCATTGCCTACCGCGTGTACTGGGTGTGCGGCATGGGGCCGCCGTCGTCGGGCGGCATCGCCGTGGCGCAGACGCTGGGCATCCTGGAGAACTTCTACCTCGCCGGGTTCGGGCCCAGTGCGATCGACATCTACGGCGGCAAGCCCAGCGTGATGGGGGTGCACCTGGTCAGCGAGGCGCAGCGCCTGGCCTATGCCGACCGCAACAAGTACGTGGCCGACACCGATTTCGTGCCCCTGCCGGGTGCGGGGGTGGCGTCGATGCTCGACAAGGACTACCTGCGCGCACGCGCCAACCTGATCCGCTTTGACACCAGCATGGGGGTGGCCCAGCCGGGCACCTTCCCGGGGACCACGGCAGCGGGCATCAGCACGGCCGAAGGCAAGGGTACGTCGCACGTGTCCATCGTCGACAAGGACGGCAATGCCGTGTCGATGACCACCACGATCGAAAGCGGGATGGGCTCGTTCCACTTCACGCAGGGCTTCCTGCTGAACAACGAGCTGACCGACTTCTCGGCGGCTCCGTCGGATGACGCCGGGCCGATCGCCAACCGCGTTCAGCCGCTGAAGCGCCCGCGCAGCTCGATGGCACCGACGCTGGTGTTTCGCAAGGCAGCGGATGGATCGATCGGCGAGTTCCTGATGGCCACGGGGTCACCGGGCGGGGCCACGATCATCCAGTTTGTCGTCAAGACGGTGGTCGGTGTGCTGGACTGGGGCCTGGACGCCCAGCAGGCCACCAGCCTCGTGAACTTCGGCTCGGCCAACTCGGCCACGACCGGGCTGGGCGGGGAGCACCCGAACATCAATGCGGCCGACAACGGCAATGCCGATCCGCTGGTGACGGGGCTGAGGGCGCTGGGTCACACGGTGTCGGTCAATGCACAGTCCAGCGGCACGTCGACGATCCTGCGCACCAGCCTGAACGGCACGCCGGTGCTCGAGGGCGGCGCCGATCCGCGGCGCGAAGGCCTGGTGCTGGGCGACGCGATGCCCTGATCGCCAGGGCGCGTCACGGGCGCTGGGCGCCGGCAGCCGCCGGGCTCAGCGCTCGGGACGCAACCACAACCAGGTGCCGACCGACACAAGCACCAGGTACACCGCCCAGCGCAGCCAGGGCGGCACCGGCACGAACCACAGCATGACGGCGCTGCCGGCCATCATCACGCTGGCCAGCCATTTGGCGCGGCGAGGCACGGCGCCGTGTTCGCGCCAGCGGCGGATGTCGGGGCCAAAACGTGGGTGGGCCAGCAGCCAGGCCTCCAGCGCCGGCCAGCCGCGCCCGGCCGCCCAGGCTGCCAGCAGCAGGAAGGGCACGGTCGGCAGCACCGGCAGGAAGGCACCGATCAGCCCCAGGGCGAGCGCCACACAGGCCAGCAGGCGCCAGAGCAGCAGGCGCGTCTGGCGGATCATGAGCTGAGGTGAACCGGGGCCATGCGGCGCATTGTGCCGTGCACGGCGCCTCGGGCCGACCCGCCGCCCGTCATTTCATGCCCAGGCGGCGGGCCAGCTTGTGCAGGTTGCTCGGGTCCACGTCCAGCCGGCGGGCGGCCTCGGCCCAGTTGCCCGAGGTGGCGGCCAGTGCCTCGGCAACGGCTTGGCGCTGCGCGGCATCGACCACCTGCTTCAGGCTCGCGCCCGAGGGCGCTGCGGCGCCTGATGCGCTCGCGGCAACCGCCACGCCGGGCGTCGGTGGGGGCTCCAGCGGGCCGTCCAGGTCGAGCAGTTCGGCCGGCAGGCTGATGATCTCGTCGCGGCTGGCACCCCGGCTCACCACCTTCAATGCGGCACGGCTGATCACATGCTCGAGTTCACGCACATTGCCGGGCCAGGGATAGCGCAGCAGCGCCTCCTGGGCCGCGGCTGTCAGGCGCAGGCTGCGCAGCCCCAGGCGGGCGCGGTTGAGTTCAAGAAAACGTCCGGCCAGCACCAGCACGTCATGGCCCCGCTCGCGCAGCGGCGGAATCGGCACCGGATAGACCGACAGTCGGTGGTACAGGTCAGCACGGAAGCTGCCGTCTCGCACGGCGTCGCGCAACTGCCGGTTGGTCGCGGCGACGATGCGCACATCCACACGCCGCGGGCGGTCGGCGCCCAGGCGCTGGATCTCACCGTTCTGCAAGGTGCGCAACAGCTTGGCCTGGACCGGCAGGGTCAGTTCGCCGACCTCGTCGAGAAACAGCGTGCCGCCGTTGGCGGCCTCGAAGCGGCCGGGCCGGTCGGTGGTGGCTCCTGAAAACGCACCGCGCACATGCCCGAACAGTTCGCTTTCCGCCAGGGAGTCGGGCAGGGCGGCGCAATTCACATGCACCAGCGGCTTGTGCCGCCGTGCCGAGTGGCGATGCAGCAGGCGCGCGAACAGCTCCTTGCCGACACCGGTCTCGCCCAGCAGCAGCACCGGCAGGTCCGACCCGGCCACCACGCGCAGCTCGTGCTGCAGCTTGAGCAGGGCTTCGCTCTGACCGAGGATGTCGACGTCGTCTTCCACCGCGCGTGCGAGATCGTCGTCCTGGGAGGTGGGTGCCGTGCGCGCCTGGCGCAGTGCGCGGTTCTCGCGCTCCAGCCGGGTCACCCGCACGGCCGCCTCGACGATGACGGCCAGGCGCAGCAGTTCCTCCTGTGACCGGGCATCGAAGGTGCCGGTGTCGAGTGCGTCCAGCGTGAGCGCGCCCCAGGGGCGGCCCTCGACGTGCAGGCTCACGCCCATGCAGTCATGCACCGGCAGGGGTTCACCCACCAGCGTGTCCAGCAGGCCGTCGTAGGGGTCGGGCAGGTGACTGTCCCGGTCGAAACAGGTGACCTCGCGGCGCGACAGGATCGCCGCAAGCCGTGGGTGCTGCGCCACGGCAAAGCGCCGCCCCAGCGCTTCACGCACCAGCCCCTCGATCGCGATGGGTCGCAGGTGCTCTTCTTCGAGCTGCAGCAGCGCAACTGCGCCGCAGCGGAAATGCTCGCGCAGGCTCATCACAAGCCGTTGCAGACGCACCGCGTGCGGTAGTTCTGCGACCAGGTCGGCCGCGAGCATGCCTTCGATCATGGTGATTTGTACCCTTGTAGGGTGTTAGTTACCCTGATTGGGTAGGGTCAATCTTACCCTTGAACGGTGCAAGTGCTTGATTCTTAACCCTTCACGGGCTGGCCCCGGCCTTGCGATGCATGGGTGTCTTCATTCACACAAGGAGAACCCGCATGGACCACACCACGATCGACCAATCCCTCGGTGCGCTGGCGCGCAGCATCCCCGGCGCCACGCAGGTGTTCAACGAATACCGCCTGGACTTCTGCTGTGGCGGCAAGAAGACCCTGCGCGAGGCCGCCGAGGCGGGCGGTGTCGATGCACAGCTTGTCGCGCAGCGTCTTGCGCAGCTCCAGGCCGGTTTTGGTGAAGGCGACGAGCGCGACTGGCGCAAGGCGTCGACGACCGAGCTCATCGCGCACATCCTGACGCGCTTCCACGCGCGGCACCGTGAGCAACTGCCCGAGCTGATCCGGCTGGCACGCCGCGTGGAGCAGGTGCACGGTGACCGTCCCGAGTGCCCGGTGGGTCTGGCCGACCACCTGTGTGCGATGCAGCAGGAGCTGGAAAGCCACATGCAGAAGGAAGAGCAGGTGCTGTTCCCCATGCTGGGCCAGGGCCAGTCGGCCCGGGTGCGCGCACCGATCATGGTGATGCGCATGGAGCACGACGACCACGGTCGCGAACTGGCCCGCATGGAAGAGCTGACGCAAGGCATCACGCTGCCGCGGGGCGCCTGCAACACCTGGCGCGCCCTGTACCTGGGGCTGCGCACGCTGCGCGACGACCTGATGCAGCACATCCACCTCGAAAACAACATCCTGTTCGAGGTGCCGAGCGAAGACGTTCGCGCGACGGAGGCCGCTCATGGGTGAATATCGCCGGTTGTGGTTCACGCTGATCGGCGTGCTGGCCGCCACCTTCGCCTTGCTCGGCTACTTCGGCACCGAGGTCTACCGCTCGGCACCGCCGATCCCCGAGCGGTTTGCCAGCGCATCGGGCGAAACGGTCTTCACCCACGACAGCATCCTGGACGGCCAGACGGCATGGCAGTCGGTCGGCGGCATGCAGCTGGGTTCGATCTGGGGGCATGGCGCCTATCAGGCCCCGGACTGGACGGCCGACTGGCTGCACCGCGAACTGGTGGCCTGGCTCGATCTCGCGGCACAGTCCGAGCATGGCCGGCCCTATGCCGAGCTGGCGCCGGCCGAGCAGGCGGCATTGCAGGCACAACTGAAGCAGGAGTACCGCGGCAACGCACCGCAGGACCACGCCACCACCGTGGTGCTGTCGGCCCGGCGCGTGGCGGCCATCCGCCAGACGGCCGCCTACTACGACCGCCTGTTCAGTGACGCCCCTGCGCTGCAAGGCACGCGCGAGAGCTATGCGATGAAGGAGAACACGCTGCCCAGCGCCGAACGCCGTGCGCAGATGACCGGGTTCTTCTTCTGGACGGCCTGGGCCGCCGCCACGCAACGGCCCGGGGGTGAGGCCACCTACACCAACAACTGGCCGCACGAACCGCTGATCGGCAACCAGCCCACCGCTGAAAACGTCGTGTGGTCGGTGCTCAGCGTGGTCGTGATGATGGCCGGTGTGGGCTTCCTGGTGTGGGGCTGGGCCTTCCTGCGCAAGCACGACGAGGCCGACCCGCAGGCCCCGGCCCAGGATCCGCTGACCCGCGTGCCGCTCACCCCGTCGCAGCGGGCGCTGGGCAAGTACCTGGTGCTGGTGGTCGGCCTGTTCTCCTTCCAGGTGATGCTCGGTGGCTTCACCGCGCACTACACGGTCGAAGGGCAGACCTTCTACGGTGTCGACGTGTCACAGTGGTTTCCATACGCACTGGTGCGGACCTGGCACATCCAGAGCGCGCTGTTCTGGATCGCCACCGGGTTCCTCGCCGCGGGCCTGTTCCTCGCGCCGCTGATCAATGGCGGGCAGGACCCGAAGTACCAGAAGCTGGGCGTGGACGTGCTGTTCTGGGCGCTGTTTGCGGTGGTGGTCGGCTCGTTTGTCGGCAACTACCTGGCCATCGCGCAGGTCATGCCCGCCCACCTGAACTTCTGGCTGGGACACCAGGGCTATGAATACGTCGACCTCGGCCGCCTGTGGCAGATCGGCAAGTTCGTGGGGGTGGTGCTGTGGCTGGTGCTGATGCTGCGCGGCATCGTGCCCGCGCTGCGCCGCCCTGGCGACCGCAACCTGCTGGCCCTGCTGACGTCGTCGGTGGTCGCCATCGGGCTGTTCTACGGTGCCGGCTTCTTCTACGGCGAGCGCACCCACCTGTCGGTGATGGAGTACTGGCGCTGGTGGGTCGTGCACCTGTGGGTCGAAGGCTTCTTCGAGGTCTTTGCCACCACGGCGCTGGCGTTCATCTTCTCGACACTGGGTCTGGTGTCGGTGCGCATGGCCACGGCGGCCAGCCTGGCCTCGGCCTCACTGTTCATGCTGGGCGGTGTGCCGGGAACCTTCCACCACCTGTACTTCGCCGGCACGACCACCCCGGTGATGGCCGTGGGGGCGTCGTTCAGCGCACTGGAGGTCGTGCCGCTGGTCGTGCTGGGCCACGAGGCCTGGGAACACTGGCGGCTTCAGAACCGGGCAGTGTGGATGGAGCGCCTGAAGTGGCCGCTGATGTGTTTCGTGGCCGTGGCCTTCTGGAACATGCTCGGCGCCGGTGTGTTCGGCTTCATGATCAATCCGCCGATCTCGCTGTACTACGTGCAAGGGCTCAACACCACGCCGGTGCATGCGCATGCGGCCCTGTTCGGGGTCTACGGATTCCTCGCGCTGGGCTTCACGCTGCTGGTGCTGCGTTATGTGCGCCCGCAACTGGTGTTCAGCGAACGGCTGATGGGTGTGGCCTTCTGGTGGCTCAACGCCGGTCTGGTGCTGATGATCGCCACCAGCCTGCTGCCCATCGGACTGATCCAGTTCCATGCCAGCGTGAGCGAAGGGCTGTGGTATGCGCGCAGCGAGGAATTCATGCAGCAGCCGCTGCTGGAAACCCTGCGCTGGGTGCGCACCTTCGGCGACGTCGTGTTCATCATCGGCGCCCTGGCGATGGCCTGGCAGGTGCTGCGCGGGGTGCTGAGCCCCGCGGGCACCACACCCAGCGGGCGCCCGGCACTGGCGGGGGCCACCCGCTAGT
>CAMLSD010000156.1 GCA_946482595.1 uncultured Comamonadaceae bacterium
CGGCCCGGCGTTTCCTTGTGAGGTCCGGCTTGACCCGCATCAAGCGGGTCAGGGTCGCACCGGCAGCGCGGCGCACGGCGGCTGTGTCATAGTGAATGCAGGTTTCGGGGACCCGAGGCCTGTTCACGACACCCGACCCATGGATCGATTTCCCGCACATTCCCAGGCCGATCCCGATCCAGCCACCGGGCTGCACGCCGACACCGTGCTCGCGGCCGGCGAGGGGGGCAGCCACGCGATGCTGCTGCGGCTGTTCGAGGCCGCGCCCGATGCGCTGTCGATGACCGAGATCCCTTCGGGGCGGGTCGTGCTGTGCAACGAGGCCTTCCTGCGCCTGACGGGATTCAGCCGCGAGGAGGTGATGGGAACCACCACGCTGGCGATGGGCGTATGGCACGTGCCGAACGACCGGGCGGAGCTGCTGCGCCGCTTGCGCACCGAGGGCATCGTCAAGGACCACCCGGCCACGCTGCAGTCCCGCGATGGCCGCCTCAGTTCGGTGATGCTGTCGGCCAGCTGCTTCCAGTCGGACGGGCGTACCTACATGGTCACGCATGTGCGCGACATCACTGCCACCGAGCGCGAACGTCTGATCAACCGCGCCATTCTGGAAAATGCCTCGATCGGCATCGCCTACACGCGCGATCGCACGTTCCAGGCGGCCAACCCCTGTTTCGAGACCATGTTCGGCTGGGCGCCGGGGACGCTGGTCGGCCAGCCCGGCTCGGTGGTGTGGCCGGACGACACCGCCTATCGGGCATTCGGGGAGTTCGCCGGGGCCCGGCTGTCGCGGTTCGAGCCGGTCGACCGCGAGTTCCTGATGCGTCGGCACAACGGTGAAGTCTTCCCGGCGCGCGTGTGCGCCAAGGCGATCGACCCCTCCCATCCAACCCAGGGCGGCACGATCTGGATCGTGGAAGACGTGACCGAACGCCGGCGCTTCGAGCTGGCGCTGGCCCGCGCCAAGGAGCAGGCCGAGGCCGCCAATCGGGCCAAGAGCGCCTTCCTGGCCAACACCAGCCACGAGATCCGCACGCCGCTCAATGCCGTGGTAGGGCTGGCACGGCTGGCACTGGAGCCGGGGGCCACGCCCGAGCGACAGCGCGAGTACCTCCATCACATCGCGACGGCGGCCGACAACCTCTCGGCCATCATCTCCGACATCCTGGACCTGTCGAAGATCGAGGCGGGCAAGCTCAGCATCGAGCATCTGCCGTTCGATCTGCACGCCCTGTTGACAGCGCTGTACGACAGCCATCAGCCGCTGGCGGTGGCCAAGGGGCTCGCGCTGCGCCAGGACTGGCCTGATGCCGCACCGGCATCCTGGCATGTGACCGGCGACCCGACACGGCTCAGGCAGGTGCTGACGAACTACCTGAGCAATGCGCTGAAGTTCACGCCGCACGGCGAGGTGGTGCTGCGTGCCGATCCGCTGGGCGGCGCCCGGTGGCGGTTGAGCGTGTGCGACACCGGCATCGGCATGGACGAGCTCACGCAGCTCCACGCCTTCGACGCCTTCTTCCAGGCCGACACCTCCACCACGCGACGCTATGGCGGCACCGGTCTCGGGCTGGCGATCTGCGGGGAACTCGCCGCGCTGATGGGCGGCACGGTGGGGGTTCGCAGTGTGCCGGGGCAAGGCAGTTGCTTCTGGTGCGAGCTGGACCTGCCGGCCGCCGACCCGCTGGGCGAGGGGCCGGCTGACGCGGCTGCGGGGGGCGGCAACGTGGCCGAAGCGCTGCACGGCATGCGCGTGCTGCTGGTCGAAGACAATGCGGTCAACGTGATGGTGGCCCAGGCGATGCTCGAATCCTGGGGTGTGAACGTCACGGTCGCCCACGACGGGCAGCAGGCACTGGCGGCCGTCGAGGCCGCAGCCCTGCCGTTTCACGCCGTGCTGATGGACGTGCAGATGCCCGGCATGGACGGCCACGCGGCGACACGGGCCTTGCGCACGCGCCACGGCATGACCGAACTGCCGGTGATCGCACTCACGGCTGATGTGCTCACCAGCGAACGCGACCATGCGCTGGCGGTCGGCATGAACGACTTCGTCGCCAAGCCGATCGACGCGCAGCGGCTGCGCGACGTGCTGCTGCGCTGGGTCAGGCGGCCGCGTCCGGCGGGGCCGCCTGCACCGTGATGCGCACGCCGTCCAGGCTCACGACCTGACCGGCCCGGATCTTGGCGCTCTTGCGGCTTTCGGGCTGGCCGTCCACCTGCACCGCGCCGCTGGCCACCAGGGCCTTGCCCGCGCCCCCGCTGTCGACCACACCGGCCAGCTTGAGCAGACTGTGCAGCTCGACGTGCTCGCCGGTGAGGATGAAGGTTTCGTCATGCATGGCGGGTTCGTTCACACCTTCTCAGACGCCCAGCAGCTCGACCTCGAACAGCAGCGTGGCGTTCGGAGGAATCACGCCGCCGGCGCCACGGGCGCCATAGCCCAGCTCGGGCGGGATCACCAGGCGGCGCGTGCCACCCACCTTCATGCCCTGCACCCCTTCATCCCAGCCGCGGATCACCATGCCGGCGCCGAGCGGGAATTCGAACGGGTCATTGCGGTCCTTGCTGGAGTCGAACTTGGCGCCCTGCACGCCGTCCTGGTAGAGCCAGCCGGTGTAGTGCACGCGCACCTGGCGGCCTGCGGTGGCTTCGGCGCCGCTGCCGGCCACCGTGTCTTCATATTGCAGGCCTGAGGGGGTGGTGATCATGGGTGTCCTTTCATGGGTCGTGCCGGCGCATCGGCGTTGCGCACAGGCAGGGTCGGGACAGTATCACAGCCGCGGCAGGCGACGGCTGCGGCGTCGCCCGTCAAACGCAAAGCCCCTGATCGTGTCGTTCGCGGGCGCCGTCAAGCAAACTTCGTCACATTGCGCGATATTTCTCGTCCAGCCTGGATGGCATTCGCCATTAAGCTGCGCTCATCCCGTCATCTGCTGACCGTGAGCCCACCTTCAACGATCGAACCGCCCCAAGGGTCTTTTCAGGCGCCATCGGCCACACGTGCCGGGGATGGCCTGGACGTTCACGCCTTGCAGGCACAGCTCGAGCGCCAGGGTGACCAATGGTCGGCACGCTATGGTGGGCACCGGCTTTTCAGTCATTTCCAGCCGATCTACAGCCTGGCGCATCGGCGCGCAGTGGGCCACGAGGCCTTGCTCCGGGCGCAGGACGCCCATGGCCAGTGGGTGCCGCCGGCGAGGCTGCTGGGGGCGCACCTGTCGCTCGATGAACTGTTGCACGTCGATCGGCTGTGCCGGCTGGTGCACGCGCACAACTTTGCCGCCCAGCGTGCGCCGGATCACTGGCTGTTCCTCAATGTGCACCCCCAGGTGTTCATGAGCGGGCCGATGCACGGCACACCGCATTACATGCGCCACCTGGCCGAGCACCTGAATCTGATGCCCGAGCAGCTCGTGCTCGAGGTGACCGAAGACGCGATCGGCAGTGACGCCAGCTTCGATGCGGCCGTGCTGCTGGCGCGCGAAATGGGCTGCCTGCTGGCGCTGGACGACTTCGGTGCCGGACACTCCAATTTCGACCGCGTCTGGCGCATCCGGCCGGAGATCGTCAAGCTCGACCGCAGCGTGGTCGTGCGGGCCGCCAGCGAGACGCGCGTGGCGCGGGTGGTGATGCAGATGGTCTCGCTGCTGCACGAGTGTGGTGCGCTGGTGCTGCTCGAGGGGATCGAAACCGAACGCGAGGCCTATCTGGCGCTCGAGGCGGGGGCCGATTTCGTGCAGGGCTTCTACTTCGGCCGGCCGCAGCCGATGCTGGCCTCGGCCGAGCCGCAGGCCCCGACCATCGATGCCGTCTGGCGGCACTTCGACAGCGAGCACGACGCCAGCGACCGGGCCTACCGCGAGCGCATCGGCCCGTACATCAACGCCATCGGCTATGCCGCCTCGTTGATCTCGGCCGGTCGCGATGCGGCGCTGGCCTGTACCGATTTCCTGGCCCTGCCAGGGGCGGAGCTGTGCTACCTGCTCGACGAACGTGGCATGCAGGTGGGCCGCAACATGGTCTCGCCGTTGTTCGAGGTGATGCGATCGCCGCAGTTCTCGCCGCTGGCCGACGCACGGCATGCCCGCTGGGCCCGGCGCAGCTACTTTCGCAGGGCACTGGAGTCCTTCGGGCGCGTGCAGGTCACGCGGCCCTATCTCACCGTCAACGGTGCCCACCTGTGCGTCACGGTGTCGGTCAGCCTGCGTCTCAATGGCGAGCTGATCGTGCTGGGCGGCGACATCGCCTGGGGCAGCGAGTGACGAAAAAACGGGTCCGGTGCCCTGGGGCGCCGGACCCGAAAAAGGTCAGAAGACCTCTTGTTCAACCTTTCAGACAGAGCCTTGCGATCAGAAGCTGTGGCGGATGCCGGCCACGACCTCGGTGATGTCGCGGTCACCCGCCGACGTCAGGCCGGTCGGCACACCGGAGTGCCAGCGTGCGGCCCCGTCATTCTTGAACTGGGTGAGTGAGGTGTACAGCGCGGTGCGCTTGGACAGGTCGTACTGGTAACCCACACCGAAGCCCTGCGAATCGTTGTCGCCGCCGTCAGGCTTGTTGGTGACGTACTGGGCGCGGATCAGGTGGGCGCCAAAACGGTAGTCGCCGCCGATCCAGTAGCCCTTGCCGTCGCCGTTGGTGGCGCTGCGGTCATTGGCGTCGATGTAGCCTGCCATCACGCGTGCCGGTCCGAAGCTGTAGGCGCCGGTCAGCGCGAACGTGCGCACGCTGGGCGTTTCGCCGGCCGTCTTGTCGTCGACGAACGACACCATCGCATCCAGAGGGCCAGCGGTGTAGCGGGCATACACGTCGAGCACGCGGTTCTTGCTCGTGTTGCCGGCGGACTCGCCCAGGCCCCACAGCGCACCGGCCTTGAAGCCGGCGATGCTGGGCGACTCGTACTTGATCGAGTTGTTCACGCGGGCCGGGCCGGGGTTGCCGGTGGCCGAGTTGGCCGAGCCGCGCACCGGCTCATAGCCGTTGAACCCGCCGATCAGCGCGGTGCTCGGGCCGTACACACCGTTCGAGAATGCACTGAAGTCGCCGGAGGCGAAATACAGGCTGCTGTACTGACGGCCCAGCGTCAGTGAACCCAGGCCGCTGGACTGCAGGCCGACGAAGGCCTGGCGGCCCCACATCGTGCCGCTCTGGCCGACCGTGCCGTCGTCCAGGTTGATGCCGCTTTCCAGCGTGAAGACGGCGCGCAGGCCGCCGCCCAGGTCTTCGGTGCCGCGCACGCCCAGGCGTGAGCCGGCCAGGCCGCCGGACTGCAGGCGGGTGAGGGTGTCTTCGCCATTGGCGATCTGGACGAATGCATCGGCCACACCGTACAAGGTCACCGACGACTGAGCCTGGACGGCACCTGCCGCGGCCAGCGCCAGCGCGCTCAGTGCGACTTGCTTGATTGCCATGAATCTTTCTCCTGTAGTGTCATGGGACGGCCGCAACGCCTGCGGCCCGTGGCACGCAAGGCCCTGGCCGACGACCGGGTCCGGCGCGTGTCCTGCACCCGTTGGCGGCCTGTCAATGCGATGGCGCGATCCTAGGGTTCACACCCTGGTGCAGCGAGTCTGCTTGTGGCAACGAAGCATTGCGAAATCGGCAACGGTTGGAAAATCCAAGGCCTGACAGTCACTTGCAGACCTGCATGCGATGGCCGTCACCGCCGGTGTCACTTCCATGCAACGCAGCCCGCTCTGTGCCACCGACCTGTCACGTGTGCAGGGGACAGCCCTGCAGATGCCATCGCCAGCCCGTCGTCGCTGCGTTAAGCTGAGCGTCCGCGCGCCCGCCGGGCGCCTGCTGTTGCCTGCCCGGCCCTTGTTGCCCATGTCCAGTTCCACCTCACCGCCGCCGCACACCGCCTTTGCGACGGCCGCCGATGTCGCACCGGCGATGCCGGTCAGCGCATCCGATGCGCTGCAGCCGGGTGCTCGCCTGGGCGAGTTCGAGATCCGCGGCGTGCTGGGGGTGGGCGGCTTCGGTATCGTGTATCACGCGTTCGACCATGCCCTGGAGCGTGAGGTCGCGCTCAAGGAGTACATGCCTGCGTCGCTTGCGGCGCGCGGCGCCGGCTCGCAGATCTCGCTGCGTTCGAGCGCCCATGCCGACACCTTTGCCGCCGGTCTGCGTTCCTTCGTGAACGAGGCCCGGCTGCTGGCACGGTTCGACCATCCGTCGCTGGTGAAGGTCTACCGATTCTGGGAGGACAACAACACCGCCTACATGGTGATGCCGCTGTACCGGGGCACGACGCTGCTGGCCGCACGGCGCGCAATGGAACGCCCCCCGAGCGAGGCCTGGCTGCGTGCGCAGCTCGATCCGCTGCTGGGTGCGGTCGACACGCTGCACCAGCAGGAGGTGTTCCACCGCGACATCGCCCCCGACAACATCGTGATGTTGTCTGAAGGTCCGCGCGCCGGCCAGCCGGTGCTGCTGGACTTTGGTGCGGCCCGGCGCGTGATCGGTGGCCAGACGCAGAACCTGACGGCCATCCTGAAGCCGGCTTTCGCCCCGATCGAGCAGTACGCCGAACTGGCTCACCTGCGACAGGGGCCGTGGACCGACCTCTATGCGGTGGGTGCGGTGATGTATCACCTGATCGGCGGCCGGGCGCCGGTGCCTTCTGTCACCCGGGCTGTCCAGGATGAACTGCCCAGTGCGCGCAAGCTGGCCGAGGTGCTGGGGCAGGTGCATCCGGGACTGAGCTACAGCGACAACCTGCTCGATGCAATCGACTGGGCGCTGGCGCTGCACCCGGCAGACCGGCCCCAGCATGTCCCGGCACTGCGCGATGTGCTGGACGGACGTGCAACACCGCCCCGCGCCACCCACCGCGTGGGTGAACCGCCGGGCGAGTCGGCGCCGCCGGGCCCGACCACTGCCGCGCAGGCGACGGCGGCACAGACCGCCGGGTACGCGCCCACCGCAGCCTTGCCCGAGGCCTCCCCTGAACGGCCCATGCCGGCGCCGCTGCCAGGGCTGCCGCCCGGCGATCGGCCACGACGGGTGTGGGCGCCCTGGGCCCTGATCGGTGGATTGGTGATGGTGTCGACCGCTGCGCTGGGCTGGTGGATCTCGGATCGACTTGCCACTGCCACGGCCGACGCTCCGCTGGCGGCATCCGTCGGCGCTGTCGTGCCTGCCTCGCCGGATGCCTTGGCATCGGCCGCGCCGCCGGCCGCCGAGCCGAATGCCACCGGTGCGGCCTTGCCCGTGACCGAGACGCCGCAGGCTGCGCCCGTCGCGGCCGCGCCGGCGCCGCAACCGCAGGCTGCCGCACCTGCCATCGTGCCGCAGGCACCTGTGCGAGCGCCTGTGCGAGAGTCTGTGCGAGAGCCTGTGCGCGCCGAGGCAGTGCCCGGCCCGGCACCGGCCCCGGCAGGTACCCAGGCCTCTCGCGCCGAGGACCCTTCGACCGCAGCGCGGCGCGCGGCTGGGGAGCGTCGGGGCGAGAACCGCGCGGAGAACCGGGCCGAGAGCCGGGCGGACAGCCGAGCCACGCCCCCGCCCGACGCCCGGGCGGAGACCCGCGTCGAGCCCCAGACGGACGCACGTCCCGATCCCTTGCCCGAGCGGCGCCCCGAGCGGCGGGCGGAACCTGCCACCGAGCGGGTGCCGCCGGCGCGTCCTGCCGCCCGCGGCGCGCCACCGGAGCCGGTTGCCGCCTCGCCGCGCGAGGC
>CAMLSD010000157.1 GCA_946482595.1 uncultured Comamonadaceae bacterium
AGCGAAGGCTGGTGGGACAACCTGGTCGGCCCCGGCAAACCGCTGGACACCGACCGCTTTTTTGTCATCGGCGTCAACAACCCCGGGTCGTGTTTTGGCTCCACCGGCCCGAAGGATCTCAACCCGGCCACCGGCCGCCCCTATGGCGCCGACTTTCCGGTGGTGACGGTCGAGGACTGGGTGCAGGCCCAGGCGCGGCTGCTCGACCGCCTGGGGATCGACCAGCTGGCGGCCGTGCTCGGCGGCAGCCTGGGCGGCATGCAGGCGCTGAGCTGGACACTGCAGTTCCCGGCGCGGGTGCGCCACTGCATCGCGGTGGCCACCGCCCCCAACCTGTCGGCGCAGAACATCGCCTTCAACGAGGTGGCCCGCCGCGCGATCATCACCGACCCCGAGTTCCACGAAGGCCACTACTACGCCCACGGCGTGGTGCCCAAGCGCGGGCTGCGGGTCGCACGCATGATCGGGCACATCACCTACCTGAGCGACGACGTGATGGAGCAGAAGTTCGGGCGCGACCTGCGGGCCGAGCAGCTGGGGTATTCCACCCAGGAGATCGAGTTCCAGATCGAGAGCTACCTGCGCTACCAGGGCGACAAGTTCAGCGAGTACTTCGACGCCAACACCTACCTGCTCATCACCCGCGCGCTCGACTACTTCGACCCGGCCCGCGAGCACGGCGGCGACCTCACCCGTGCGATGGCCGCCGCGGTGGCGAAGTTCCTGGTCATCAGCTTCACGACCGACTGGCGGTTCTCGCCGGCCCGGTCGCGTGAGATCGTCAAGGCCCTGCTCGACAACCGTCGCGAGGTGAGCTACGCCGAGATCGACGCGCCGCACGGCCATGACGCCTTCCTGCTCGACGATGCGCGCTATCACAACGAACTGCGGGCCTACTTCGACCGCATCGCCCGGGAGGTCGCACCGTCATGAGTGAACGCAAGGACCTGGAGCTGATCGCCGAGCTCGTGCCGGCGGGCTCGCGTGTGCTGGACCTGGGCTGCGGCAGCGGCGAACTGCTGGCCTTGCTGCGCGACCGCAAGGGCTGCAGCGGCTACGGCATCGAGATCGATGACGCCAACGTGCTGGCCTGCATGCAGCGCGGCGTCAACGTGATCCAGCTCAACCTCGAAGAGGGGCTGGCAGTGTTCGAGGACCAGAGCTTCGACGTGGTGCTGCAGCTCGACACGCTGCAGCACATCCGGCACACCGAGGCCATGCTGCGCGAGACCGCCCGGGTCGGGCGCACCGGCATCGTGAGCTTTCCCAACTTTGCGCACTGGCCCAACCGGCTGCAGGTGGCGCTGGGTCGCATGCCGGTCACACGCGTGCTGCCGTACGAGTGGTACGACACTCCGAACATCCGCGTGGGCACCTATGCCGACTTCGAGGTGCTGGCCCGCAAGAACGGCCTGCAGGTGCTCGATGCCTTCGGCATCCAGAAGGCCCGTGTGGTGCGCACCCTGCCCAACCTGCTGGCCAGCGTGGCGGTGTTCAAGTTCACCCGCAGTTGAGCTCACGACACTAGAACTTCATGCGGTAGTACAGCTTGGCGCCGCCGCCGCGCAGGCGCAGCGACATCACCGAGCCCGAGTCGAAGCGGAAATGCACCGCACCGCGTGCAAAGCCGAGGCCGGAATCGGGGGTGGGGCGCCATTCGAGGTTCCAGCGGGTTTCCAGCAGGCTGCCGGCCGAGGCGCCGCCCAGGTACTGGTTGCTGACGACGTCGAAGCTCACATGGGTGCGTTCGGACAACTGGTGCTGCACGCTCAGGCTGTAGATCGGCGTGCTGCCGGCCACGCTGTCGTTCCAGCCCGGTGGGGCGTCGGCACCGGCGATGCCCTGGTAGTTCAGGGCCCCCACGCCGATCCCGACGGCGGTGTGGGACTGGTCGAAGCCGAACCATCGGCGGTACATCACGCGCTGCAGTCGCAGGCCCCCGCCGTCGGCATCGGGGGTGCCCTGGGGCGTGCGCAGTGCGGTCGTGGTGGTGCCGACCTGCAGGTCATCCCAGCGTCGCAGGGGCAGATCGGAGTCGACGGCCGAGGGCGACGAGCGCACCTCCGGCGGCGGCGCCGTCATGCTGACGGCCGGGTCGTCGCCTGCCTGCGCAGGCCCTGCCGCGGCACAGGCCAGCGGCAGCATGACCAACACTGAACCCCAGCGCCTCATGTGCGCCTCCAAGCACCGGCCGGCTGCGGCATCGGTGCCGAAGCGTCGCGGCTGGGTTCAATTTACTCCTGTGCGGTCCGTCGTGCCAAGCCTGTCACCCCCCGCATGTGCAGGATTCAACGAAGCGTGCCGCTGCGTGCGGCTGCGTGCGGCTGCGTGCGGTTGCGTGCGGTTGCGTGCGTGGCCACGGGCCGGACGGGCCGGCGGCGGCTCAGCGCCGGCGGTTGCGGTCGTCCGTGGCGTAGTAGGCCTTTTTCGACGTGTACATCTGCTCGTCGGCGCGGTGGACGGCCGCCTCCAGGCGTTCACCCTGGCGGCAGGTGGCCACCCCGACCGAAAAACTCAGCGCAGAGCCGGGATAGAACTGGTTGTTCAGTTCGATGAGCTTGTTCATGCGCTCGACCATCTGTTCGGCGCCGCGTTCATCGGTGCCCGGCAGCAGCAGCGCGAACTCGTCGCCGCCGATGCGCGAGGCGCAGTCGGGCTTGTCGACGGCCTTCATCAGCACTTCGCCGGCACGCCGCAGCAGCGCGTCGCCCGCGCCGTGGCCCTCGAGGTCGTTGACGGTCTTCAGCCCGTTCATGTCGGCGATCACGACCGTCACCGGCCAGGGGCCCTTGCGCTCCAGGCGATTGAGCTCGTCGACAAAAAACGAGCGGTTGCGCAGCTTGGTCAGCACGTCGTGCTTGCCCAGGAACTCCAGGTAGGCCTCGGCCTTCTTGCGGGCGGTGATGTCGGTGAGCGAGACCAGCACCAGGTCCCAGTGGGCCTCGTGGCCGGGCAGCACCGAGAACTGCATGTACACATGCACCGCCTCGCCATCGAGCGCGTAGTTCAGCGTCTCGCGCTGCTGGAACAGCTTGCCGTGCCACAGGTCGATCAGCTGCTCGGTGAAGTGGGTCTGCATGTCGTCGCGGAACACCTCGTGCAGCCCCTTGAGCAGGGTGTCCTTGTCCGGTGCGGCAAACATCTGCAGGGTCTGCCGGTTCACGTCGATCACCCGGATCTCCTGCATGCAGCGCTGCACGAACTCGGGGTGCACGTCGGTGAAGGTGCGGAAGTCGGTGATGCCCTGGGCGCGCACGCCATCGAGCAGGAACTTCACCGCGCTGAAGTCCTCGACCCACAGCGACACCGGTGAATGCTCGAACAGCCCGCGGGCGTACTCCTCGCTGCGCGCCAGGCTGCGCTGGGCGCGCGAGCGTTCGGTGACGTCCTCGATCGACAGCAGCACGCGGTCCCAGGTCGACTCATGCCCGGGCAGCACCGTGGCATTGAGCAGGATGTCCAGCCGGCGGCCCGGCAGCGTGTAGTTGACCGTCTGGCTGGCAAACCGCGAGCGGCCCTCCCACAACTGGACCAGCTCCTCGACATGCTGGTCGAACATGTCGTCGCGGAAGACCTTGTGCAGGTTGGCCACGAGGTGGTCCAGGCTGTCGGCGCCAAAGAGCTCGAGCGTGCGCCGGTTGACCTTGAGCAGGCGGATGCGCTGCGAGCACTCGGCCACACGCTGCGGGTCGGCCTTCAGGTAGGTGCGCAGGTCGGCGATGCCGGCGTCGCGCCACTGCGTGAACAGCTCGCGCAGCGCGCTGTAGTCCTCGAGCCAGAGCGACACGGGCGCCAGCTCGAACATGTCCTCGTACATGTCGCCACTGGCGGGGGTTTCGGCGGGGGCGGTGGGCGTCATGTCGTTCAGGCCCGCATCAGGGCCTCGATCTCGTCAGGGGTCACGGGGGCGCTGCGGGTGATGAGCTCGCAGCCGTCGGGGGTCACGACCGCATCGTCCTCGATGCGGATGCCGATGTGCCAGTAGCGTTCGGGCACGTCGTCGGCCGGGCGCACGTACAGGCCGGGTTCGATGGTGACGACCATGCCGGGCTGAAGCACACGCGAAGGTTTTTTCACGACCTTGCCGCCCAGCCCGTCGGGCTGCTCCACGGGCGGGTCGCTGTCCTGCAGGTAGTTGCCCACATCGTGGACGTCGCGGCCCAGCCAGTGGCCGGTGCCGTGCATGTAGAAGCGCCGGTAGGCGGCCCGCTCGATGACGTCGTCCAGGCTGCCGTGCACCTGGCGGTCGAGCAGGCCGGTGTCGAGCAGGCCTTGCGACAGCACCCGCACGGCGGCATGGTGGGCGTCGCGCTGGCGGGCGCCGGGGCGGGTGGCCGCCACGGCGGCGGCCTGGGCGGCCAGCACGATCTCGTACAGCTCGCGCTGGGCCGGCGTGAAGTGCCCGTCGCACGGGAAGGTGCGGGTGATGTCGCTGGCATACCCGTCGAGTTCGCAGCCGGCGTCGATCAGGCACAGTTCGCCGGCCTTCAGCGGGGCGTTGCCGGCGGCGTAGTGCAGGACGCAGGCGTTGGCGCCGGCGGCCACGATGCTGGGGTAGGCCGGCGACTGGGCGCCGTGGCGGCGGAACTCATGCAGCAGTTCGGCCTCGAGGTGGTACTCGCGCCAGTCGCCCTCGGGGGCATGCTGCAGCCAGTGCGCGCTGCGCTGCATCGCACGCACATGGGCGCCGGCAGAAATGTCGCCGGCGCGGCGCATGGTGGCCAGCTCGCTGCTGTCCTTGATCAGCCGCATCTCGTCGAGCAGCGGGCACAGGTCGTGAACCCGGTGCGGGCAGGCCACGCCCTGGCGCTCGCGCGCACGCACCCGGGACAACCAGGTCTCCAGCCGCGACTCCAGCCCGGCATGCACCCCGAACGGCAGCCACACGGCAGGCTGGTCAGCCAGCAGCTCCGGCAGGCGCTGTTCGAGGGACTCCACGTCTTCGGCTTCGTCGACACCCAGGGCCGCCGGTGCGGCCTGCGGCCCGAGCCGGTAGCCGTCCCAGATCTCGCGTTCTTCGTCGCGGCCGCGGCAGAACAGCAGGCTGCGGCCGGTGGAATACAGCACCAGCAGGCTGTCGGGCTCGGCAAAACCGGTGAGGTAGTGGAAGTAGCTGTCGGGGCGGAAGGGATGCAGCGTGTCTCGGTTGCGCACGCATTCGGGGGCAGTGGGCACGACGGCCACACCACCGCCGCCAGCACGCATCGCCTCGGCCAGGGCCTCACGGCGGCGGGTGTAGGGGTCTCGATCCATCGGGGGTCCTGCGGCGGGGCAATGCCGGCAGTCTATCGCCACCACGGCCAGCCGGCCGGCAGGGCTGGTGCGTCAGGGCTGCTGCGTCAGGGCGCGGGGTGGTTCTCTTCGCGCCCCTGGCGCAGTTCGCGCAGCCGCTTGCGCAGTTCGCGCTCCTGCTCGTCGAGCACGGGCTTGCCCTCGCGCCGTCGTTCATTGGCAGCGCGACGTCGCACTTCCTCGACCTGCTGCATCTGCAGCCGCACGAAGTTCGCAACGTCCTCGACCTGGCGCAACTGCATCAGCACCCCGGTGCGGGGCAGCTTGGTGGCCTTGCCGTCGTCCATCTGCAGCGCGATGTAGCAGGTGCCCAGACCCAGCAGGCCGGGTTTTTCGACCACGTGCAGCTCGCTCAGCCGGGAAATCGGCACTCGGCGGGCCGAATGCCGCCAGCCGCGCCGCCAGGTCACGAACTTGACGCTGGCCGCCACGCGCTCCCACGAATACAGGTCCCAGCCCACCGCACCCAGCCAGGCCAGCAACCCGGCCACGCCGAACCAGCCGGCCTCGGGCAGCCCCTGCGCATAGCCCCACAGCCCGGCCGCACTGGCCAGCAGCAGGGCCCAGGTCCACTGGATGTCGGTTTCGGTCAAGGCCAGCAGGGTGCGCTCGTAGAGCACCGAATCCATGGCTTCGCCCGACAGCGGGGCGGCCGACAGCTGGATGGCCTTGGTGGCGCGCACGACCAGCTGATGGGCCACCACCACCGTCACCAGGCTGGCGAGCAGCCACAGCAGCGACAGGGCGGTCATGGGCTCACCTGCGGGGCGGTGGATGTGGCGGGCGCCGAGGCGTTTGCCCAGGCCGCCAGCTGGGCGGGGGTGCCGACGTTGTCCCAACGGCCGGGGTAGATGTCCACGGTGATGCGCTCCTGCCTCATGCCCTCGAACAATAGCGGTCCGAGCGGCGCCTTGGTGCCCACGGCTACAGATTGACACAGCTCGGCTCGCAAAAGTGCCAAATTGCTGTAGGTCCAGCGTGGTTGTTGCGCATCATCGATGTCGGCCAGGCCCAGTCCGCCGGGCCCGATGCCGAAATCGCCGCGGGGGTGGTACGGCGGGTTGGGCACCAGCCACAGGTGGGCCAGCCACTGCCGTTGCGCGGCGAAGTCGCGGGCCACCTGGGCGTCGAAGCGGAAATCGGGTGCGTAGACGTCACCCGACACGACCCAGAAGGCGTCCTGAGGCGAGTCGGCCAGCCAGGGCAGGGCCTTGGCGATGCCGCCGGCCGTCTCGAGCGCACCCCCATGGTCGCGGCCTTCCATCGAGTAGTGGATGCGCAGGCTGAAGCGCGAGCCGTCGCCCAGAGTCGCGGGGATGCGCTCCTCGAGCCAGGCGGTGTTGATCACCACCTCGCGCACACCGTCACGCGCCAGCGCTTCCAGATGCCACTCGATCATCGGCTTGCCGGCCACGGGAAGCAGCGGCTTGGGCGTGTGGTCAGTGAGTGGTCGCATGCGTTCGCCGCGGCCTGCCGCCAGGATGATCGCCTTGAGATTCTTCATGTCAGGATGCCCCGCTGCAGGGACTGATGGTCGGCGCGCGCCGGTGCGAAGGCCTCGGTGAGCCGGGCCATCAGCTGCCGCGCCCGCGCGGTGTTGTCGGCGCCGAAGTTGCATACGTACACATCCAGTGTCACGCAGTGGCGTTCAGGCCAGGTGTGTACCGCCACATGCGACTCGGCCAGCAGCACCACACCCGTGACACCGCGCGGTTCGCCGTTTTCACTGGGAAAGCCGTGGAACAGCTCGCCGACGGCCTGCAGGCCGGCGTCGCGCACGGCATCCAGGCACAGTGAGCGCAATGCGGCGGGCTGATACAGCGCCGGCAGCCCGGGCGGGCAGCCATGCAGGTCGGCAGTCAGGTGCAGTCCATCCATGGGGTGCGGTGGGGTGTTCGGTCCCGAAACCGGGTTGTGACCGGCGATTATCGGCGGCCAATTACAATCGAGGGCTTCCCCGATTCACCCCCCATCCCCCCACCCGTCCCGTCAGGGGCGACCACCGGCAGGTTCTTGCATGGACATGAGCTCCGCAGTTTCGACTCCCGTCACCCCCGACACCAGCGCGATGGCCAATGCCATCCGGGCGCTTGCGATGGACGCCGTCCAGCAGGCGAACTCCGGCCACCCCGGCGCGCCCATGGGCATGGCCGAGATGGCCGTGGCCCTGTGGAAGCGCCACCTGCGCCACAACCCGGCCAATCCGAACTGGCCCGACCGTGACCGTTTCGTGCTGTCCAACGGCCACGGCTCGATGCTGATCTACGCGCTGCTGCACCTGA
>CAMLSD010000158.1 GCA_946482595.1 uncultured Comamonadaceae bacterium
CCGGTGCCGGTGCCGGTGCCGGTGCAGGTGCAGGTGCAGGTGCAGGTGCAGGTGCGGGTGCGGGTGCGGGTGCAGGTGCAGGTGCAGGTGCAGGTGCAGGTGCAGGTGCAGGTGCAGGTGCAGGAGCCGGTGCAGGAGCCGGTGCGGGTGCCATGATCCCCGTATCCGTGCGATTGCTGGCAAGCGGATCGACTCCGGCATCAAAGTCCGGCTCGCAGCCACGGCAGTTCACCGAGCCGGTAAAGGCCGGGGACTGAGCCGTCTGCGCGGTCGGAAACACAACCGCATCGGCATTGGCCCCCTGACCCGGCGTCAGTTCCAGGCGCCCGCCCGACACGATATCGAATGTCATCGTGTCGCCATACGTGATCGCCGCATACGCGTTCGTCCCGGTGCCACCGACGAGGCGCACGATAGGCGACTTGACCGTGACGTCCGTGCCCGCGACAAGCACTCCGCCAGACCGTCCATCGATGACGATTTCTCGAGCGCCAGCCAGCGTCAGGTCGCCTGATGAATCGACCAGTGCCGCCGGGTTGGTCGCGACGACCGCGGCAGCGGCCTCGCTCGCACGACCGACGCTGTTGGCGGTCACCGCCGCACTTTGCGGCTGACGCAGTGACAGCGTCCCCGCAGAGATGAGTTCGACCGAATTGCCCTCCACGCGGGCGCCGACATCCAGCCTGGTGCCGCGTGTTTCTATGCGAACCGAGTCGGCCGACACGCCGGCAAGCGCAGCACCGTCCGCCGCAACGAGTTGACCGACGCCGAGGCTCGAATCCGAAAGGACGTTGACGGTTCCGTTCGCTTTTGCTGCCAGCACGGCGATCCGATTGCCCTGCGCATCGAGCAGCACATCGCCCGCGACAATTCGCAATCCATTCGCCTCAAGCGTCGACCGGTTCTGGAAGACCGCCCCGTTGGTCAGAATCGACACCGTGCCGATGCCGGTGGCCAGGTCGACCGGTTGCGCGCCGCCAGCTCCCGACGTGATGCCGAACGACCCGGTGGCCGACGCCGTGTTGTCAAACTCGAGCACCGGCGTGGCAACACGTCCCGCCAGGCGGTGTCCCCAGATCGAGTCAACCGCGCCGGAATTCGACCCGCCCGGTGCGACAAAGATGCTGCCGCTTGACGCCAACCGAACGGCGCGGCCGGCCTGCAGCGCGCCGGACTCACCGGCATCGACGCCTGCAATCTCCTTGAACTGCACGTCACGGCCGACCTGGACCGTCCCGGCCACGACCGCAGTACCGCGGCCTGCCACGGTGAGGTCCTCACCGACGGTCAGACCTGCCTTGCCCGAGCCCAGATTGAGCTGCCCGCCATCATTCTGGAACGTGTATTCGAGTCCGCCGGCCACATTGCCCTGCAGTTGCCCGATCACCCCTTGGAGCCGGGTCGGATCCCCGCCGGAGACCTCGACGGTCAGGTCGCTGACGTTGAGGATCGGCACACCGGCAATCTGCCCCGCACCAACAACCGTGCTGCACGCGCTGGCACAGTCGACCGTCGCGATCTCCAGGACGTCTCCGGCGCGCAACGAGACCGACCCGCTGCCCGTCTTGACCGTCGGCACCGCCAGCGCGCCGCCTGCGTCCACGCCGATCCCGCCCGATGCGGTTGCCAGGGAAGCGATGGCAGCATCTGCGCCTGCGGTCAGCGTGATTCCACCCTGCGTTGCCTGCAGCGCACCGGCCGTGAGGTTGCCACCGGCGGTCAGGCGGATGTTGCCCGGCACACCCGAGTAGCCACCCGACCCGACCCGTACCGAGCCCACGGAGAGGTCCCCACCGGCGCGCAGGTTCACCGATCCGATGTCGGCCTGGATGTTGCGGACATCGACCGATCCGGCGGCCTGCACATTCACCACACCGCTGCCGTATTCGCCGTTCGCGAGCACCGTGGGGAGCTTGATGGAGCTGACGACACTGCCAGTGCCCGCCGCCGACAGACCTGCCCGCACGAACAGGGAGCCCACCGAAGCAGAGCCACAGAAGGGCACTTCCTGGAGGTTGATGGCGCCCGGCCCCTGATCGGCCAGGTTCACGCCACAGGGGCTGGTGGGGCACAGGCGATCGGTGGTTTCGAGAATCAGCGTCGAGCCATACTCCATGCGCAGGTCGTCCGACCACGAGCCGGCGGTCGTGATGCTGTGGCGAGCCTGGATCACGACGGTGGAATCGTCGTAGCTCTCGATCTCGTCCTCGAAGATGGTGGTGGGACCGGTGTCCGACGCGAGCACCTCGCCGCTGAAACCGCTTTCTCCTGTGCCGGCCCGAATGACCACATTGTCAGGATCGAGCAACCACTGCCCCCCCTTCCCCGCTGGTGCCGACACATCGGGGCGGCCCGACCGGTTCAGGGTCTTGCCGGACGTCTCGATGCGACCGCCGTTGCCCTCGAGCGCGCCGCCACGGGCACTGAGGTGGCCGTGCGAAGCGGTGTGGCCGTCCGACCACACCACCACCGTGCCACCGTTTCCGACGTCGATGGCATCTGCCAGCACCTTGGCGCCGGCGTCCACGCGAGTGGCCTGCGCATTGGCCACGGACGCATCGGCGCCCTGCCAGCCGCCCCCGATCAGGACCGTGCCCCCACCGCCGCGCCCTGACGCATCGATCAGCGCCGTGGGCCCGACGTGGGTGTTTTTCCCGGTGACGACGACCTCGCCACCGCTGGCACTGACCGTGCCAGTGACCTGGGTCGATTCCGTGGCCTTCAGCCAGATCTTCCCGTCGCGGTTTTCGGTTGCATTGGCCTGGACCAGGCCGGCATGCCGCAGGCTGCTGGCAAACATGCCGACAGCACCGGCCTCGACCTTGCCCAGGTTGACGACCTGATCGCCGTTGTTCGTGACCTCCAGCTGAACGCCTTCCAGGCCACGCCCGGTGATGGTCACGCTCTGACCGGCGGCGAGCACGGCCTGGCCGGCCGTCACACTCAAGGCCCCCTCATTCGTGATCGACGGGGAGATCAGGTACACATCGCCATGCACCTGGACCGCCCCGGTGATGGAGATGCCGCCGGGCACACCCTCTGCCTGCAGCCGGACCCGTCCGGCTTTCCAGTCGGCATCGCTGACGCCCAGTGTCGCTGCAGTGAAGCCCGCCGTGTCGACGACGGCCCCCTGCCCGAAGACGATGCCGGACGGGTTGACGAGAAACACGCGGCCGTTGGAACCCAGGCGCCCGAGGATCTCGCTCACACCGGCGCCCGTCACTCGATTCAGTACGGCGCTGGTCGCACCCTGCTGCTGGAACCACACGGACTGCCCTGACGCCACGCCGAACGAATGCCAGTTGATGATGGCGCCGGGCGTGTTGGTGACCGTCAGGTTGCCGCCGTTCTGCACGATCGTTGCCGACCCATGCGCCACGCTGGCGCCCTGCGGAAGTGCATGCGCCCCATGCACGGCAAATCCCATGGCAACGGCTGCGGCCAGCGGCTTCACCCGCCGTGCGGCGCTGGCGCTGGCGCTGGCGCTGGGCGCCGGCGTTGGCTTCGGTGCCCTGACAGGGGGCAAGCCCTGAGCGGAGGCTGACTTTAGCCGCGTGCGTGGTGGCTTCGTGTACGACATGCGAGCAGTCATCTGGATCTCCAGGTGGGGCAGCAGGCACCGCAGCGCCACAACATCGGCGAGCCAGGCGTCCACCCCGCAATCTGACACGGCGCTGCGATGTCTCGGCGACCTCCGCCCAGACTGGCGTCCGCGTCCATCAAAAGTGTGTGCATTAAATCACTAAGGCAGCACGACGCGTAGCCCCAGTACTAGGGATAACGCGCGACCGTGCCCCCCTCTCCCGGGGGTTGAAGGACGAGCGGCACAAGGGCGGTCGCCACGAGACGGTCCAGTTCGACAAGCGAGACGCGAAGCCGGTCACAGGCGACCGGATGCACCGTTCGCTGCCTTGCCCCCCAGATGGGCTGAGGGAAGTGGCTGTCCCACCGGAATCGGGCAACCACGTGCCAGTGCAGGTGGGGCACCATGTTCCCGAGGCTTGCCAGATTGATCTTGTCGGGCTGCAACGCTTGTCGCAGTGCACCCTCCACAGCAAAGACCGCTGCCAGGAGCTGGTTGCGCTCGCCAGGCTCCAGTTCGGTCATTTCTCCCAGGTGCGCTCGCCAGATCACCCGGTAGAAGGCCGGGAAGTCGACGTCGTCCACTCTGACCACCCGCCAGGACGCATGTGCAGCGATCAGGGTGCCGCCTTGCTGCTGGCACAGTTCACATGACCTTGTATCCATCAGCCGGGCACCTCGTCGTGGTTCTTCATCGAAGTCCGATTCTCGCGGAGCGAACACCTGCCAGCACCCTGGCCGCGACCCGGGGCGTTGCGGCTCGTGTGCTCGGCCGGTCGACTCCCGGGCCGGCAGCTGCATGACAATACCACCCAAGTTCCCGGCGGTGAGGCACGGCGCGGTCCTGTTTCGCCGGTGCCACGCGACGCGGGTCCGCGTGCGCCGAGGCTCCGGGTCAGCGATCATCGGCTGCCGCCCATTCCTTGCGCAAGGCTTGCCCCGCTCATGATGTCGCCCCACCCGCTGCAGACGCTGGCTGACGAGGCCTGCCTCGCTTTCGCTCGTGCCGACTTTCGCGTTGCGATGCCGCGATTCCAGTCACTGGTGGCACACCTCGAACACAGCCTGGCCGAGGTCCCGGCGCAAGTCCGCTTCGGGCTCGCGTGCAGTCTCGCGGCGTGCGGCGAACTGAAACAATCAGTCACGGTCATCCGCCAGGTCCCGCTCGAGTCCAGGCAGCGGCTGCTGTCCGACCAGGAGACGGACCTGGCGCTTGCCGACATCCTTCGGATCGGCTGGGACGCGCACCAGATTCAGGCCTTGCTGTGCGCATTTGCGCTGAAACAGGGGCGCTGGGAATACAAGGTCGCGCTGCGCACCGCGCTCGAGGCCATTGCGGGCCAGCGGGCCGGGGTGCCGTTGCATCGGTCTCTGGTGTTTGACGCATTTGCATTCGGCATGCACGACCGGCTGATCGCGGCACTGACGGCGAGATTTGCATCCGATCACGCATCGTGCGACCGGTCCATCCATACGGGGCGCGCCTCACCCGCCCGTCCCCAGGGCGCGATCCGGGTCGCAGCGCTGTCGGGCGAGTTTCGGACACATCCGACGGCGCTCCTGCTCGGCGAGGTGATGGCCGCTCTCGATCGCAGCAGGATCCATCTGACAGGCGTCTACCTGGGCTCGGGCATCGATCACCATACCGACATGGTTCGCGCGGCATGCACCTCGTGGATTCACATGCCAGGACAGACACCACAGGCCGTTGCCCGCACCTTGAGTGAGCTGGACGTGGACATCCTCTGGGCGCTAGGTACCTTCCAGCAGACCCCCGTTGCGGAGGTGCTGGCCTTGCGGCCCGTGCCCCTGGTCATCAATGCGGTCGCTTCGATCTACCCGCACGGCACGAGCCTCGTGGACTATTCGGTCGTCGATCGCCTGACCGTCCCGCCGTTGCGGCGCGGTGACTGGGAGGAGGCCATCATCGAATGGCCGAGTTCGCCGCTGGTACTCGGGCGTGTGCTCGAGAGCATCGGCCCTGCGCCAGCGCGAGCCGCACTTGGCCTGCCCGACAACGCGCTGGTGATGGCCGCCTTTCATCGCGGGTACAAGTTCTCGCGAGAGTGCGCCGAGATGTGGTCGGCCATCCTGCGGCGCTGCCCGAACACCGTGCTCTGGCGGGCCAGACTCGATCGGCAACTGGAGGCTGCCTGGCAGGAAGCACTGAGATCCAGCGGAATCGACCCTGCAGAGCGCGAAGTGGTTGCGCCGGAGCTGCCCTGGGCCGACCACCTCGCCCGGCTGCGTCAGGCGGACCTGTTTCTCGACAGCACCCCCACTGGCGGGCACACCACGCTGCTGGAGACACTGGCGCAAGGCGTTCCCGCAGTCGCGATGGCCGGGGCGGGCCCGGCCGGCAGAGTGGGCCTGGCGCTGTTGCATGAAGTCGGCCTGGGCGACTGCATCGCAGGCACCAGTCAGGACTATGTGGACCTGGTCACCGACTGGGCCGGCAGCCCGGCCCGGCGTGAACGGTGGCGCACCACACTGGAGCAGCATCTGCCCGGCCGGGGCACAAAGCCACCCACGCCCATCTTCGACCCCATCGTGCAGGCACGCTGGTGGGAAGAAACCTTCGCGACCGTGCTCGCCCGGCACCGGGCCGGCCAGGCGCCGCAGGACTTCCGGATCGAGCGCTCGTCGCCCGGCTGACAGCGGCCATCCCGGCCGCCGCCCGCCTGAGCCAGACTCACACCAGCACCCGCTCGATGCCGCCGGCGTTGGCCTGGTTCACATAGTCGGGCATCCAGTTCTCGCCCAGGATGTGCCGCGCCATCTCGACCACGATGTAGTCGGCCTCGAGCAGGCCGTTGTTCAGGTCATTGCCGTAGCGGCTCAGACCCTGAAGGCAGCTCGGGCAGGACGTCAGGATCTTCAGGTTGTCGTTCTGGCCGACGGCACCGCTGGCGCGCATCTGGGCTTCGGCCTTGCGCAGTTCTTCTTCCTTGCGGAATCGCACCTGGGTGGAGATGTCCGGCCGGGTCACGCCCAGCGTGCCCGACTCGCCGCAGCAGCGCTCGTTCTTGACCACCTGGTCGCCCAGCAGGGCCTTGACCGTCTTCATCGGCTCCTGCTGCTTCATGGGGCTGTGGCAGGGGTCGTGGTAGAGGTAGGCGCCCTTGGACTCGAGCTTGATGCCCTTCTCGAGCAGGTACTCATGGATGTCGACGATGCGGCAACCCGGGAAGATCTGCTCGAAGTCATAGCCCTGGAGCTGGTCGTAGCAGGTGCCGCAGCTCACCACCACCGTCTTGATGTCGAGGTAGTTCAGTGTGTTGGCAACCCGGTGGAACAGCACCCGGTTGTCGGTGATGATCTTCTCGGCCTTGTCGAACTGCCCGGAGCCGCGCTGCGGGTAGCCACAGCACAGGTAACCCGGCGGCAGCACGGTCTGCACGCCGGCATGCCAGAGCATGGCCTGCGTGGCCAGGCCAACCTGCGAGAACAGCCGCTCCGACCCGCAGCCCGGGAAATAGAACACGGCCTCGGTCTCGGCAGTGGTCGTCTGCGGGTTGCGGATGATGGGAACGTAGTCCTTGTCCTCGATGTCCAGCAGGGCCCGCGCCGTGCGCTTGGGCAGCCCGCCCGGCAGCTTCTTGTTGATGAAGTGGATCACCTGCTCCTTGATGGGAGCGGTGCCGACCGACGCGCGCGGCTTGGCCGTCTGCTTGCGTGCAATACCGCGCAGCACGTCGTTGGCCAGGCGCTGGGCCTTGAAGCCCACGCCGACCATCGCGGTGCGCAGCAGCTTGATGGTCTCGGGGTTGGTGGCGTTGAGCATCATCATCGCCATCTTGTTGCCGGGACGGAAGCTCTTCTGGCCCATCTTGCGCAGCAGGTTGCGCATGTTCATCGACACGTCGCCGAAGTCGATCT
>CAMLSD010000159.1 GCA_946482595.1 uncultured Comamonadaceae bacterium
TCTGAGCCCGCAGGGCGAGTTTGCCCCCTTCCCGCCCGGACCGAGCAGCGCAAGGCAGTTTCCGTGCCAACGGAAACCGACACCTCGGGGGTGGCCTTTTCTTTGGTCCCTTTCTTTTGGCCACGCAAAAGAAAGGGACTCGCCCGCCGGGGCGAACTCCCGGCTCGCCCCGCCAGGGGCGAAACAGCGGCCGCCCGAATAAGCGCAGAGCGACTTGGAGCGCACACCCTCTCCCCCAACCCTACCCAGGACGCAGCTACGCCACACACGTATGCACGCCGTTCCTGGGCTCAAGCCGGCAACGCTGGCGCTGCATGAATCCCTCCCTGGGAGGGAGAGGGGGCGGACCCTGGGTCCATGTGCTGCGGTTGACCCTGCCTCAGGCCGTGCCGGCGCCCGTCGGTCGTGCGGCGGCTGAATCCAGCGGGAAGTGCAGCACCACCTGCCAGCCTTCCGGGTGCGGGCCGATCTCGATGCGTCCGCGCAGGGCGTCGGCGCGGCGTCGCATGCTGGCCACACCGCGCTTGCCGCTGGGGGGTGCGACCGGATGGCGCCGCCCGGGGGTCGAGCGCTGCAGCATGCCGTTGTCCAGCACGCTCAGTGCGATGCCCTGCTCATCGCGCCTCAGGGTCAGCCACACGACCGATGCCTGCGCGTGCTTGATCACATTGGTGCAGGCCTCGCGCACGATACGCAGCACCTGCAGCGTGTCGCCCGGGGGCAGCGGCGTGTCCAGCGCCTCGTCCTCGACGTTCCAGACCAGCCGGATGCCCGCCGCACGCAGCGAAGGCTCCAGCCTGAAGCGCATTTCGGCCAGCGACTCACCCAGGCTGCGCTGCTCGGCCTCCAGCGAATCGAGCGTCAGCCGCAGTTCGGTCAGGCAGTCGTCGAGCGTGAGCCGCAGGTCCTGCAGCGTGGCGGGTTCGGCGATCTTCTGGTCGGGCAGGTGCACCAGGGCCAGCGCGCTGACCAGGCGTCCGCCCAGGCCGTCGTGCATGTCACGCAGCAGCCGGTCGCGTTCGGCCGCGGCGGCCTGATGGCGGTCCAGTGTGCGTCGGGCCTCGTAGGACTGCTCAAGCTCGGCCTCCTTGGCCTGCACCGTGGCCTGCAGGGTGCGGTTCTGGTCGTGTTGCGCGCTGAGGCCGCGGGCAAAGTCCTCGACCAGCCGCCAGGCCATCACCATCATCAGCAGCAGGATCACGTAGCGTGTCCAGGTCACGGCTTCGTAGTCGTGCGCGATGCGCAGGATCATCCAGTCACGCAGGCCGAACAGAACCCCGACGGTGCCGGCCGCGCCCAGCACCGCTGCCGTCACGGACCGGGTGCGCCAGGTCATCCAGAACAGGTAGAGCGCGGCGGCGACCACCATCAGCAAGGCCAGCAGCAGGTTCAGGGTGCGCAGCAGCGGCAGGTTCCACAAGGCATTGGCACCGCTCAGCAGCACCGAGACCCCCACATACACCGCCATGCCCAGCCGGGCGCGATGGGTGTCGCGCTGCAGCATGGCCAGCATGAACATCAGCATCGCGGCCACCAGCAGGCTGTAGGTCAGCTCGAACGCCCAGTGCAGCAGCGCTGCCCAGGCGCCGGGGTCGCGCACGCTGAGCGCGGTGACCCGCCAGGCCCAGATCAGGTTGCCCAGGCCGAACCAGCCGTAGACCATCTGGCGGGTCCGCCAGGCCACCAGCACCGCCAGCAGGCCCATCGTGAGGCCGGCACTCGTGAGCACCCAGGCGCCGCGCACCCGCAGGTCCAGCGCGGTGTCGTGCATGGGCTCGAGTTCGCTGGCGTCGCCGACCCACACGCTGGACAGGCCGGCATCGCGCCGCGGCTCGCCGATGACCACCACGTCCAGCACATTGCCCTGCGGTTGGAGCAGCGCACGCGGCAGGCGCAGCAGTTGAGGGTCTTGGCTGTAGTTGGGCAGCGGCTGCACCGTCATGCCGATGGCGGCCACTTCCTGGCCGTTGAGCAGCACACGGAACACATTGCCGACGCGCGGAATGAACACCGCCGGACGCGGGCCCTGCACGGCGGCATCGGGCAGAGCCAGCCGGTAGTTCACCTCGCCGCTGCGATCAGGTGCGGAATGTTCCCACGCGTCAGGCAGCGTGACGGTGCGCGGCAACGGCTGGCCGGCTTCGGTGGCGGTGGCCTGTGTCAGGCGCACCGGCTCGGCATGGGCCGGCGTGGCACCCAGCCAGGCCAGCGCCGCCAGCAGCAGCGCACACAACCAGGGCCACGGCAGGCCGGGCAGGCGGTTCAAGGGTCTCACGACCCGTGCTCAGTTCATCAGGCCGACGGTGGCCGGTCGAGGGCGCAACTGGATCTTGGCGTAGACGCTGCGGATGTGCGTGGCCACCGCATGGGCAGTCATCATCAGGCGCTCGCCGACTTCCTCGGTCACGTAACCCTGTGCGACCAGCTTGAGCACCGACTGCTCCGGCGCGCTGAGCTGGTGGTCGGTGTCGCCCCCCTGGCCGGGGCTGGCGGGCGCCAGCCGCTTGAGCAGGTAGCGCGCGATGGCCGGGGAGATCGGCGATTCGCCGTGGGCCACCCGTTCGACGGCGGCGATCAGATCGCGGTCGGGGCAGCCCTTCAGGAAATACCCGTCGGCCCCGGCCTCGATCGCGTGGATGACACGGCTTTCGTCGCCAAAGACCGAGTACACGAGGATGTGCGGGTGCCAGTCGGGGTCGTCACCGTTGAGCTCGCGGATCAGCTCGGTGCCGTCGCCATCGGGCAGCCCCAGGTCGGACAGCAGGACGTCGGGCCGGCGCTCGCGCAGTTCGGCGCGCGCCTTCGAGAGGCGGTCGGCATGGCCGACGCAGCGGATGCCTTCAGCCCCTTCAAGGGCCTCGAGCACGTGGCGCGCCAGCAAGGGGTCGTCTTCGACCAGGTAAACGGTGAGCACGACGGTTGCCGCCTGTGGGGTGTGTAACTGTTGGTGCATGGTAGCGATGCACGCTGGTGCACACAGCCCCGCAGATGCGGGGGCGACGAGGGTCGGGCGCCTGTCACCCTGATGTGACCGGGGCCTTCGCACCTGAATCATGCCTTGCAGTGGTCATGCACGGTCGACCCGGCACTGAAAGCAGTTGAACTTCGAGCGGATGTGCACGTAGGCCACCTGCGGGTCGGACAGGATCTGCTCGCACTGCGCGGCCAGGCGGCTACCGGCGATCACGTCGGCAGTGTCGTAGCGGATCCAGTCGTCCTGCCCGTAGCCACGGACCAGCGCCGGTTGCAGGTAGGCGAACCAGGCGGGCAGGTGGTCGGCGTCATAGCGTGTGCAGACATGGCGGTGCAGGAAGATCGGGCCCACTTCGGCATAGGGCTGCAGCGTCGTGAAGGGACGGTAGGCCAGGATCAGTTTGTCGTCGCCTTCCTCGATCAGCTGCAGGCAGTACCGGCAGGGGTTGCCCTGCCCGACGGCCCGGGCCTGCAGCGCCGGCTGCCCGTTGGCGTCCGCGCCACCGCGGCGCACATGGTCGACAAACGCCGGGTCGATGCCCCGCACGGCAAGTCCTGCCTGTTGCATGCTGATTCTCCTGTTCGGTGGGCAGCGGGCCTGTCCCGCTGCTGGCAGCCATTGCAGCAGTGCTGCAGCCGGCCGTCTGGCCGGATCCGGACATGTGAGTGGGGCCGCGCGTGCCGGCGTTCAGCTGATCATCGTGCGCGGCTGGAACGACCCGGACTGGGCCAAAGGCCAGTACAGCTGGAAGACCTGCAGCGGCAGTTCACCGTCGAGCAGGGCGCCGGGGCGCACGAAGGGCACCAGGTTGGCCAGCAGCTTCACCTCGTGGCGGGCCGTGCGGTGCACGATGTGGTCGGCCGTGATCTGGCTGGGGTGGGTCAGGCCGGCGGCCTGCACCAGCTCCTTCAGGGCATGCAGGGTGTTGGCGTGGTAGCGCAGCACACGCTCGGCCTTGTCGGGCACCACCAGGGCGCGCTGGCGCAGGCTGTCCTGGGTGGTCACCCCGGTCGGGCAGTGGCCGGTGTGGCAGTTCTGGGCCTGGATGCAGCCCAGTGCAAACATGAAGCCGCGTGCCGAATTGCACCAGTCGGCCCCGAGCGCCATCATGCGGGCGATGTCGAAGGCGCTGATCACCTTGCCGGCGCAGCCGATGCGGATGCGCGAGCGCAGGTTCAGCCCGGTGAGGGTGTTGTGCACCAGCAGCAGGCCCTCCTGGAGCGGGGCGCCGACATGGTCGGTGAACTCCAGCGGGGCGGCGCCCGTGCCGCCCTCGGCGCCGTCGACCACGATGAAGTCCGGCAGCAGGCCGGTCTCGTGCATCGCACGTGCCATCGCGAACCATTCCCAGGGGTGCCCGATGCACAGCTTGATGCCGGTCGGCTTGCCGCCCGAGAGGGTGCGCAGCAGGTCGATGAATTCCAGCATCTCGATCGGCGTGGAAAACGCACTGTGGCTGGCCGGCGAGATGCAGTCCTGGCCGACCGGCACCCCGCGCGCGGCAGCGATCTCCAGCGTGACCTTGGCCCCGGGCAGCACGCCGCCGTGCCCGGGCTTGGCACCCTGGCTGAGCTTGATCTCGATCATCTTCACCTGGGGGTCGCGCGCGGCCAGCGCAAAGCGCTCGGCATTGAAACTGCCGTCCTCGTTGCGGCAGCCGAAATAGCCCGAGCCGATCTCCCAGATCAGGTCGCCGCCATGCTCGCGGTGGTGGCGGCTGATCGAGCCCTCGCCGGTGTCATGCGCAAAGCCGCCACGTTTCGCGCCGGCATTGAGCGCCAGGATGGCATTGGCGCTGAGCGCACCGAAACTCATCGCCGAGATGTTGAAGATGCTGGCCGAATAGGGCTGGGCCCGGTCCGGGCCGATGGTGATGCGAAAGTCGTGCGATTCGATCTGCGTGGGCTGCATCGAGTGGTTGATCCACTCGTAGCCTTCGGCGCCGACGTCGCGCTGGGTGCCGAAGGGGCGCTTGTCGGGGTCGCCCTTGGCCCGTTGGTAGACGAGCGAACGCTGCTGGCGCGAGAAGGGTGCGGCTTCGCTGTCGCTTTCGATGAAGTACTGGCGCAGCTCGGGGCGGATGAACTCCAGCAGGAAGCGCAGGTGGCCGATCACCGGGTAGTTGCGCAGCACCGAGTGACGCGTCTGCCGCACGTCATGCAGCCCGGTGATCAGCAGGGCCGCAAATACCACCACCAGCCAGCCGCCCAGGTCGAATCCGACCCACACGAAGGCCGCGAGCAGCAGCCCCACGGCAATCAGCAGCAGGGTCAGGTAGCGGATGGGGAAGTGTCGGTCCAGCGCGATCAGCCATTGCGGCATGGGGACTCCTGCGGTGCCTGTTGCAGGCGCTGATGGTAAGCGCTGTGAGGGCGGTGCTGCGGCCGCTGCGACAATCGGCAGATGAACACGCATGCCACCCCCCTTGCCGATGTCGAGCTCGACCGCATCGAGCAGATCCTGTCCGATCTGGCCGAGCGCGACGACACCGTGCCCGACATCGAGCAGCTCGATGGTTTCCTGGCCGCCGTGGCCAGCGGCCCGCGCCAGTCCGAGGCCGACACCTGGCTGCCGGCTCTGCTGGGCGCGCAGGCGCCGTTTGCCGACGAGGCCCAGCGCGACGAACTGCGCGGCCTGATCGAGCGCCGCTACCGCGAGGTGCTGGCGGCGGTCGACGCGCCGGTGCAGCGGCTCGACGACGAACGCGCGCTCAGTCCGCTGCTGACCGACTGGGATGCCGTGCTGGAGCACACCCCGGCCGAAGAGCGCGAGGCGCTGGGCGAGCTGCCGGCCCTGGGGGCCGTCTGGGCCAGCGGTTTCCTTCAGTGTGTCGATGCCTTCGAAGACGAGTGGCTGCTGCCGGCCGACGACCCCGGCAACGAATTCGTCGACGGCTGCCTGCAGTTGTTCGAGATCCTGGCCAGCGACCCGGCCGAGATGCCGCCCGAGGCCCGCGAGATGAGTGCCGACGAACGCCTGGCCGACGCGCTGTGGGCGGTGTACGACCTGCGCGACTTCTGGCGTGAGCGGGCCTCGCGCCGTCCGGTGCGGCAGGTGCGCAAGGAAGCCGGGCCGGGCCGCAACGACCCCTGTCCCTGCGGCAGCGGCAAGAAGTACAAGAAGTGCCACGGGGCGGCCGCCAACGACGCCTGATGCGTCGGGCCGGGCGCCCTGGGCGTCAGTGAAAGAAGCTGCGCAGGCGCCGGGCCACCCACTCGGGCTGCTCTTCGGGGATGAAATGGCCGGCCGCCGCCAGGTCGCCGGTCACGGCCCCGGTGCTGGCGGTCTGCCAGTGGTCGAGCGGGCGGAACAGCCGGTGCACGATGCCGCGCTCGCCCCACAGCACCAGCACGTCGCAGACCATGCGTTCGCCCAGGCGACGCGACTCGCGGTCATGGTCCAGGTCGATGCCGGCCGCGGCGCGGTAGTCCTCGCAGCTGGCATGGATGCCCTCGGGTGTGCAGAAGCCGGCCTCGTAGTCGGCCAGCGCCTGCGGCTCGATGTAGTCCAGCCCCTGCGAGCCCCAGCCGCCCAGGGTGCGATGCAGGTAGTACCGCGGCTCCGCGCCGATCAGGGTTTCGGGCAGCGGGGCGGGCTGGATCAGGAAGAACCAGTGGTAGTAGGCCTGGGCAAATGCCATGTCGGTGGCCTCGTACATCGCCAGGGTCGGTGCGATGTCGATCACGCACAGCTTGCGCACGACATGCGGGTGATCCAGCGCCAGCCGGTGGGCGACGCGCCCGCCGCGGTCGTGACCGCACAGGAAAAAGCTCGTGTGCCCCAGGGTGGCCATCAGGGCCACCATGTCGGCCGCCATCGTGCGCTTGCTGTAGTTGGCATGGTCAGGCGCGCCGGCCGGCTTGTCCGAGCGGCCGTAACCGCGCAGGTCGGGCATCACCAGGAAGTAGCGGTCTCCCAGGGCCTGGGCCACCCGGTGCCAGATGGCGTGGGTCTGGGGATAGCCGTGCAGCAGCAGCAGCGGCTCGCCGTCCGGGCGGCCGCCGGTGCGCACGAACAGGCGGATGCCGTTGACCTCGATGTGGCGGGCATCGAACCCTTCGAACCAGGCCATGGACTGTCTCCTCGTCGCGAACGTCACGGCGCTATACTCGCACGACAGCGCTGATTTGTTCCGGCTTGCGGGCGCTCAATAAATACAGCTAAAGGGGGCACGGCGACCCGGCCTCACCTTCAGCGTGACGCCGGGTTTTTCATTGGACCCCATGAGTTCGATCGGCCACGTCGTACCCCAGTCGATGCACTTCGATGAGCCCCTGCCGCTGCGCTCGGGCGCCAGACTGCACGACTACACCCTCGTCTACGAAACCTACGGCACGCTCAATGCCGCGCGCAGCAATGCCGTGCTGGTGTGCCATGCCCTGAACGCCTCCCACCATGTGGCGGGCACCTACGAGGGCCAGCCGCGCAGCGAAGGCTGGTGGGACAACCTGGTCGGCCCCGGCAAACCGCTGGACACCGACC
>CAMLSD010000160.1 GCA_946482595.1 uncultured Comamonadaceae bacterium
CGCTGACCGTGAGGGCCGCCTTTGACCCCCTCGCCCCCGGGACCGGGGGAGAGGGGGTGTCGCAACACGCGCCCGTCCTGCCGACGCAGCGCTCAGCCCATCCCTCTCCCGCAGGCGGGAGAGGGGGAAATCTGTTCCGCGATGAGCAGACGGCGCTGACCGTGAGGGCCGCCTTTGACCCCCTCGCCCCCGGGACCGGGGGAGAGGGTGGGGGAGAGGGGGTGTCGCAAACCGCGCCGGTGCCCCCGATGCTGCACTACCCCTCGACCCGCCGCCCCTGCCTGATGATCACGCCCGCCGGGCGTTGCCCGAACCAGTAGGCCAGCTCGGCTGCATCGTCCGCGTCCCACAGCACGAAATCGGCCACACGGCCCGGGCCCAGGCTGCCGTGGGTGGCGTGCAGCCCCAGCGCCTGGGCGGCATGCCGGGTCACGCCGGCCAGCGCCTCGGGGACGGTCAGGCGAAACAGCGTGCAGGCCATGTTGACCATCAGCAGCAGGCTCAGCGTCGGTGAGGTGCCGGGGTTGTGGTCGGTCGACACCGCCATCGGCACGCCCGCCTCGCGCAGGGCTTCGATGGGGGGCAGGTGCGTGTCGCGCAGGGTGTAGTAGGCGCCAGGCAGCAGGACTGCCACGGTCCCGGCCCGGCGCATGGCCTCGATGCCGCGCTCCGACAGGTGCTCGATGTGGTCGCACGACAGCGCGCCGTACTGTGCGGCCAGCGCGGCGCCGTCCATGTCACTCAACTGCTCGGCATGCAGCTTGACCGGCAGGCCCAGGCGCGTGGCGGCCTGGAACACCCGTTCGGTCTGGGCGCGGCTGAAGGCGATGTGCTCGCAGAACGCATCGACCGCATCGATCAGGCCCTCGGCGGCCAGGGCCGGCATCATCTCGTGGCAGACGAGATCGATGTAGTCGTCTGCACGGTCGCGGAACTCGGGGGGCAGGGCATGCGCACCGAGGAAGGTGGTGCGGACCGTGACGCCGTGGTGTTCACCCAGGCGCCGTGCCACGCGCAACTGCTTGCGTTCGTCGGCCAGGCGCAGGCCGTAGCCCGACTTGATCTCGATCGTCGTCACGCCGTCGGCCAGCAGCGCCTGCAGCCGGTGTGAGGCCGCATCGAACAGGGCGTCTTCGCTGGCCTCGCGGGTCGCGCGCACGCTCGAGACGATGCCGCCACCCGCCTGGGCGATCGCCTCGTAGCTGGCACCGGCCAGCCGCATCGCGAATTCGTTGGCCCGCTGCCCGCCATAGACCAGGTGGGTGTGGCAGTCGATCAGACCCGGCGTGACCAGCCGGCCGCCGCCGTCGTGGCGCGGCAGTGCGGCCAGCGAGTCAGGCAGGTCGCGTGCGGGGCCGGCCCAGGTGATGAGCCCGTCGCGCACGGCGATGGCCGCATCGTGCACCGGCGCGGCATCGATGGGGGTGCCTGCCAGCGCGCCGGGTGCCAGCGTGAGGTGGTGCCACAGGCCGTCCGCACGGTCGGCGGTGGCGGCAGGGGCGGTCGGTCGGGGCATGGCAGGTCCTCCTCGTCGGGCTGCGCGGCGGCGTCGGGGCTCAGTGCGCGACGTGGCTGGGCAGCATCGCGGTCAGCGCCTCGGGCCAGTCGCCGCCCTGGGCCCAGTCGCTCATGGCCTGGATGTCCGGGGCGAGCAGACGGTCGGTCTCGATGAAGTCCACACGGCTGCGGATGCGCGCGAACTCGGCCTCGATGGGCGGAGAGCTGCGCAGCGGCCGGTGGAACTCCATGCCCTGGGCGGCGGCCATGGCCTCGATGCCGACCACGGCGGCGGTGTTGTCGGCCATGTCGCGCAGGCGGCGCGCGGCAAAGGTGGCCATCGAGACGTGGTCTTCCTGGTTGGCGGAGGTCGGCAGGCTGTCGACGCTGCCGGGATGGGCGAGCGACTTGTTCTCGGACGCGAGCGCGGCGGCCGTCACCTGCGCGATCATGAAGCCGGAGTTCACGCCCCCGTCCGTCACCAGGAAGGGCGGCAGGCCGGACAGCCCGGTGTCGAGCAGCAAGGCCATGCGCCTCTCGGAGATGGCCCCGATCTCGGCGATCGCCAGCGCGATGATGTCGGCCGCAAACGCCACCGGCTCGGCGTGGAAGTTGCCGCCCGACACGACCTCGCCGGTGTCGGTGAACACCAGCGGGTTGTCGGAGGCGGCGTTGGCCTCGATGGTCAGGACCTTGGCCGCGTGGTGCAGGTTGTCCAGGCAGGCGCCCATGACCTGGGGCACGCAGCGGATCGAGTACGGGTCCTGCACGCGGCCGCAGCCGGTGTGCGAGCTGACGATCTCGCTGCCATCGAGCAGTTGGCGCAGGCCCTGTGCGACGGCGATCTGGCCGGCCTGGCCACGCGCGTCGTGGATGCGTGCGTCGAGCGGCCGCACCGAGCCCTTGATCGCTTCGAGCGACAGTGCGCCGGCCATCAGACCGGCGGCGAACACCCGTTCTGCCCGGAACAGGCCCGACAGCGCCAGCGCGGTCGACACCTGGGTGCCGTTGAGCAGCGCCAGGCCTTCCTTCGGGCCCAGCACAAAGGGCTGCAGACCCACATGGGCCATGGCCTCTTTGCCGCTCACGGTGCGCCCGTCGATGCGGGCCGAACCCTCGCCGATCAGCACGCAGGCCAGGTGGGCCAGCGGGGCGAGATCACCCGAGGCACCGACCGACCCCTTGGACGGAATGCATGGCAGCACGCCCGCGTTGGCCAGGGCCAGCAAGGCGTCGACGATCTCGGGGCGCACGCCCGAGTGGCCGCGCGCCAGGCTGACGGCCTTGGTGGCCAGCACCAGCCGCACCACGTCGTCGGGCAGGTCGGCGCCGATGCCCACGCTGTGCGACAGCACCAGGTTGCGCTGCAGTTCGGCCAGGCGTTGCGCCGGGATGATGGTCTGCGCAAGCTTGCCGAAGCCGGTGTTGATGCCGTAGACCACGGCACCAGCCTCGACGATCTGCTGCACCGTGGCCTGTGCGGCCAGCATCCCCGCCCGGGCTGATGCGTCCAGCCGCAATCGGGCCCGCCCCTCGAACACCCGGCGCAACTGCGCCAGGGTCACGGCCCCCGGGTTCAGGACGAGTTCGACGACGTCGGCAGACGTTGCGGTGGGTGAGGTGGGCTTCATTTGTATGACCTTGTATGGACAGGTTCGGTGAAAGAAGGCGGACCGTGGATGGCAGCGTGGCTCAGGCGGTTGAAGAAGGCAAGCCGGGCGTCAGCCGACGACGGTGCTGCCGTCGGCGCGAAACCGGCTGCCCAGCCGGTAGCGCATGCCCGGGTGCAGGCAGCGGGCCAGCGTGACCGGCACGCCGCGTGTCCAGGTGCGGCGTGTCAGCAGCAGGCAGGGTTGTGTGGTGGGCATCTGCAGCTCGGTGGCCTGCTCGGGTGTCGGCAGGATCGCGTCGACCACATGCTCGATCTCGTCGTAGGGCACGTTGCGCAGCAGGTATTCGGACGGCAGCACCCGGCTGAAGTCCTGGCGGATGAACTCCGGCGCGACTCGAGGATTCACGTAGCGGTCTTCGAGCTGCACGGGGACGTCGTCCTCGGAGTGCACGCACACGCTGTGGAACACCGACTCTCCGGTGCGCAGATTCAGCGCTGCGGCAATGTCCATCGTGGCCGACACCCGCTCGAGCAGCAGCATGCGGCAGCGGTAGTCGTGGCCGCGGGCGCGGATCTCGTCGCCGAGGTTGGCCACGCGCAGCAAGGTGGCCTGGGGCTTTTCGTGCGCCACGAAGGTGCCCACGCCAGCCACACGCACGACACGGCCCTGCTCGGCCAGCTCGCGCAGCGCGCGGTTGACGGTCATGCGGGCAAAGCCGAATTCGGCCACCAGCTCGTGCTCGGACGGCACCCGATCGCCGGGTTTCCAGCTGCCGTCCTGGATCTTGCGCACGATGAAATCCTTGACCTGCTGGTACAGCGCAGCAGGGGCATCGGGCACGCGTGGACGGGTCGACGAACTCATGGGCCTCGGGATGGGCCGGAGCGGGTGTCCAGCCATGCGGTTAATTGTATAGACAAGTTCATCCGCGCCGCAACCCCGGGTCTGCCCGGGGGAGCCTCACTGCACGGGGATCAGAGGGCGCCCAGCCAGCGGGCCAGCGCGTAGCCGGCCACGCCCAGCACCACGGCCCCGACGATCAGGCCGCCCCGGCCGCCTGTGCGCGGCACCTCGCCCGGGGCCATGTCCCGGCGGTGGGTGCCGGGCGAACCCGACGCCACCGCAGGGCGTGCCTCGCCGTGGGCCTCGTGGGCGTCGACCAGGTCCTTGGACTCCTTGAGCCCCAGGCCGGTGTGCTCGCGCACGATCTTGATGGCCTCGATCTTCTGGCCCCGCGCCAGGGCATGGGCCGCTTCCTCGGGCAGAGGAGGCAGGGAGACGGGTTTCATGATGGTGTTGCTCCTGGGCCGGGGCCGATCGTTTGTCGCAAAGGGTCAGCCGCGGCGCAGCCACCACCAGCCCAGCACGACCACCAGCAAGCCGGCGCCGAGCACCTTCCAGAAGGTGCCGAGGCGGGTGGTGTTGCCGTGCGGGAGCTGGTGCTCGTGTTCGCCATGGAACACCCAGGCCTTGATCTGCACAGGCTCGATGTTGGTGGGTTGCTGCAGGCGGATGTCCATATTCACCAGCGTGCCTGGCGCAAAACCGTAGTTGTGGCCCTCACGGCCCAGCACCATCGCGCGGTCGCTGCCCTGATGGGGCAGCCTGAACTTGGCCATGTAGCGGTCGTCGTAGCCGATCACGCTCTTCTGGATCGGGTACGGGCAGCCATTGCTGACCTCGGGGCATTCGATGTCGACCTGGACGATGGCCGACGACTTGGCCTGTTCGTCGATGACCCGGCCGCCGAAGTCGACGATGAGCATCAGCGGGCCCAGGCCGTTTTCGACCTTGAAGCTCCCCAGCGACAGGTCGTGCGAGCTGCGGGGCAGGTGCTTCTCGGTGCGTGTCACCTCATGCGGCTGGATGGCGATGTCGGCCTCGCCCCAGGTCTTTTCGACCAGCATGTGAAGCGGCTTTTTCGGATCCTTGGGCTGCAGCGAGGCGCTCAGCGGGTTGAACTGGGCCAGGGCCGCCAGGGACAGGGACAGGGCCAGGCCGGCCAGCAGCGTGCGGGGAAGACGGGTCATGGTGAGTCGTGGAGTGCGGGTGGTTGCGGGGCGGTGACAACGCGCCGCAGCATACCTGCATTCGGTTGCGCACCCCGCACCGTGCAGGCCTGTGCGCTCACTCCACTTCGAGAAATCGCTCGCCCTCGCTCAGCGGCGGCAGCCGATAGCTGGCCGGGGTGCGTGACAGCTTGATCGGCGAGGCGATCCCGCGGTAGTCGGGCCCGATGTCGACCACCATGCCGCGGTGGGCGGTGTGCGGGTGCTCCAGTGCGGCCGGCACGGTGAGCACGGCCGCGCAGGGCACCCCGGCGCGCACCAGCTCGTCGGCCAGCGCGGGGCCGTCGTGGGAGGCCATCAGGGCTTCCAGTTCGGTCTTCAGCTCGACGCGGTGGACCGATCGCCCCCGCGCGCTGGCAAACCGGTCGTCGCGCGCGAGGCCCGGGCGTCCCAGGTGCTCGCACAGGATGGTGAACTGCCGGTCATTGCCCACGGCCAGGAAGACCGGCACGGTCCCGGTGGCCAGGCTGTCGTAGGGGTAGATGTTGGGGTGCGCGTTGCCCGTGCGCTGCGCGGTCTGGCCGTCGAGAAAGTAGTTGGCGCCGTGCGGATGCAGCAGCGACAGGCCGCTGTCGTACAGCGCGGCCTCGACGAACTGCCCGCGTCCGCTGCGCTCGCGCTCGTGCAGTGCCATCAGCACGCCCAGCGCAGCATTCAGGCCGGTGACCATGTCGACCACCGGCAGCCCCACACGCAGCGGTTCGCCGCCAGCCTCGCCGTTGACGCTCATGATGCCGGCCAGCGCCTGGATTGCCGCGTCATAGCCGGGCAGTCCGCCCAGCGGGCCGTCCGCCCCATAGCCCGACACCCTGCAGTGCACCAGGCGTGGAAAGCGCTCGGCCAGTTGCGCCTGGCCGATGCCCCAGCGCTCCATCGTGCCGGTCTTGAAATTCTCGATCAGCACGTCGGCCTCGGCCAGCAGGCCCAGCAGGGTCTCGCGGTCGGTGGGGGTGGTGAGGTCGAGCCGCATCAGCCGCTTGTTGCGGTTCAGCCCCAGGTAGTACGAGGCCACGCCCGACGCATTGAACGGCGGGCCCCAGGTGCGGGTGTCGTCCCCTTGCGGGGGCTCGATCTTCAGCACGTCGGCGCCATGGTCGCCGAGGATCTGGCCGCAGTACGGACCACCGAGCACCCGCGACAGATCGACCACACGGATGCCCGCCAGGGCGCCTGGAGCAAGGGGAGCGTTCATGAATGCCTCGTGAGGTGAAGGCTCAGTCTATCTGGGCGCCGGAACTCAGCACCACGCCTCGCCACTTCGCCACCTCCGACTGCATGAACCCCGCCAGTTGCTCCGGCCCGGCGCCTGTCGCCATCTCCAGGCCCTGCGCCTGCAGCGTCTGGCGGACCTCGGGCTGCCGCAGCACCTCGGCAAACGCACGGTTCAGGCGCTCCACCGCGGCGCGTGGGGTGCCGGCCGGCGCAACGATGCCGAAAAACACCGACACGTCAAAACCGGCCAGGCCCTGCTCGGCCACGGTGGGCACCTCCGGGAGGGCCGACGAACGGGTGGCAGTCGTCACGCCGAGGGCGCGCAGCTTGCCGCTGCGGATGTGCGGCAGTGCGGTCAGCACGTCGGTGAAGGTCATCGTGACCTGGCCGCCGAGCAGGTCGGTCAGGGCCGGGCCGGTGCCCTTGTACGGCACATGCAGGAAGTCGGTGCCCGCGGTGTTGTTGAACAGCACGCCGGCCAGGTGCGACGACGCCCCATTGCCCGATGACGCAAAGCTGAGCTTGCCCGGGTTGGCGCGGCCGTGGGCGATCAGTTCCTGCACCGATCGTGCCGGCACGCTGGGGTGGACGACCAGCACATTGGGCAGATGGCCGATCTGGATCACCGGCGCAAAGCTCTTGAGCGGGTCGTAGTTGAGCTTGCGGTACAGGCTGACGTTGATGGCCAGCGGCCCGGAGGTGCCGAACAGCAGCGTGTGGCCGTCACGTTCGGCCCGTGCCACGGCCTCGGCGCCCAGGTTGCCGCCGGCACCGGCCTTGTTCTCGACGATGACGTTCTGACCCAGCGGGCCCTTGAGCGCATTGGCCAGGGTGCGTGCCATCGCGTCGGTCGGCCCGCCCGGGGCAAACGGCACGACCAGGCTGACGGTGCGGCTGGGGAAGTCGTTGGCCAGCGCGATGGCCGGGGCCAGGAGGCTGGCCGTGAGGGCGGTCAGCACAGTGCGGCGGGTGATCATGGATGTCTCCTGTGGTGGTGGGGTTCAGGCGATGTGCCGTTGGGTCGAGGTGGCAGGTTCGGGTGCAGCCCGGCCCTGGGGGC
>CAMLSD010000161.1 GCA_946482595.1 uncultured Comamonadaceae bacterium
CGCACCGACTTCATCCTGTCGGCCGAAATCATCGCGATCACGCTGGGCACCGTGGCTGCCTCGCCCTTTGTCACCCAGGTGTCGGTGCTGGCCGGCATTGCCGCGATCATGACGGTGGGCGTCTACGGCCTGGTGGCCGGCATCGTCAAGCTCGACGATTTCGGGCTGCACCTGAGCAGCAAGCCGGGGCCGCTGCAGGGGCTGGGCCGGGGCATCCTGAAGGCTGCACCCTACCTGATGAAGGGGCTGTCGATCGCGGGCACCGCGGCAATGTTCCTCGTGGGCGGCGGCATCCTCACGCACGGCATCCCGGCGCTGCACCATGCCGTGGAAGGGGTCACCCAGGCCGTCGCCCAGGCGCCCGGGGTCGGTGCAGTCCTCGGCGCCGTGGCGCCGCTGCTGGGTGACGCCCTGGCCGGGGTGATTGCCGGCGCCATCGCACTGGCGATCGTCACGGTGATCGGCCGCATGCGCGGTGCGCCCAAGGCGGCGTGAAGCGTCGCGCAGCGGGGCAGGAACCGCCTCAATCGACGGTTTCAGCCCCCGACATCAGCGCCACGAAGCGCTCGATGCCGATGTTGCCGCCGGACAGCATCACGCCCACACGCTGACCGTGAAACTGTGCGCGGTGGTGCATCAGCGCCGCCAGCGCGCAGGCGCCTGAGGGCTCCAGCACCAGCTTGAGGCGTTCGAACACGAAGCGCATCGCCTGCACCACCACCGGGTCGGGCACATCCAGCACGCCGGTCACGTACTCCCGGATCACCTCGAAGTTCAGGGCGCCGATGGCCTGGGTCTGCTGCCCGTCGCAGATCGTGCGCGGCACCTCGATGCTGACGATGCGCCCGGCCCGCAGGGACTGCTGCATGTCGTTGCCGCGCTCGGGTTCGGCACCAAAGACGCGAATGTCCGGCAGCACATGGCGCGCGGCCACGGCGCATCCCGAGAGGAAGCCGCCGCCGCCGGCGCTGACGATCATCGCGTCCAGGGGCTCGGGGCAGTCCTCGATCAGTTCGAGGGCGGCCGTGCCCTGGCCCGCCATCACCGGCAGATGTTCATATGGCGGGATGAGCACCGCGCCACGCTCGGCGACGATGCGCTTTGCAATGGCCTGGCGATCCTCGCGGTAGCGGTCGTACGTGATCACCTCGGCGCCGTACTCGCAGGTGGCCGTGACCTTCAGGGCCGGCGCATCCAGCGGCATCACGATCGTGGCCCGGCAGCCGTGCAGCCGCGCCGCCAGGGCCACGGCCTGGGCGTGGTTGCCCGACGAAAACGCCACCACACCCCGAGCGCGTTCGTCGGCGCTCAGGACGTTGACGGCGTTGTAGCCGCCGCGGAACTTGAAGGCGCCCATGCGCTGCAGGTTTTCGGCCTTGAGGTACACGCGCATGCCCAGCAACTGGTCGAGCGTGCGCGAGGTGATCACCGGTGTGCGGTGGGCAATGCCGTGAAGGCGGTCGGCGGCGGCCTGGATGTCGGTGAACTGAAGCATGGTGTGTTCGGGCGGTGAGTGAATCAAGAAAGACGGCGCGCAGCGGCTGGACGGCTCAGCGGGCCACAACCCAACGCAGGAGTCCGAGACGGCTGAGCAGCGCATGCACGATGCCTGCGCGGTGCGCCGGCTCGCGTGCGCGTCGGGAGCCAGGCCGCCGCACCTGTTCGTGCAGTGTGCGGATTTCCAGGGTGCACGCGGTCACGGCGTCCAGGCTGATCCAGCTCGCATGTTGCAGCGCCAGGCCTTGCCCGCAAGGCAGGTCATGGCCCGGCATTCGGTCGGTGGCCTCGGGGACGGCACTGGCGGCCTGGCGCAGGCGGGCATGCCCCGAGCGGCATGCCACCCAGGTGTCCTGCGGCAGGTGCACCAGCCATCGCTGCCCCGGTGCCAGGCGCAGCGTCAAGGGAGAGGATGGGTCGGAAGATTCGAGGGTCATGTGCAGCTCCGTGACGGTTCATCCATGCCGTGAGCTTAGGAAGGCTTGCCCAGGCACAACAGACACAGGACACGGGCTTCTGTTGCGTATCAGGCCGGTCGGATCGAAACTGTTATGGTTCCCTTTTGCGCCATCTGTGCCTTGGTGGCGCGTGCTGCGCCTGCAACCATAGCCTGTGGACACCCAACCCCTGTATCAGCGCCTGGCGCGCCACTATCGTCAGGCTATCGAATCCGGCGTGCTCGCGCCGGGCGACCGCATGCCATCGGTGCGCGCCATCACCCGCCAGCACAGTGTCAGCCTGTCGACCGCCCTGCAGGCCTGCCGCCATCTCGAGGACGAAGGCCTGCTTCAGGCCCGGGAGCGGTCCGGGTACTTCGTTCGCCAGGCCCGTCGTGCAGCCATCGCGCCCGCCCGCGAACCCGATGCGGCGCGGGCGCTCGACCCGGCGCAGTTTGTCGGCATCCACGATCGGGTCTCCGACTACGTTGCCAAATGCGAGATGTATCCGGCGCAGGTGAACCTGGCGATTGCCTATGCGCCGCCCGACGCCTATCCGGCGCAGGCGCTGCGGCAGGCCGCCACGCGCATCCTGCGGGCTCGTCCCGAGCTGCTGACCAGCCCGGTGCCGCTGCAGGGGGATCCGTCGCTGCGCGCCACCCTGGCGCGCCGGGCACTGGCCGCCGGCATGCAGATCGGGGCCGACGACATCGTGATCACACACGGCTGCATCGAGGCGCTCAACGTGGCGCTGCGCGCCGTGGCGCGGCCCGGTGACACCGTGGCCGTGGAGTCACCCACCTACTACGGCTTGCTGCAGGTGCTCGAAAGCCTGGGACTGCGCGCGCTGGAGATTCCCACCAGTCCGCTGCATGGCATGTCGGTCGAAGCGCTCGAACTGGCGCTGCGCACGCACCCCGACATCCGCGCCGTCGCGGTGGTGCCCAACTTCCAGAATCCGCTCGGTGCCGTGATGCCCGATGCAGCCAAGGCGCAGCTCGTCGAGCTGTGCGAGCGCCATGCCGTGCCGCTGATCGAGGACGACACCTATGGCGCGCTGTCCGATGTCGACACGACGCTCAAGGCGTTGAAGTCCTGGGACACCAGCGGCAACGTGATTCACTGCGCGTCCCTGCACAAGGTGCTGGCGCCCGGCCTGCGCCTGGGCTGGATTGCCGGTGGGCGGTGGCACGCGCGGGTCAAGATGCTGAAGTACGCGCAGAGCCGGCCAAACGAGGCGCTGTCGCAACTGGCCGCGGCCGAGGTGCTGGGGTCGGCCATCTATGACCGGCATCTCGTGCGGCTGAGACGGCAGCTGCGTACACAGCGCGAGCAGATGGCTGAAGCGCTGGCGGCGCACTTTCCGGCAGGCACCCGCCTGAGCATGCCCGCCGGCGGGGTGCTGCTGTGGGTGGAGCTGCCGCAGTTCCGCGATGGCCAGGCGGTGTTTGATGCCGCGCTGCCCCGGGGGATCCGGGTGTCGCCTGGTGGCATGTTCTCGAATTCGCGCCGCTTCGATCACTTCCTGCGCATCAGCTGCGGCAGCCCGTTCACCAGCCGCACCGAGCAGGCCGTGCGGGACCTGGCGGCCATCGTGGCGGCGGCACCCGCGGTACCGCAGGCGCGTCAGGAGACGCGACGGCCGTTTTCGCCGAGCACCGCCAGTTCGACAAAACGCGACGCCACATAGGGCGAGGCGCTGTCGAAACCGAGGCTGAAGTCGCCCAGGTCCAGGCGCTTCATGCCGGCCAGCGCGGTACGCAGTCTGTCTCGCGTCAGGTCACGTCCGGCGCGGCGCAGGCCCTCGATCATCAGCTGGGCATTGATCCAGCCCTCGTAGCTGCTGCCGCCGAACTGCTCGATGTGGCTGGCCCGCATGGCCGCCTGGTAGCTGCGCACGGACGCCATGCGGGTCTTTTCGGCGTCGGGAAACACCTGGGTCAGGGCGAGCCCCTTGCTGGCACGACCCAGCTTGGGCATCTCCGACGAGATCACCGACACCGACAGGCCAGCCACCGGCAGGCCCGCAGCGCGCTCGCGCAACTGCAGCAGGAAGGCCGTGTTGGCCGTGCCGGTGGTGCCCAGCAGCGCGGCGCCTGCCTTGGCGGCCAGCACCTGCTGCGCCACCTCGGACGCATTGGCGCCGTCGACTGCCAGCGCAAAACCGCCCACCGCCTTGAGCTGCTGGTCGGCCAGGGCCTGCTGGGCGTCCTTCAGCACTTCCTTGCCGAAGGGGTTGTCGAGGTAGACGATGGCGATGTCCTTCAGGCCCATGGCCACCAGTTGCTGAACCAGCCTCACCGTTTCGTCCCGGTAGCTGGCGCGCACATGGAAGACGTTGCGCTGGCCGGTCTGGCGCAGCGAGGCCGCACCGGTCACCGGCCCCACCAGCGGGATGCCCTTGCCTTCGATCAGCGGCAGGATCGCCGCCGTGTTGGCCGTGCCCATGGTCGACATGTAGGCAAAGGCGGCCTGCGTGTCGATCATCTGCGTCAGGTTCTGCTGAGTGCGCGCCGGCACGTAGGCATCGTCCCTGACGACCAGCCGCAGTTCCCGGCCGAACAGGCCGCCCGCCTGATTCACGGCCGCAAACGCCGCCTTCACACCGGCAACGTGGTCGGTGCCCGCACCGCCCAGCGGACCGGAAAGCGCCAGCGAGCTGCCGATCGTCACATGGCTGGACGACAGGGGCTCGTCAGCGGCGATCGATGGGCGGGCCCACAAGGGCAGGCCCAGCGCTGCGGTGGCCTGGGCGGCGTGGTTCAGGAACTGACGTCGTTTCATGGTGGCTCCTCCGGGGTGGGCGGCCTCGCCGGGCCGCATCGGCCGCGCCGAAGGAAAAGCACACTCGTGCGAATCTGACGCGACGCTGCGCAATCTAGTCAGTGACGTGCGCAATGCCTGTCCCGGGCGTGACAACGGCTGGCCCAGGTGGTGCCGGAGCTGCCACTTCGTGACATCTGCACGGGACGCCGCCGGGGAATGCGCCCTTGGGCAAGGGCCCGCACGGCAGGGCGATTGGTGCATCGACGCAGCGCACAGTTTTGACTGCAGGCAATGCAGTGTTCAGTGAAAACCCGGGAGGCGATCGCCATCAAGTTGCCTACATTGCTTGTATGCAAGCTTGTCGGCATATGGCGCTTGCCCACTCACTGGAGGATTCCATGCCCCGTTTTCTGCGTTCCCTGTTTGGCCAGGTCGTGCTGGCCCTTGTGCTCGGCGTACTCGTCGGGTTTGTCTGGCCCGAGACGGCGGTGAAACTCAAGCCGCTGGGCGACGCCTTCATCAAGCTGATCAAGATGCTGATCCCGCTGATCGTGTTCTGCGTGGTGGTGCATGGCATCGCCGGCACCGGCGACCTGCGGCGCGTCGGACGGGTCGGGGTGAAGTCGTTGATCTACTTCGAGGTCGTGACCACCGTGGCCCTGGTGCTCGGGCTGGTGCTGGCCTTCGTGTTCCAGCCGGGTGTGGGCATGAACGTCGACCCGAAGGCCCTGGACGGGAGCGCGATGAGCGCCTACGCCACCAACGCCGACAAGCTCACCGGGGGGGGGTTCACCGAATTCGCGATGAAGCTGATCCCCACCACGGCGATCAGCGCCTTTGCCAACGGTGACGTGCTCCAGGTGCTGCTGTTCTCGATCCTGTTCGGCTGCGCGCTGGCCATGCTCGGCGAGAAGGGCAGTCGTGTGACCGGTCTGATCGAGGACCTGTCGCATGTGCTGTTCAAGACGATGGGCATCATCATCCGGCTCGCACCGCTGGGCGTGCTGGGCGCCATCGCCTTCACCGTGGGCAAGTACGGCCTGGGCTCGCTCAAGCAGCTGGGCATGCTGGTGGTGCTGTTCTATGGCGCGGTGATCCTGTTCGTGGCCATCGTGCTGGGCGGCATCATGCGGCTGTCCGGATTCAGCCTGTTCAAGCTGCTGCGCTACCTGCGCGAAGAACTGGCCGTGGTGTTCGCGACCACCTCGTCGGACAGCGTGCTGCCGCAGATCATGGCCAAGCTCAAGCGCATGGGCGTGCGCGACTCCACCGTCGGGCTGGTGATCCCCACCGGCTATTCCTTCAACCTCGATGCCTTCTCGATCTACATCACCCTGGCGGCGGTGTTCATCGCTCAGGCCACCAACACTCCGATCTCGATGGCCGACCTGCTGACCATCCTGGCGATCTCGCTCGTGACGTCGAAGGGCGCCCACGGCGTGCCGGGGTCGGCCATCGTGGTGCTGGCTGCCACCTTGCAGGCGATTCCTGCCATCCCGGCCATCGGCCTGGTGCTGGTGCTGTCGGTCGACTGGTTCATGGGCATTGCCCGGGCGCTGGGCAACCTGATCGGCAACTGTGTGGCCACAGTGGCCATCGCCGCCTGGGAGGGGGACATCGACTGCGAACGGGCCCATGCGGTGCTCGACGGCCGCTTTGACGACATCGTGCCGGATGATCCGGCGGTGCCCGCGGCGCCGCCCGTCGTCGCCACCGTTCGTTGACCGACTCGGTCCGCTGTCCCCGGCCAACCTGCTACGCTGCGCGACCATGATCACCCAGACCGAAATTGCCCAACGTGTGGTGGAGGCCATCCTGGCCCAGAAGCTTGCGCCCGGCGAGCGGCTGGGCGAGCAGGAGCTGGCCGATGTCTATGGCGTGAGCCGCACCCTGGTGCGCGAGGCCCTGATGCAGTTGCAGGCGCGCGGTTTTGTCGAGGTGCGCACGCGCAAGGGCTGGTACGTCGTCGAGCCGTCCATCGACGAGGCCCGCGATGCGTTTGCGGCCCGGCGGGCGGTGGAGTCGGGCATGCTGCGCAACGTCGTGCCCGACGAACCGGGCCGGCCGCTGCAGGCGGTGGTGCGTCGCCTGCGCGATCACGTCGCCCAGGAGCGCGAGGCCATCGAAGGCGCCGACCCGGCGACCCGGGCCTTCCTGCTGGCGGATTTCCATGTCTGCCTCGCCGAGTGCCTGGGGCATCGGGTGCTGGCCGACATGCTGCGCGACCTGACCGCGCGAACCATGCTGGTGGCCACCTTGTACCAGTCCACCCACGATGCGCGGCAGTCCTGTGCGGAGCACGCCGAGATCGTCTCGGCACTCGATGCCGGTCGCATCGACGAGGCCGAGCGTCTGATGCTGGCCCACATCGGGC
>CAMLSD010000162.1 GCA_946482595.1 uncultured Comamonadaceae bacterium
CCTGCGAACTCGCTCATGACCCGCGTGTCGTGGAGACCTATCTGGGAGCAAAACGCTGACATGTGGACCTACCAAGCGCCACTGCGTGACCTGCAGTTCGTGATCGAGGAGCTGCTGGACGCTCCGGCCCGCTGGCGCGAGATCCCGGCCTTTGCCGACCTCGACGCCGACACCGCGCGCCAGATCCTTGCCGAGGCCGGACGTTTTGCCGCCGAGGTGCTCGCGCCCACCAACGCAACCGGCGATGTGCAGGGTTGCACCTGGGACCCGCAGAATGGCCAGGTGCGCACGCCCGATGGTTTTGCCGCGGCGTATCGCAGCTTCTGCGACGGCGGCTGGCCGGCACTGGCCTGCGATCCGCAATGGGGCGGCCAGGGCCTGCCGCAGTTGCTGAACATGGCGCTGCACGAGATGCTCAACAGCGCCAACCATGCCTGGACGATGTACCCCGGGCTGTCGCATGGGGCCTACGAGGCCTTGAAGGCCCATGCCACGCCCGAGCTGCAGCAGCGCTACCTGCCGCCGATCGTCAGCGGTGAATGGCTGGCCACGATGTGCCTGACCGAATCGCATGCGGGCAGCGACCTGGGGCTGCTGCGCACCCGCGCCGAACCGCTGGGCACCGAGCTGGACAACGGTGCACCGGTGCGTGTGACCGGCACCAAGATCTTCATCTCGGGCGGTGACCACGACCTCACCGACAACATCGTGCACCTCGTGCTGGCCCGCCTGCCCGACGCGCCTGCGGGCAGCAAGGGGCTGTCGGTGGTGCTGGTGCCCAAGCTGCTGCCCGACGGCCAGCCCAACGCCGTGCGCTGCGACGGCATCGAGAAGAAGATGGGCATCAAGGGCAGCGCGACCTGCGTGCTGAGCTTCGAGGGCGCCACCGGCTGGCTGATCGGCGAAGCCCACCGCGGGCTGGCCGTGATGTTCATGATGATGAATGCCGCACGCCTGCAGGTGGGCATGCAGGGCCTGGGCCACCTCGAGGCCGCCCGGCAGAACGCCTTGCGGCACGCGCATGAACGCACCCAGTCCCGTGCGCCGGCACGGCCCGACGGCCCGGCCGCAAGCGGGCCCGATGCGATCGCGCTGCATCCTGCCGTGCGTCGCACGCTCTGGACACTCGAAGCCCTGACGCAGGGGCAGCGCCTGCTGGCGTTGTGGACGGCGCAACTGCTCGATCAGGCCGAGCACCACCCCGAACCTGCGCTGCGCAGCCGCGCGGCCAATCTGACCGCCCTGCTGACGCCGATCGTCAAGTCCTTCCTGACGGCCAACGGCCACCATGGTGCCAATGCCGCACTGCAGGTCTGGGGCGGACACGGCTATGTGCACGACTTCGGCATCGAGCAGACGGTGCGAGACAGCCGCATCGCGATGATCTACGAGGGCACGAACGAGATCCAGGCGATCGACCTGCTGCAGCGCAAGGTGTTCGAGGACGGTGGCCACCGCCTCGCCCTGCTGCTCGACGAACTTGACCGGGAGGTGCGCGCCTGCGCCGCCACGCCGTCGATCGCCGCACTGGCCGCACCGCTGCGCCAGGCCATCGATGCCCTGCGCGAAGCCACCGCGCGGCTGTACATCGGACGCAAGCAGGACGCCGAATGGCCCTTTCGTGTGGCCGACGACTACCTGCGTGCAGCCGGCCTGGTGCTGATGGGCTGGGCCTGGGCGCGCCGTGCCCGCGCCTGCGAGTCGCGCACCGACGACCCCTGGCATGCCGATCAGCTGGCCGCCGCCCGGTTCGGCATCGAGTGGCTGCTGCCGGAGGCGGCCTGGCTGCTGCGCCGGGTGCAGGACAGTGCACTGGCCCTGCCCTGGGCGCCCGGCGCATGAATGCCCGCGACCCCGCCGCAGGAACCCTGGACATGCCACGGCCGAAGACAACGTCCCATGGCCTGGACCAGTCGTGCCTGCAGCATGTGCTGGGCTATCAGCTCGCCCAGGCCGACGTGCAGAGCAAGAAGATCTTCTTCCACCACGTGGGTCAGCCGCTGGGCCTGCGGCCGGTGGAGTTCACCATCCTGCTGCTGCTGGCGCACAACCGCCAGGTCACCCAGAAGCAGCTCGCGCAGGCGTTGGCGATGTCGGCACCGAACATCACCGCGGTGCTGGACCGGCTGGCCGAACGCGGCCTGCTCACCCGGGTGCGCAGCGAAACCGACCGCCGTTCCCAGCACATCCACCTGACCGACACCGGCCACGACCTGGCCCGGCGCGCGCATGAGGTGTCGCTGTCGATGGAGCAGGACCTGATGCACCAGCTCAGCGAGGCCGAATGGGCCATCCTGATCGAGCTGCTGCAGAAGGTGGCCCGCTACCGGGGCTGAGCGCACCGTCTCAGGCCATCGACAGCCTGAACGACGCCACCACCTGATCCAGGCGCGCCGCCTGCTGCCGCATCGACTCGGCGGCCGAGGCCGCCTGCTCGACCAGCGCGGCATTCTGCTGCGTCATCTGGTCGAGCTGCGTCACCGAATCGTTGACGTGCGAGATGCCCTCGGTCTGCTGCAGGGTGGCGGTGCTGATCTCGGACATCAGCTGGCTGACGCGGCGGATCGCCCCCACCGTCTCGTCCATCGTGCGGCCCGCCACCTCGACCTGGGAGGTGCCGTTGCGCACCTTGTCGACCGAGTCGGCGATCAGGCCCTTGATCTCCTTGGCCGCGGTGGCCGAGCGCTGGGCGAGGTTGCGCACCTCGCCGGCCACCACGGCAAAGCCGCGCCCCTGCTCGCCGGCCCGGGCAGCTTCGACCGCGGCATTGAGCGCCAGGATGTTCGTCTGGAACGAAATGCCGTCGATCACGCCGATGATCTCCTCGATGCGGCGCGAGGCCGCGCTGATCTCGCTCATCGTGCTGACCACCTGGGACACCACCTCACCGCCCTGGGTGGCCACGGTCGTGGCCTGCTGCGCCAGATCGTTGGCCTCGCGCGCCGTGCTGGCATTGTGCTGCACGGTCGTGGTGAGCTGCTCCATGGCCGAGGCCGTCTGCTGCAGGTTGCCGGCCTGCTGCTCGGTGCGCGTGGACAGGTCGCTGTTGCCCTGCGCGATCTCGCCCGAGGCCACGGTGATACCTTCGGTGCCGCGGCGCACCTCGCGCACGATGCGTTCCAGGCCCTGGGTCATGTCGTCCATCGAGCGCATCAGCGCCGCGAACTCGTCGTGCCCGCGCACCTCGATGCGCTGCGACAGGTCACCTTCGGCCACCCGCCTGGCCGCCAGCACCGCCCGGTCGAGCGAGCGCTTGATGTGTCCGGCCACCCGCCACGCAAACACCGCACCGGCCACGGTGAGCACCAGCGCCGCCAGGGCCGCCAGCCGCGCGGCACGCTGCCCGGCGGTCTGCACCTCATGCAGCTTGCGCGCCAGCAGCTCGCGCTGCAGCTCGCCGTAGCGCCGGATTTCATCGTTGTAGGCTTTTTGCGCCGGCATGAAGGCACTGTCGAACATCGCGCTGGCGCCGGCCACGTCACCGATCTTCTTGTACTCGCCCATCTCCTTCAGCGCCTTGAGCAGCTCCTCGCGACGCGGCTTGAAGCGCTCCAGCCAGGCCTGCTGCTCCGGGCTCGTCGCTTCGGACTCGACCCGGCGGAACATCTCGCCGACTTCCTTGACGCGCGGCTCGATCGTCGGGCCGAAGAACTCGGCAATGCCGGCGTCGTTGGACTTGTTGACGGCCATGATGCGCAGCGAGGTGTCCTCGGACAGCGCGATCCACCGGTCGACATGCCGGATGCGGTCGAGTTCGGTTTCGCCGAATTCGCGCAGCGATGCCTCCATGGCCCGCTGCTGCCACAGGGCGCCGGCCACGAACAGGCACATCACGACGAGCGAAAAGCCGAAGCTGATGGCCAGTTGCACGCCCACACCCCACCGGGGTGCCATGGCACCCAGCCTTAACCACCATCTGCCTGTTTGTTTCATCGATTTAACCTTGAAGTTCATCCTCTACCGCCCCTCGCCGCGTTGGCCCGAAGCCCTCGCGGCCCCGCTCGCAGGGCCCTCCATAGCGCTATCGGTCACGGATCGACACACAAGATGCGGGTTAACCCCGGTGATTCGGTGATTTTTCAGGTCCGACACTACTGCCCGAATCATTCAACACATTAATTAAGAGGGTGGAGACATGAAGCGGAGAGGCTTGATGCTCGGAGCGGCCGCCGCCACGCTGGCGGCGGCCTCATGGCCGGGCAGCGCGCGGTCCCAGGGCAACGAGATCGTGCTGGGGCACACCGGCATCCTGAGCGGCCCGCTGGGCAGTGCCGTGCGCACCTTCGTGGCCGGTGCCGCGCTGGCCTTCGAGCAGGCCAATGCGTCGGGCGGCATCCAGGGGCGCCGGATCAGGCTGGTCTCGCTGGACGACGAACTCAAGCCCGACCTGGCGGTGGCCAACTACCGCAAGCTGCTGGACGAACACCGGGTGCTGGCATGCTTTGGCTGTGTCGGCTCCGGCACCACGGCCGCAGCCGCGCCGGTGCTGACCGACAGCGGCGCCCCGCTGGTCGGCCCCTATGCGGTGGCCGACTCGGCACGCGACCGCGCGCGCGGCGCCATCTACTGCACGCGCTCCAGCTATGGTCGGGAGGCCGAGGTGCTGGTGCAGCACCTCACCACACTGGGCATCACGCGCATCGCCGCGGTGGTGCTCGCCAACCCGGGCGGCAAGGAGGTGGCCAGCCAGGTCGAAGCCGCGCTGAAGCGGCAGGGGCTGGAGCTGGCGGGTGCCATCTCGGTCGAGGGCGACGGTCGCGACACGGCCGAGGCGGCAGCCAGCCTGGCCAAGGTGCAGCCGCAGGCCGTCATCATGTACCTGGGTGGCACGCTGCCGGCCCAGTTCATGAAGGCCACCTGGGCCGCGGGCGCATCCCCGTCGTTCTACGGCATGTCGATCGTGCAGGGTGAGGTGGCCGCGCGCCTGCTGGGCGACAAGACACGCGGGCTGGCGATCGCGCAGATCACCCCGTACCCGTGGAGCCAGGTCGAGCCGGTGGCCCGCGACTACCGCCGCCTGGCCGAGGCCGCCGGCACGACGGTGGGCTACACCAGCTTCGAGGGTTACCTCAGCGCCCAGGTGATGCTCGAGGCGATGCGCCGCGCCGGCCGCGACACCACCCGCGCCGGGCTGCATGCGGTGCTGCGCAACCTGCGCATGCGCGTGGCCGGCATGGAGATCGACTTCACCGGCGGGCAGCACAACGGCTCGCGCTTCGTCGAGCTGGTGCAGGTCACGCACGAAGGCCGCTACGTGCGCTGACGCCACACCGACGAGTGACAGCGTGGCCCGGCGCTGTCAGACAGGGCCGACAGGCGCATCGGCCTGCCGCCCATGGCCCGGGCGGGAGCGACTTCCTACGATGGGGCAAGCTGATTCACATCACTTGCCATGCCGACCCGATCCGACCGCTCACCGCTGCGCCTGCGGGTGTTGACCGTCAACGTCCACAAGGGCTTCAGCTTCCTGAACCGACGCTTCATCCTGCCCGAGCTGCGCGATGCGGTGCGGGCGGTGGGTGCCGACGTGGTGTTCCTGCAGGAGGTGGTGGGTGCCCATGAGCGCCACGCCCGCCGCCACCCCAACTGGCCGGCGGCGCCGCAGTACGAATACCTGGCCGACACGCTGTGGCAGCAGCATGCCTACGGTCGCAATGCGGTCTACCCCTGGGGGCACCATGGCAACGCGGTGCTGTCGCGCTACCCGATCGTGCGCCACGAGAACCGCGACATCTCGATTGCCGGGCCCGAGCGCCGCGGCCTGCTGCACTGCGTGCTGCACGTGCCCGAACGTGCGCTGGACGTGCACGCCGTGTGCGTGCACCTGGGCCTGCAGGAAACCCACCGCCATTGCCAGACCCATCTGCTGTGCGAGCTGCTGCGCCATGACGTGCCCGAGCAGGCGCCCGTGGTGGTGGCCGGCGACTTCAACGACTGGCGCCTGAAAGCCCACCGCACGCTCGGCCAGCAGGCGCGCCTGCAGGAGGTGCACGGCACGGCGCACGGCCGCCCGGCGCGCACCTTCCCGGCCCGCTGGCCGCTGCTGCGCCTGGACCGCATCTATGTGCGCAACGTCGCTGCACCCCGGGCGCTGGCGCTGCAACCGCGCCCCTGGTCCCACCTGTCGGACCACGCGCCCCTGGCCGCGGAGGTCCAGCTATGACACCCCCCTGGAACGACCACCACGACCTCACGCTGCTCGAGAACGGCGAGGCCTACTTCCCGGCAGTGTTCAAGGCCATCGACGAGGCCCGCCACGAGGTGCTGGTCGAGACCTTCATCTGGTTCGACGACAAGGTCGGCCGGGCGCTGCAGCGTCACCTGATCGCCGCCGCGCGCCGTGGCGTGCGCATCGACGTGCTGGTCGACGGCTACGGCTCGCCCGATCTCCCGGCGTCGTTCATCGATGAACTGGCGGCCGCCGGCGTGCGGCTGCATGTGTTCGACCCCTGTCCCACGCTGTTCGGCGTGCGCCTGGGCGTGCTGCGCCGCATGCACCGCAAGATCGTGGTGGTCGATGGCCGCATCGCCTTCGTGGGCGGCATCAACTACTCGGCCGACCATCTGGCCGACTACGGCCCCGAGGCCAAGCAGGACTACGCGATGCGGGTCGAAGGCCCGGTGGTCGACGAGATCCATCGTTTCGTGCGCTCGGCCCTCGCACCGGCCGGCCGCCTGCCGCGCTGGCGGCCGCCCTGGTGGCTGACCCGGCGGCTGCGGGCCGAGCCGCAGGCGCGGCGACGCCGCGTGCTGTTCGTCACGCGCGACAACCATCGACACCGCGACGACATCGAACAGCACTACCGTCAGGCGATCCAGTCGGCGCGCGAGGAAGTGATCATCGCCAACGCCTACTTCTTCCCGGGCTACCGGCTGCTGCGCGACCTGCGCCGCGCCGCGCGGCGCGGGGTGCGCGTGAGCCTGATCCTGCAGGGTCAGCCCGACATGCCGATCGTCAAGACCGCCGCCCGGCTGCTGCACGAACCGCTGCTCAAGGCCGGCGTCGAGATCCACGAATACTGCGAACGGCCGCTGCACGGCAAGGTGGCCGTGGTCGACCGGCACTGGGCCAC
>CAMLSD010000163.1 GCA_946482595.1 uncultured Comamonadaceae bacterium
GCCCGCCCCCGCACCGCCCCCGCCCGCTCCCAGGGCGGCTGCGCCCGCGCCGGCCCCCGCGCCGACCATCTCGGTGATCGACGGCTACGCCTGGACGGCCGGCATGGCCCAGCTTGACGTCAAGGCCGCCGAGGCCGCCAAGACACATGGCACGGTCGAGGTGGCCCGTTCGCCCGACAACCGGGTGATGCTGCGCGCCACCGGCGACGCGGCGTTCGAGTCCGGCAGCAGCCGGCTGAATCAGAAGTTCATCGCTTTCCTCGACAACATCGCGGGGGTGCTGACGGCCCATCCGTCGATCCGGGTCGGGATCGCAGGGCACACCGACAGCGTGGGCTCCGAGGCCGTGAATCTGCGCCTGTCCAAGGAGCGGGCCGATGCAGCCTTGGCCCACCTGGTCGCCAAGGGCGTCGCGCAAGCGCGCATCAGCGCCGAAGGGCGCGGCGAGTCCGAGCCGATCGCCAGCAATGACACTCCGGCCGGCCGTGCCGAAAACCGCCGCGTCGAGATGATGTTCTTCGATCCTGCCCCCTGACCCACCGGCCGGCAGGCCGCCCGTGACGCCCGCCGGGCGTCAGGCGGCCAGCAGTCCGGTGAACGTGCGCCCGTGGCGGCAGCGTGGCTGGTAGCGGCCCACCCGCTGTGCGATCTCGGCAATGTGCTCGGGCGTGGTGCCGCAGCAGCCGCCAGCGATGTTCAGGAAGCCGGCCTGGGCGAACTCTTCCATCAGCCCGCCGGTGATGTCGGGGGTTTCGTCAAAGCCGGTCTCGCTCATCGGATTGGGCAGGCCGGCATTGGGGTAGCAACTCACGAAGGTGTCACCGGCGATGCGGGCGAGTTCCTCGATGTAGGGCCGCATCAGCGCCGCCCCGAGTGCGCAGTTCAGGCCGATCGCCAGCGGCTGCGCATGCCGCACCGAATGCCAGAAGGCACCCACCGTCTGGCCCGACAGGATGCGGCCCGAGGCATCGGTCACCGTGCCCGAGATGATGACGGGCAGGCGCTCGCCGGTGTGCTCGAAGAGTTCGTCGATCGCAAAGATCGCCGCCTTGGCATTGAGCGTGTCGAAGATGGTCTCGACCAGGAACAGGTCGGCACCGCCTTCGAGCAGCCCCTCGCCCTGCTCGTAGTAGCTGTCCTTGAGTTCGTCGAAGCTGACGTTGCGTGCGCCGGGGTCGTTCACGTCCGGACTGATGCTGGCCGTGCGCGGCGTGGGCCCGAAGGCACCGGCCACGAAGCGCGGCTTGTCCGGGGTGGACAGCGCGTCGCAGGCCGCGCGGGCAATGCGTGCAGCCTCGACGTTCATCTCGCGGGCCACCGGGGCCAGGCCGTAGTCTTCCTGGGCCACGCGCGTGGCGCCGAAGGTGTTGGTCTCGATGATGTCGGCGCCCGCGCGCAGGTAGCCCTCGTGGATCTCGCGGATGACGTCCGGGCGGGTGAACTGCAGCAGCTCGTTGTTGCCCTTCAGGTCCTTGCCGTGCGCGGCGAAGCGCTCGCCGCGGTAGTCGGCCTCGGTGAGCTTGTAGCGCTGGATCATCGTGCCCATCGCGCCATCGAGGATGACGATACGTTGCGACAGGATCTCGGGCAGCGCTGCGCCGCGGGTGTAGGGTCGGGTGCTCATGTCCAAATTGTAGGCATGACCGCGTGCGAAACCCGCACCACCCGGCCGGTGGCCCTTTGCCCGACAATGGGACTGCAGCCCGCCCCCTGACATGAAACACCTCACCCCCCGCGAAACCTGGGACTTCCTTCAGCAGCATCCCGAGGCACTGTTCGTCGACGTGCGCATGGAGATCGAGTACATGTACGTCGGCCACCCGCCCGGCGTGGTGCACATCGCTTGGTACGAGTACCCTGAGATGCGCCCCGACCCGGCCGCCTTCACGCGGCAGGTGCTGCGCGAGGCGGGCGGTGCCTCAGACCGCCCGGTGGTGCTGCTGTGCCGCTCGGGCAAGCGCACCATTGCGGCCGGCGAGGCCCTGGAAGCCGCCGGTTTCACCGAAGTGATCAACGTGGTGCATGGGTTCGAGGGTGAGCTCGACGCGAACTTCCACCGCGGCACGCTCAATGGCTGGCGCCACGACGGCCTGCCCTGGGAACAGCTCTGAGGCCTGTGCGGCGCGGGCTCAGCGGCCCACCGGCGCACGGGCCAGCGGGGTGAGCGCGGGCGCCAGGCTGCCACCGTCGTCGAAGATCGACGGCCGGAACTCCTGCGGCGCCGTGTCTTCCCCGATGGCCCACAAGGAGACCTGCGTGGCCGGCATGGGCCGGGCAAACAGGAAGCCCTGCAGTTCGTCGCAGCCAAAGCCGCGCAGGATGTCATGCTGGCCTTCGGTTTCCACCCCCTCGGCCACGACCTTGCGGCCCAGCGCATGGGCCAGGCGCACGACGGCATTGACGATGGCCCGCGCGTCGGCGCTTTCTTCCAGGTCCTGCACGAAGCTGCGGTCGATCTTCAACTGCTGGGTCGGCAGGCGGCGCAGGTAGCTCAGGCTCGAATAGCCGGTACCGAAGTCGTCGATCGACAAGGTGATGCCGATCGCCGACAGGCGCTCGAAGGTGCGCAGCGTGGTTTCGGCGTCTTCCATCGCGGCGGACTCGGTCAGCTCGAAGGTCAGCTGGGACGGGTCCACCGCATGTCGGTCCATCGAGGCCTGGATGCGCTCGGCCAGGTCGTCCTGGCGCAGCTGATGCACCGACAGGTTGATGGCCACCCGCATGCGCAGGCCCTCGTCGGCCCACGCCGCCACCTGGCGGCAGGATTCATCGATCACCCACTGCCCCAGCTGGCCGATCAGCCCGAAGCGTTCGGCGATCGGGATGAACACCGCCGGGCTCATCATGCCGCGGCTGGGGTGGTTCCAGCGCACAAGCGCCTCCACCCCGGTGATCTGGCCGCTGCCACCGTGGATCTTGGGCTGGTAGTGCAGCATCAGCTCGTGGCGCTCCAGCGCCAGGCGCAGATCGCGCTGCAGCTCGATCAGCTCGCGCGCGCCCACATCCATGCGTGACTCGAAGAACCGGAAGCACGAACCGCCGGCGCGCTTGGCGGTGTACATCGCCGCATCGGCGTTGGCGATCAGCTTGGCGCGTGGCCCGTCGCCCGGGAACAGGCTGATGCCGATCGAACAGGACACGGCATTGTCCTTGTCCTGCAGTGGCACCGGCTCGCCGACGATGTCGATGACGCGTTGCGCCACGACGGCGGCGGACTGCGCATCGGGCAATTGTTCCAGCAACATCACGAACTCGTCGCCGCCCACACGGGCCAGCATGTCGCTTTCGCGCACCATCCCCGCCAGTCGGCGGGCGATCTCGCGCAGCACCGCATCGCCGGTGCTGTGGCCCCAGGAATCGTTGATCGGCTTGAAGCCGTCGAGGTCGATGAACAGCACCGCCAACGCATCGCCGGAGCGTTCACTGCGGGCCACCACCTGGTCCAGGCGTTCCTCGAACACCAGGCGGTTGGGCAGGCCGGTCAGTGGGTCGCGGAAGGCCAGGCGCTGCAGTTCGTCATTGGCCACCTTCAACGAGCTGGCAAGGCGGGTGGCGCGCGACTGCAATCGCGCGTCGAGGATCGACCCCATCAGCGCCAGCGTCAGCATGGTGACGGCCGACACGGCCACGATCACGCCCAGGTCGTGCCCGGACAATCTCGTGGCCGACAGGCAGATCGACCCCTCGGCAAACTGAGCGGCCGCCATGCCGGAGTAATGCATCCCGGTGATCGCCAGGCCCATGACCAGCGCCGCCAGCGCCTGCAGCACCCAGGCCCGACGGGCCCTGTGCCGCCGCAACGCCTCGAACAGCACCAGTGCCACGCCCGAGGCCGTGACGGCAATCACCACCGACACGGCCACCCAGCGCCAGTCCCAGACAATGCCCGGGTCCATGTTCAGGGCGCCCATGCCCAGGTAGTGCATCGCACAGATGCCGGCCCCCATGGCCAGTGCGCCGGCGACCAGACGCAGGACATTGAGCTCGCGCACGGCGGCCACGCCGAGCGCGATGCCCGAGGCCACGACCGCCGCCACCCAGGACAGCGCGGTCATGCCGTATTCATAGCCCAGCGCGATCGGCAGGCGTATCGCCAGCATGCCCACGAAGTGCATCGACCAGATGCCCGTGCCCATGGCCAGCGAGCCGCCGATCAGCCAGCCCAGCACCATGCTGCGGTCGGCACTCTGCATGCGGCGCGCCAGATCCAGCGTGACATAGGACGCATAGATCGCGATCGCCAGCGACAGGATCACCGTCAGGGTGTCATACCGCGCGGTGAGCCAGCTGAGGTTCATGGACGACTTTCCCGGGGTTCATCCATCGCATATCGGCCGGCCGCCGGCCAACTTGAGCCGGATCAGATCAACGGCATGGTTGTGCGCCGTGCGCACTGAAGCACCGGCAAGGCGGGGTCAGTGGCGAAAGCCGATCGAGCGCTGCTGCCGCACCTCGGGCTTGACGCGGTGTTCGGCCTCGAGCTGGGCCAGGAACTCGTCGGGCTCGAACGGCATCGCCAGGATGTCGATCTGGCGCCGCACAGCGGCAAAGTCGCCGGGGGTGAGCAGTTCCAGGCGCAGCAGGCGGTCGCGGTGTTCGTTGTCCAGGCGGGAGGTGTCGCCTTCGAGCGCCTCGACCACGAACATGCGCAGGCGCTGCTCGGCGCTCAGGGCCTTGAAGCGGATCTTGAACGTGAAACGGCGCAACGCCGCCTCGTCGAGGTCCTCGAACAGGTTGGTCGTGCAGATGAAGATGCCGGCAAAACGCTCCATGCCCTGCAGCATCTCGTTGACCTCGCTGACCTCGTAGTTGCGCTCGGCCATGCGCCGGCTGCGCAGGAAGCTGTCGGCCTCGTCGAGCAGCAACACGGCCCCTTCGGTCTGGGCCTCCTCGAACATGCGCGCCATGTTCTGCTCGGTTTCGCCCACGTACTTGCTGACGAGATCGGAGGCCTGGCGCACCATCAGCGGCTGCTGCAGTTCACGGGCGATGTGTTCGGCCAGCGCGGTCTTGCCGCAACCGGGCGGGCCATGGAAACACAAGGTGCCCACGGCGCGGCGTCGCAGCGCCTCGACGATGCGCGGCACCTCGAAGCGGGTTTCCACGTTGATCAGCCCCAGGTCGTAGCTGGTGACCACCGGGCGAGCGGCGCGCTCCGAACTCACGGTGCCCAGGGCCTTGTCGGCATTGGACAGCTGGCGCTCGATCAGGGCCTCGACCGTCATCGCGCCATCACCCTGCGCCAGGCGGGCAAAACGCACCGCCGTGCGGATCTGTGCCGGTGTCAGGCCACGACGCGCCGTGAGCTTGGCCACGAACTCCGGTGCCACGCTGACGCCGGCCAACGCCTTGGTGACCAGCAACTCGCGCGCGCCCGGGGGCGGCGAGCGCAGCTCCAGGTGGTACTGGAAGCGTCTCCGGAAGGCCGGGTCGATCTGCTCGATGCGATTGGTCACCCACAGCACCGGCACCGGGTTGCTTTCGAGGATCTGGTTGACCCAGGCCTTGCCGCTGACTGACCCGCTGGGCGAGCCGTCGCCCACGTCGAGTCGGGCCATCAGCTGGGCCGTGTCGGTGCTGATGGGCGGAAAGACGTCCTCGACCTCGTCGAACAGCAGCGCGACATTGGGGCTGCCCTTCAGGAACACATGGCTGATCTGCAGCGAGCGATAGCGGTCGCGCCCGGACAGCGAGTTGCCGTCACGGTCGGCATATTCCACCTCGTAGAGCTCGAGCCCGGCCGCCTGCGCGATCACCTTGGCCAGCTCGGTCTTGCCGGTCCCGGGCGGGCCGTACATCAGGATGTTGACGCCCGGCTCCTTCTGGGCCACCGCCTGGCGCAGCAGTGACACCAGCATCGCGGCGTCTTCGCCCACGTAGTGGAAGTCCGTCAGCGTCAGTTCGCTGGGCAGCGCCGGCCGGGTGAATACCGCCATCAGGTCGGAAGGATCGCGGTACTCTCGCATCAGCACCGGCGGCAACTGCTCCGACACCTTCATCAGGTCGGCCAGGTCCGTGATGTTGTGCTCGGAGATCAGGTTCTCGACCATGCCGATGCGCTCCAGGCGCGACCCGGCACGCAGTGCGTCGGCCACGTCCTTTTCATCGACACCGGCCACCTCGGCCAGCACGGCAAAGGCCTCCTGCGCGTTGGCGACCTTGAACTCCACCAGCAAACCGCGCAGCTCACGCTGGTAGCGCGCCAGCGTGCCGTACAGCAGCAGGGCCCGCTCGGCCGGATTGAGCTGCAGCAGCCCGCCCAGCGCGTCGATGTTCTTCTGGACGAGCGTGGACTCCTTCTTCAGATTGCGGTCCAGCCATTCGCAGGTCGCACCCAGCACGGCCATCAGGTCCTTGGGCGCGTCCTTGATGTATTCGTCGATGTAGAAAAACAGCGTGGCCTCTTCATAGGGGCCTCGCCACACACCATGGCGTGCCAGAAAGGCCTCGTCGTCCAGCCGTTCATGGCCCTTCCACTGCTCGTTGCCGGCGCAGCGGCGCGTCAGGAAACCCCGCACGCGCGAGAGCACCGTGACCGGCCACACGAGGTGCCGGCCGGTGAGCGACAGCAGACTGTTCCAGTCGCGGCGCACGTTGAAGCGCCCCGTGTGCCGCAAGGTCAGGGTGAGCAGGAAATGGGAACACATGCGGTCGAGCACCGGCACCTCGGGCAGCCCCGGCGAGAGCACGACGCGCGCATCCGCATGACGTCTCGGCATGGATACCTCCTCGTACTGATGCTGCACCGCCTGCGTGCAGTGCGAGCCCACGATAGCGCAGCACGCGCCACATGGGAAGGCCGGGGGTTTGCCCTCCCACCCAGGAAGAGCCACCGAGTTCGCGGTCAAACCGTGTTCATGGGGCGGCGTGCCGTGAACCACCAGCTTGCCGCGCCGTGCCGTGTCAAGCGTTGGCTCCCTCTCCCGCCTGCGGGAGAGGGTTGGGGAGAGGGTGCTTCGAGTCGCTGCTGCGTTGGTGTGTGGCGCCGTGTATCCCCCCTGCCGAGGCGAGCCAACGGTTGGCTCCCTCTCCCGCTTGCGGGAGAGGGTTGGGGAGAGGGTGCTTCGAGT
>CAMLSD010000164.1 GCA_946482595.1 uncultured Comamonadaceae bacterium
TCAGAGCAGGAATTCATGCTTGGCCTCTGCAAGCGGTGACTGAAAGTGCAGCATCGCGGGCCTGTCACTTCTCAAGATCCCAGCCGTGCGCGACCTGCATATCGGGGTGGTAGATCCAGAGGCGCTGGTCGTAGACGAACGCACGTGTGTGCCACGGTTGCGCCACAAGCATGGTGAAGAACCGGACGGGCGGACTGCTGTCCTCCTGGTACTGCAATTCGGCGCGCTGGCGTTCATTGGATGCCAGCAGTGCCGTGGCGCCCGATGTCGTTTCGACCATCAGGCCTAGCACCGCCGCATTTCGAATCGATTCCAGCAATGGAATCATGACCTTGTCGGAGCTTGAATCACTGACGTGCTCGGGATCGAGCCACGGATCACCCTTGATGCGGTGGCCATGCCGGTGGCTGACTCTCCCGGTACAGAAGCTGGGTGAGCTGGCCTGATGCACCTCCGGATTGGGGCGTCCCATCTGGACGAACACGTACGATCCGGTGGCATCGTCCCAGGCGATCTGCCAGAAGACACCTGCTCGCGAGAGATACGGGCTGCCGAATTCAAAGCGTGGCGTGACGCCCTGGGGCCATTCGACCCACGCCGCCTCCGGTGCACCACCAGCACCCTGCCTGATCACCAATTGACCCTGTTCGCAAGGCCACACGATCTGACGCGCATCGCACACGGGCAGCGCGAATGCCTCAACGGCGACAGGCAATGCAACTGGTATCGCCTTGCCGGTCTGGCTGACCAACGAGAGCGACATGGGTGACGACCCGACCGGCGCCCACACTTCCCCCGACCAGAAGATGGGTGAGCCCAACGCTGGTCCGGTACCAGCGTAGGTCACCGAGTAACTCAGCGTCAGCGCGTCCGCCTTGATCGATGCCAAGCCCGCGACGGTCGGCATGACCATCGTCGTGACCGAGTCCTGCTGCTGCAGTTCCATGCGCCAACGCTCACCCACCAGCGATCCATCTGCAAGTGGGCCGGTGGCCCGGGGCGCCATCGGCTGCCACAACTGCGCCAAGGGCAGCCATGCAAACAGGTCGCCCCGTTCAGGCTCGATGGCAAGCAGCACGTCCTGCTGCGCCCCGAAGCGGGCAGCGCAGAACTCATACCGGCCTGGTGGAGGCAGCGGCATGGCGAAGGTGGCGTTGTCGGCGGCGTGCATCGGACCGCTGCCGATGGGTGCTGGCCGCAGGCGGATGCCGACCTCGGCTTGCTGCAACTGGCGCGATTCGCGAACCTGCTGGATCGGGTCCAGGACTGGCGCAGCGCCCGACGGAGGAATCCAAACGGCCGACTCGCGCAGCGGCACTGCGGCGAGCGCCTCGCCGGTGTCCGGCGCGAAGTGGAACTCCGGCGGATATCGCAACGCATCGGCCGCAGGTGGAAGCGTGTCCGCCGCCCGCAGCAGGTGCCCGCCGTCACCCCCCGAGGGGCGCAGGTCAACGCAGTGTTGGCCTGTCGGTGACTCCACTTTGGCGCGCGCTCCGACGAGTCGGTATCTGTCGGGCATCGGGATCGATGCGCTGATGGGCCGGTGGTCGGCAGTGAGTGCCAGGTCCCAGCGCCCCGATGCAGTGTCGCGCAGCCAAACGCCCGAAGACAGCGGCCACCGTTCAGAGCTCGAATCCATTGACATCAACCCCTCCGCTCTTGCCTCGTTCGTGAAAGTCATGATATCGGACGTGCCGAGTCTCGCTGCACATCGCAGCGTGCCGTGCGGTGCTGTCATGGGCCGAATGGAGGGTCGCCCTTGCAACAGGGCCAGCTGATCGTGGCCGAGGCATCCGCCATTCCCGCGATGCCGTTTTCGCTCGAGCAGGCGAACGTGGACGAGGATAAATGGAATTATCTGTATGCCTGGCTCCTGGCAGGACAGGGCCACGCCGACTGGACCTTCGAGGCGCTGCAGCGCGTCAGGGCAGGGTCTCCAGCAGGGGCGAGGGCGCGGAGCGCCGGAAGTCGAACAGCACAGGCTTCTGGGTCCTGGAGGGAGCGCCGCCCACAAGGTACGGTGCGCGGGCAGCCATACCTGCCTTGCCACCCTGGGCGCGCGCGGCGCGGTACAGCTCGGGCACCCGCTGCACCGCAAAACCCAGCCACTCGGTCAGTTCGATCCGCTTGTCCCGTGGCAGGAAATCGGCGCGCGCCTGCTCCAGGCCCTCGCTGAGCAGTGCGTAGGTCAGGACTCCCTGGCGCAGGGCGCCATGCTCGATGGCTTCGTTGTCGGCCTGCGTCGCCGCGAGGATGCGCATGCCCTTGTCGTACGCCAGCTGCCCCAGGCCCTTGGCACCCATCGGACCCGGGCGGAAATCGCTGCCGACGACCGCGCCGGACGCGCAGGCGTCGATGACCAGGGTCAGGTCGCCGGCGTCGATGTCCGACATCCACGCGGCAAGCTCCGACGACGACACGCTGAGCGCCTGCCGTTCGCCGCTGCCCGGCGCCCCCTTGCCGCTGTCCTGCGGGGCGAGAAAGAACTCGCTGCCGGAGGCGAATCCGTGCCCTGCGAAGAACACGATCACGATGTCGTCCGGCGTGGCCTTCAACGGTCCTTCGGGCAACTTCATTCCGGCCAAGGCCGCGGTGTCGACCGGTGCACCTGACAGTGCCGCCAGGACGGCGCGCAGCGTGTCTTTGCGCGCCGGACCGGACGAACCGTCCGAGGTCAGGGCGATGCGCAGCACTTCGCTGAACTGGCCCGAGCGCACCAGGCGGTCGCCCAGCACCGATTGAACGCGCCGTGCGTCCGCCACGGCGAACGAAAGCGGCGAGAGCGCTCCTTCGTAGGCATCCACGCCAACCGATACGAGGAAGGCGCGCCGCGGGACGGGCACCGGCCGTAACGCCGGGCGCTCCAGCACTCGCTCGTCGGTGCCGCTCTTGATCCGGTCGTTGCTGAAGGCGTAGGCAGAGAAGACCGTCGTCCGTTCGTTGGACGGAACACGTATCCCGGGAAAGCGCAGCGTGAGCGTCTCACCCCGTGAGATCGCGCGCGCGGAGGTCGCATCGGCGAGCGAGGCGGCGGCCACCAGCTGGCCGCTGCGGAAGACGCGCAGGTCGCGCGCGCCGCTGCTTCACCTGCGTTCGTCCGTGTGGCCGCGCACATTGACCGTGAGGTCCACGGTGCCCGATGCAGTCAAGGTGGCCGCAGCGATCCGCACCTCCGGCTGCAGGCGATTGATCGCATCGATGGCCGGCAGCGGCGGCAGCGCCGCGCCGGCAAGCAGCTTGCGCAGCAGCGAAGGCACGTAGTAGTCGCGCATGAAGAGCTCGAGGCCGTAGGCCTTGAACGGCTCTCCGGGCAGGATCCAGTGCAGGCGATTCAGGCCTTCGACGTTGTTGGTGTCGAATCGTCCCTGTGGGTCGACCACCACCCAGCTGCCGTCCCCGAAAGACAGCATGCGTGCCACCAGTTGGCGGGCCGACACCGACCACAGCCACAGGTTGCCCTGCTCGTCGCCCGAGACCAGCCAGCGGCCGTCGGGCGAGAACGCCAGCGCGGTGGTCTGCGCCGTCGGGCCTGCCAGTTCGCCCACGACACGCGGCGGCACAGCAGCGATGTCGACGAGCCGGATGCGGCGGTCCTCCTGCGCAACGGCCACCAGGTTCTCGGCGCGGTTGGGCACGGCCAGCCCGCGCATCAGCGGCACGGGGATCCGCAGCACGGTGGCCGACACAATGTCGGGCAGCACCTGCCGGCCGTCGGGCTGGGCAGTGGGGGCCAGCAGGAACCGCGTGCTCTTCGGCAGGAAGCCCAGTACGGTCTCGCGTGAGCGAGGCGCCGACCACAAGGCCTTGGCGGCGCCGGGTTCGGCCACGTCGATCAGTGCGGCGTCTCCGAACGGAGAGGCCATCATCAGCGACCGGCCATCCGCGGAGAAGGCCAGATGCATCAGGGCATTCGAGGGCAGGTCGAGCACCTGCAGGTCGCGCCCGCTCGCGCCGTCTATCAGCTGCAGCGCGCGGTCGCGCCACAACGCAACGAGGCGTCCGTCCTCGCTGACCGCCAGCGACCGCGCATAACGCGCACCGGTGCCGATGTCGCGTGTCCAGCGTGCCTGCGCGGTCGATACGTCGCGCAGGCTGAGCTCGGTGGACATGATGCTGGCCGGCCGCGGCACCTGCCCGAGGTTGAAGCGGCTGACCTGGGCGACGTGGAAGGCGCCGTTCGACGAGAAGGCGCCCAGGTTGCCGTCCGCCAGGCCCGTGTAGCCCTGCATCTGGCGGACCACGCCGTGGCTGTCGTCGCCCCAGGCGTCCAGGTGCACGCTGCTGTGCTGGGCGCGCAACTCAAGTGGCAATGCGTCCCGCACCGCGGGCCCGGTGGAGCTCGGGGTCCGGCCGGCCGCATCGCCCAGCCAGGACTCGACATGCGCAACCCAGGTGTCGCCGGGGAAGGCGAGGGACATGATTCGCGACGGAGCGTCCATCACCCAGCGGCGCGGCGTGGCCGACGGGGTGTGCAGCGGCAGCGCCAGGATCGTCGGTCCCAACACGTAGCTGTACTGGACCAGCAGCAGATCGCCCTCGGCGCGGCGCACCACGTGCAGCGGGATGCGGGTCGTCAGCAGGCCGGCTGGCGCCACCGGCAGGTCGATCACCCTCATCGGCTGCAGCGTGTCGGAGCGAAGCACAGTCACCCGCGATCCGCAGGCCGCGAAAATCTGCCGCTCGTCGCTGGAGAACGCCAGCCCCTGCACGCAGCCGCGAACCGGCATAGGCTGGCCGGGCTGCATCTGCAAGTCGGTCGGTACGCTGGCAATGCCTGCGTCGCGACGCTGCGCGACATCGAAGAGACGGATGACTCCGTGTTCCCGCACCGCCGTGGCGATGAGGCGGCCGCTGCGCGACACCGCCACCATCGGTGGCCACGAGGTCTGCCTGTCGCTCTGCAGCGTTTCGCGAAAGCCCGGCTCGACGCCGGAGAAGGACAGCAGCGAGATGGGTGCCCCGTCATCCAGCCCATGGACGTAGGGATCCAGCGTGACACCCCGGGACGTGAGCACGATGCGCCCGTCCTCCGATTGACCGATGACCGGTCCCGGCCGTGTCGCTCCTTCGCTGAAGGGCCGGACTTGCTCCGCCACCGCGGTAGCCGGCACATCGAAAGGCCGGAACACGAGCAGGCCATCGTTGACCCGCACCAGCACCCGGTTCCCGGCCAGCGTGCGGATCGAGTCCACCCGGTCTGCTTGGCGCGACGCCCGCCCCGGCTGGCGTGAAGGCATGCTCAGATCCAGCGCTATCTCGGTGCTCTCGCCGCAGCGCCGCAGGTCCCATAGTCGGAACCGGTTGCCGCCAGTCGGCGTCAGCAGGCGCGTGCCGTCGGCCGACCAGGCCACGTTCGGCTCTCCGGCATCGAGCAGGGAGCCCGGCCGGCTGCTGGCCCGGCGCGTGCCCTCCACCACGACGTCCAGCGTGCAGACCAGGCGGCCGCCATCCAGCTCCCACAACTTCAGCGCATTGCCGGAGCCGGCGGTGGCCATCAGGTTGCCGGCGGGCGATAGCGAAATTGGCAATGACCCGACGGCGTTGTGGCCGACCTGGAGCTGCAGCACGGGCGCGTTGCTCGCGGCGCCAGACTGCGTTGCAGCGGGGACCGGAAGGCCGGGCAAGACGGCGGCGACCAGCAAGCGAGCGAGCACCCTTGCTGATGTGCGCTCGCGCAGTCTGCTGGCAACTTGCGATCGTGCGGCGCTCGTCAGGGGTAGAAACCAGAGTTGGGTCATGGCCGATAACGGTGGTTTTGTACGGGGCCCACTGTGCCATCGAGCGGGACAGCGCACCTCTGCGCATTCGATGCCGGTGGCAGGCCCGCACCAAACACGCAAAGACCGTGGCTTTGGCGCTCACCGGAATTGACCCAGGTCACCGCTCACCAAGTTGACCCACCGAGCGGCGGCGGGGCAGGACTTGCCTTGATGGCGCGCAGCGATCAGCTGTACTGGGTGCAGGGCTGGAGCCCGCGAGGCAGTTGAGCAGGCGTGCGTAGATCGCTGCCGCTGGCTAAAGTGATCGACGATGGCTTTTACTGGGGGTTTCCCCCAGCCCCCCCTCGGACGGCGCACTCGGAGCGGGCGGCACGCGTCGATGCCGACGCTGCGGTAGAACGGTGTCCGGGTCGAGAAGCGGGCGCGGCGACCGATCGATTGACAAGCGGTTCGAGCCGCCGCGCCCTCACTCGAGTTGTGTAGACAAGCGAGTGCCTGCGAAGTATGGCACCCGGCGGTGGATGTGATCCACGTTGGCCGGGTGGTTCCGGCGGAGGCGTGCTCGCTTCATGGGCGAGTCGCCGATGCGTGCTGCTGGGCAAGGCGAGGCCCGTGGCAGCGCCCGGGCATTCAGCTGCGCGCGGTGCGGTGCGCCGGTGCTGGTATGCAGCCGCTGCGACCGAGGCCAGCGGTATTGCGGCCGTGAGTGCGCCGGCACTGCCTGGCGCGAGTCGCTGCAGCAGGCGGGCCGACGCTACCATGACAGCCGTGCTGGCCGCTTCGCGCATGCGCGTCGGGCACGTCGCTATCGGCAGCGCCGGCGTGCCCGGCAAATCGGGACGCATCAGGGCCGCCCAGGCGGCGCTGTCACGCGCCACAGTGGCGGCGGACTCGAACGCTGGACGCGCCCCCATCGCGGCCACCGCGACCCCGCCAGGGCCGCCGCCGCAGCAGCACGCTGACCGCGGCAATGCCGCCGCCTTGGGCGTGCCGCTGGTGCGGCTTTGGGCTCGCGCGGTTGCACCGCGGCTTCATGCGCCATGGCCGGGTCCACCGCGCCCGCGCGGCGCAGCGAGGACGCCCGCATGGCCGACCGCCTTGACATCGCCCATCCTGACATCGACCGCCTCGACATCGACCGCATTGAGCGCGAGATCGAGCTGCGGCAACTGCAGCTGCGCTTCGCGGCCGCGCGCGTGCACGACGAGCGGGCGGTGCGGCGCCTGATGCAGTCGATCGACGCGTGCGGGCAGCTCGTCGCTTGCGAGGCCGTCAG
>CAMLSD010000165.1 GCA_946482595.1 uncultured Comamonadaceae bacterium
GGCAAGGCCATCATCGTGAAACTGGCCTATCGCTACGGTGTCGATGCGGTCACGCTCATCATGTATCGCATGCTGTTTGCGCTGCCCCTGTTCATGCTGATGGCCTGGTATGCGGGCCGCGGGAAGGCACCGATCAGCGGGCGCGACTGGCTGGGCATCGTCGGGCTGGGCTTCTGCGGCTACTACCTCGCCAGCATGCTCGACTTCCTGGGGCTGCAGTACATCAGCGCCAGCCTGGAGCGGCTGATCCTCTACCTCAACCCCACGCTGGTGCTGGCACTGAGCGTGGTGGTGCTCAAGAAGAAGGTCACGCTCAAGCAGCTGATCGCCATCGGCGTGAGCTACTGCGGTGTGCTGGTGGTGTTCGGCCACGAGGTGAACTTCGAGGGCGGCAATGTGCTGCTGGGCGGGCTGCTGGTGTTCGGCAGTGCGGTCTCGTATGCCGTCTACCTCGTCTACAGCGGCCAGATGGTCCAGCGCCTGGGCTCGATGCGGCTGGTCGGCTGGGCCAGCCTGGTGGCCTGCGTGTTCTGCATCGCACAGTTCGTGCTGCTGCGGCCGATGTCGGCCGCTGTCGTCGCGCCCGAGGTGATCTGGCTGTCGGTGCTCAATGCCACGGCCTGCACCGTCGCGCCCGTGCTGATGGTGATGATGGCCATCGAGCGCATCGGCGCCACCGTGGCGGCCCAGACCGGGATGATCGGGCCGATGTCCACGCTGCTGATGGGCGTGGTGATCCTCGGCGAGCCCTTCACCGCCTGGGTGGCGGCCGGCACGCTGCTGGTGCTGGCGGGCATCTGGTTACTCACGAAATGGAGATAGCAACATGGATCTGGGCATTGCAGGCAAGTGGGCGCTCGTGTGCGCGTCGAGCAAGGGGTTGGGCAAGGGCTGCGCACGCGCGCTCGTGCAGGAGGGCGTGAACGTTGTCATGACGGCCCGCGGTGCCGAGGCCCTCGAAGCGGCTGCCGCCGAATTGCGGCTGCTGGGTGGGGGCGAGGTGCGCACCGTGGCCGGCGACATTGCCACGCCCGAAGGCCGTCAGGCGGCCCTGGCCGCCTGTCCCCAGGTGGACATCCTCGTCAACAACGCTGGCGGGCCGCCGCCGGGCGACTTCCGCGACTGGGACCGTGAGGCCTGGCTGAAGGCCGTCGAGGCCAACATGCTCACGCCGATCGAACTGATCAAGGCCACCGTCGACGGCATGGCCGCACGCGGTTTCGGACGGGTGGTGAACATCACCTCGAGCGCCGTGAAGGCGCCGATCGACGTGCTGGGCCTGAGCAATGGCGCGCGCAGCGGCCTGACCGGTTTTGTGGCCGGGCTGGCGCGCAGCGGCATCGCCGCCAGCAATGTCACGATCAACAACCTGCTGCCGGGCGCCTTCGACACCGACCGCCTGCGCAAGACGCTGGAGGCCGGTGCCCAGAAAGCCGGCCTGCCCGCCGACCAGGCCGTGGCCAGGCGCACCCAGAGCGTGCCGGCGCGCCGCCTGGGCACGCCCGAGGAATTCGGCGCGGCCTGCGCCTTCCTGTGCAGCCAGCAGGCGGGCTACATCACCGGGCAGAACTGGCTGCTGGACGGTGGGGCCTACCCGGGCACGTTCTGACCTCGGCTCGGCGCGGTGGCCCGGCCGGCTTGTTCGCGGTCAAGCCGGCCGATCACAAGCGGCATCGCCTCACACGTGATGCCTGGATTTACCTACAGGTGGCTGTTCAATTTGTCCGCAGGCCGGCCCGATAACCGGTACAGCAGCGGCAACCTGTGGGCCTGAAGATCAGCTCAGGGAGGTTCGGTCTCAGGGGAGGCACAGGTCCGGCTGCACCCAACAACAGCACTGCTGGAGCTCCGGACATGCGCAACAACGGCCCCGTCACCCAACAAGAACACCTCATTCCGGACGGCGCCACGCTGGTGTCCGTGACCGACCTGAAAAGCCGCATCACCTACTGCAACCCGGCTTTCATCGAGGCCAGCGGCTTTCAGCGTCACGAGCTCATCGGCCAGCCCCACAACCTGATCCGCCACCCGGACATGCCGGCCGAGGCCTTCCGTGACATGTGGGCGACGCTCAAGGCGGGCGAGCCCTGGTCGGCCCTGGTCAAGAACCGCCGCAAGAACGGCGACCACTACTGGGTGCGCGCCAATGTGACCCCCATCGTCGACGGACACAGCGTGACCGGCTACATGTCGGTGCGCACCAAGCCGACCCGCAGCGAAGTCGACGCAGCCGAAACCCTGTATGCCCAGATGCGCCGCGAGGCCGCCAGCGAGCGGGTGCTCACGGTGCTGCACCGCGGCGAGCTGCAGCACCGCGGCACGCTGGCGCGCTGCGCGCGGCTGCTGCGCCCGGGTTTTGGCGCCCGCATCACCGCACTGGCGCTTGTGCCGGCGCTGACCGGCGCAGTGGCCGGTGTGGCGATGTCCGGCCTGGGGGCCGTGCCGGCCGTAGCGGCGGCCGTGCTGTGCGGGCTCCCGGTGGCACTGTGGCTGCGTCATGCGGCCATCCGCCCGATCCGCGAGGCGACGGCCGTGGCCAATCGCATGGCAGCCGGTGACCTGACGCAGTCGTTGCAGTCGGCCCGGTTCGACGAAGTCGGCCGCCTCGGTCGTGGGCTGACCCAGCTCAACGTGAATCTGCAGGCCATCGTCGGCGACGTGCGGCGTGAGGTCGAGGGCATGCACCTGGCCTCGCGCGAGATCTCGTCGGGCAACCAGGACCTGGGACATCGCACCGAATCGCAGGCCAGCAGCCTGCAGCAGACCGCGTCGTCGCTGGAGCAGATGACCGGCACCATCCGCCAGAACGCCGACACCGCCCAGCAGGCGGCGCGGCTGGCCCAGCAGGCTGCCGATGTGGCCGAAGCGGGGGGCGCCTCAGCCCAGGACGTGGCGCGCCGCATGGGTGAGATCCGGCAGTCGTCGGCGCGTATTGCCGAGATCATCGGCGTGATCGATGCGATCTCGTTCCAGACCAACATCCTGGCGCTCAATGCGGCCGTCGAGGCCGCCCGGGCGGGCGAGGCCGGGCGCGGCTTTGCCGTGGTGGCCAGCGAGGTGCGGGCCCTGGCCCAGCGCACCAGTGGCGCCGCGCGTGAGATCAAGGGCCTGATCGAGGATTCCGCCGGCAAGGTCGAGGCCGGCAGCCAGCTGGTCGAGGCCACCAGCCAGACGACCTGCCAGACGATCGACGCGGTGCGGCGGGTCAATGCCCTGATCGCCCAGATCAGCCACGCCTCCGTGGAGCAGGCCACCGGGGTGGCGCAGGTGAACACCGCGGTGGCGCAGCTGGACACGTTGACGCAACAGAACTCGGCACTGGTCGAGCAGCTGTCGGCGTCGGCCGCCTCGCTGCATGGCCAGGCCGAGGTGGTGTCGGAGGCGGTGCGGATCTTCCGCACCGGCGCACCGGCCCACGCGTGAACTCAGCGCCGCGAGGACACCACGATCCCGGCCACGATCAGCGCAAACGCGGCGGCGTGATACAGGTGCGGCGTTTCGCCCAGCACGGCGGCCGACAGGACCGCGGCAAACACCGGCGTGAGGTTGTTGAAGAACGATGCGACAGCCGGGCCGACCGTGGCCACGCCCAGGCCCCAGCAGCGATAGGCCAGCAGTGAGGGGCCCAGGGCCACGTACAGCAGCATCACGGCCACCCAGGGGGTCCAGGTGAATTGCGACTGACCGACGGCGGCCTCGCCGCCGGCTGCCAGGCCTGCCCAGAACAGCCCGAACACCACCTGCGCCAGCAGGAACTCGGCCCAGCCCCATTCCTGGGCCGAGCGATCGCTCGGTCGCGCCAGCATCCAGCTGTAGAAGGCCCACAGGATGATGGCCACCACCATGAACAGGTCGCCTGGCACCAGCCGCACCTGCATCAGCGTGGCCCAGTCGCCGCGCGACAGCACCAGCAGCACACCGGCCAGCGACAGCACCGCGCCGATGATCTGAGAGCGGCGGGGGTGTTCGCCATAGGCAAATGCACCGACCGCGAGCATCCACACCGGCATGCTGGCGGCAATCAGCGTGACGTTGATCGGGGTGGAGGTCTGCAGGGCGAGGTACTGCAGCGCGTTGTAGCTGCCCACGCCCAGCAGGCCCAGCCAGGTGAAGCGCCGCCAGCGCTGCCACAGGCTGCTGCCACCGCGCAGCACACGCCAGCCCAGGGGCAGCAGCACGGCCGCGGCAATGGCCCAGCGCAGGCCGTTGAGAAGCAGCGGTGACACCGTGCCGACGGCCAGGCGGCCGACCAGCGCATTGCCGGCCCACAACAGGGGGGGCAGCGTGAGGAAGAGCACGGTGCGGGGAGTCAGGCGCGCCATCAAGTGAAAGCGCCGCTGCAGCGGCGCCGGATCTCAGGGAGCGGGCATGTTAGCGCCGCAATGCCAGCATTGCTCGAACGGCCCTTCGATGAGCTCGTCGCAGTCCGGGCATCGCCACCGCCGCTCGACAGGATGCTGCAACTGGTGCAGCAGCTCGCGCGCGCGGACGAGTTGATCCGGGTCGTTCAGCCAGAGTTCAGGCAGGCTCTGGTCGGGCGGGATTTCGCCGGCAATGCTGCTGGCGTGCGCGCGTTGAACCATCGCGGGCACGCCGGCCTGGGTGAGCACATCGGCCCACAGGGTGGCGATGGCCAGGTTGGGGGCGGTGATCAGGCGGATCATGGGCCGATCATGCCCCCAATGCGGCAGGGCGTCATGCATCGGCGTATCGTCACGGCGTTCATCGCTCATGCGGGGCGCGCCGGCTGCGGCCCGCCTGCCACACCTTCTTGATTCAGGAGATCCCATGTCGCTTGCCATCCAGATCCAGCAGTTCGGCGGCCCCGAAGTCCTCCAGGTCGTCGACCTGGCCGTGGGTGAGCCCGGCCCCGGCGAAATCCGCATCCGTCACCATGCCTGCGGGTTGAACTACATCGACGTCTACCAGCGCACCGGCCTGTACCAGGGAGCGCTGCCGCTCACGCTGGGCATGGAAGGTGCCGGAGTGGTCGAGGCCGTGGGCGAAGGCGTGACCCACCTGAAGGTCGGCGACCGCGCGGCCTACGCCAGCCAGCCGCCGGGCGCTTATGCCGAGGCGCGCGTGATGCCGGCCCGGTGTGTGGTGCGCCTGCCCGATGCGATCGGGTTCGAAGATGCCGCTGCGATGATGCTCAAGGGCCTGACGGTCCAGTACCTGTTGCGCAAGACGCAGCCCCAGGGCGGGCTGCAGGCCGGCGACGCGGTGCTCTTCCATGCCGCGGCCGGGGGGGTGGGCCTGATCGCCTGCCAGTGGGCCCGCGCGATGGGGCTGGTGCTGATCGCCACGGCCGGCAGCGACGAGAAGTGCGCGCTGGCGATCGAGCACGGTGCGAGCCATGCGATCAACTACAACCGCGAGGACTTCCTCGTGCGCGTCAAGGAGCTTACCGGCGGGCGCGGCGTGAAGGCGGTGTATGACTCCATCGGCAAGGACACCTGGGACCGCTCGCTCGACTGCCTGCAGCCCTTCGGCCTGATGGTGAGCTACGGCAACGCCTCGGGCCCGGTGCCGCCCATCACGCTGGGCTCGCTGGCGGCCAAGGGGTCGATCTACATCACGCGGCCCACGCTGTTCACCCACCTGGCCACGCGTGAATCCACCCAGGCCATGGCCGACGACCTGTTCGGCATGGTGGGTTCGGGCCAGGTGAAGCTGCGCATCGACCAACGTTATGCGCTGCGCGACGTGGCTCAGGCGCACCGCGACCTGGAATCGCGCAAGACCACCGGCTCGTCGATCCTGCTGCCCTGAACGCGCGCGCTGGTGCGACCGCCCGGCCCCGGGACGATCACCCGGGCGTGCGCAACGCCAGCGCGTCGATCATCACGCGCGCCAGGGCCTGCAACTGCACCGGCTTGGCGATGTAGCCGTCCATCCCGGCGGCCAGGCAGCGCTCCCGGTCGCCTTCCATCGCGTAGGCGGTCATCGCGACGATGGGCGTGCGCCGGCCGTCGCTCGATTCGATCCGGCGGATCTCGGCGGTGGCCTCGAAGCCACCCATCACCGGCATCTGCACGTCCATCAGGATCAGGTCGAAGCGCCGCTCGCGCGCGCGAGCCACGGCTTCGGCCCCGTGACGCGCGACTTCGCCGTGCATGCCCAGGCTGTCGAGCATGGCCACCGTGAGGGTCTGGTTGATCGGGTTGTCCTCGGCCAGCAGCACCTGCAGTCCGCGCAGGGTCTCGCCGCCCGGCAATTCCATGGTCGTTGTGGTGTCGCCTGCCTCGCTTGCCGGCACGGTGCCGCAGGGCAGCTCGACCTCGAAGGTGCTGCCGTAGCCCGGTGCACTGCGTACCTGTGTGTGCCCGCCCATCAGGTCGACGATGCGCTGCACGATCGCCAGTCCCAGGCCGGTGCCGCCGTAGCGGCGGGTGATGCTGCTGTCGGCCTGGGTGAAAGGTTCGAAGACATGGCGGACTTCCTGCTCGGTCATGCCGATGCCGGTGTCGCTGATGCTCAGGTGCAGCGCCACACGCGCATCGGCCCGCGCCCGCGCCGTCACGGAGACTCGCACCTCGCCGACGGAGGTGAACTTCAGCGCATTGCCCACCAGGTTGAGCAGCACCTGGCGGATGCGTCCCGGGTCGCCGATCAGCCGGTCGGGCACGTCGTCGGCAATGTCGACGGCCAGTGACAGGTTCTTCTGCGCTGCCTGGGCCTGCAGCGGGGTGAGGGTTTCGTCCAGCAGCGAACGCACGCGGAAGACGATGTGTTCGAGCGTGAGCTTGTTGGCCTCGATCTTCGAGAAGTCAAGGATGTCGTTGATGATCGCCAGCAGCGACCGCGCCGAGCTGTGCGCCAGCTCCAGGAATTCGCGCTGTCGGCCGGTCAGGGCGGTGTTGAGCACCAGTTCGGTCATGCCCAGCACGCCGTTCATCGGGGTGCGGATCTCGTGGCTCATGTTGGCCAGGAAGCTGCTCTTGGCGCGGTTGGCCGCCTCGGCC
>CAMLSD010000166.1 GCA_946482595.1 uncultured Comamonadaceae bacterium
GCGCCCGAAGTCTTTTCCAGGCCCAGGTCGGTGTAGAGCATCGTGCGCTTGCTCAGGTCGTACCAGTAGCCCAGCCCGACGTTGTTCGTCTTGACGTTGTTGTGGTCGTCCCGGTTGAACTTGGCACGCACCGAGCCCGGGCCCATCGGGACGATTGCGCCGATGTCGAAGGTGCTGCGGTCCATGCCTGAGTGACGTCCGTTGTTGTCGGCCACGGCCAGCACGACACGCGCAACACCGAAGTCATAGCTGCCACCCAGGGCCCAGGCGCGATCGCGGTTGGCTCGACTGGCCAGCGAGACGGCGGCCGTCAGCGGGCCGGCGGCGTACTTCACCACGGCACTCGTGCCGGTCTTCAGGCCCGGTGCACCCTCATGCAGCGAGGCGCCCACGGCGGCCGACAGGCCGTTGATCTCGGGGCTCCAGTAGACGACTGCGTTGTTGTACTTGTCATCGGCCCCGGCCTTGCGTTCGCCCCGGCCGCCCACGGTGTCACCACCGAAGGCATCGAGGTCCGGTGCCACGCCATAGGGGCCGCCCTGGCGACCCAGCCGCAGTTCACCCCAGCTGCCGCGCAGACCCACGATGGCGATTTCGTCCCAGAACGGCGAGTTGCTCACGCCGGTGTCGGCCGAGAAGCGATGCTCCATGTGGAAAAACGCCGACAGGCCGCCGCCGAGGTCTTCGCTGCCGCGAAAGCCCAGGCCGTTGAAGGAGCCGGTGGCGATCTGACTGCGGCCTTCGGCGCCGCTGTCGTAGCGATAGCCCTGGTCGAGCCGGCCGTAGACCGTGACCGAGGACTGGGCCGTGGCCAGTGCGCTGACGCAGGCCAGCGTGCTTGCAAGAGCGAGGGTGTGAATGGTTTTCATGGGGAGGTTCTCCAGGGTTGAAATCCGCCATCGGGGTGCCACCACAAGCGGCACCCCAGGGGCGGGGTCACGCAGGCGCGCACGCTCACGCCGGCGTGGTCGTGCCACGCCGCGCAGCGGTGTCACCTGGTTCGGGGGAGGCCGCCACCGGCGGGTGGCGGCCGCAGGGCCTTCGTGCCGAAGGCCCGCAGATCGAGCGGCAGATCGAGCGGCAGACCGGCGTGTCTCGACCGTCCGGTCACGCGAGCGCAGGCTCGCGGCCGGAGGTCAGACGCCGCGCTCAGTCACGCACGAGTCACTTGTAGTAGCCGCCCTTGCGCATCTCGCGGTCGGCGGCCGTCTGGGCTGCGGCGAGCGCTTCGTCGACGCTGACCTTGCCGGCCAGGGCGGCACTCATCTGCTGGCCCACGGCCACGCCGATGGCCTGGAACTCCGGGATCGCAGCGAACTGCACACCCACATAGGGGCTCCGGGGCAGGGTGCTGTCGTTGGGGTTGGCCGAGAAGATCGCCTTGCGTTCGGCGTCGGCAAACACGGCCGCCTTCAGGAACTCCGGGTTGGTGTAGGTCGAGCGGCGCGTGCCGGTGGGCACACGGGCCCAGCCGGACTCCTGCGCCACCAGCTTCACATAGTCGCGCGACGTGGCCCAGCGGATGAACTTCTGCGCGTCGTCGACCTTCTGCGACCCGGCCGGAATCGCCAGGGCCCAGGCCCACAGCCAGTTGGCGCCCTTGGGGGTGACAGCCACCGGTGCCTGCGCGAAGGCCACCTTGTCGGCCACCTTGCTCTGCTTGGGATCACTCACGAAGGACGCCGCGATCGTGGCATCGACCCACATCGTGCACTTGCCTTCGTTGAACAGGGCCAGGTTCTCGTTGAAGCTGTTGGCGGCCGCGCCGGGCGGGCCGTACTGGCGCAGCAGGTCGACGTAGAAGCTCACCGCGCTTTTCCACGCCGGGGTGGTCAGCTGCGGCTTCCAGTCCATGTCGAACCACTGGCCGCCGAAGGTGTTGACCATGGTCGTGAGCAGGGCCATGTTGTCGCCCCAGCCCGGCTTGCCACGCAGGCAGATGCCGTAGACACCGGCCTTGGGGTCGTGGGTCTTGGCGGCGACGTCGCGCACATGCTCCCAGGTCGGGGCCGCGGGCATCTTCATGCCGGCCTTTTCGACGAGGTCGGTGCGATACATCAGCATCGAGCTTTCGCCATAGAACGGCGCGGCATACAGCGTGTTGCCCACCGACAGGCCGGCGGCGATCGGCGGCAGGATGTCCTCCGGCGCGTAGTTCACGTCGGGCTTGATCGGCACGAGCCAGCCGCGCTTGCCCCAGATGGGTGTCTCGTACATGCCGATGGTCATGATGTCGAACTGGCCGCCCTTGGTGGCGATGTCGGTCGTCACGCGCTGGCGCAGCGCGCCTTCTTCCAGCGTGACCCACTTCACCTTGATGCCCGGGTGGGCCCGCTCGAAGTGCGGCGTGAGCTTCTGCATCTCGATCATGTGGCCGTTGTTGACGGTGGCCACCACGAGTTCGGTGGCATGGGCCGTGGCAAGGCCCGCCAGGGACAGCGCCAGGACCAGGCCGGCGGCAAGGGGGTTCTTCATGAGAGCGTCTCCTTCACGAGAGAGGGTGTGGAGTCGATGCACCACATCGGCATCGGACGGACGCAAGTTTTCTGCAGGAGACACCGTTCGTTTGATACCGCCGCCGGGGCCTCGTGATACTGGCGTGCAAAGGCCTCCCGGGGCTTTCCCGCAGTGGCGGGTAAGCCCCAGTGCGGCTGCGCAAGGCAGTGCCGGTGGCAGGGCAACGGCGTATCAATCCGCCCGGGGCACGCCACCTAGGCTTGGGCTTCGTTGTTGCCTTGCAGGAGCCCGCCATGTCCCCACGCCTGAATCGTTTGTGGAGCCCGCTGTTGCGGTGGATGGCGTGCTGGCTGGCGCTGCCTGGCCTGATCATGGCCGCGCCGGTCGCAGGTGCCGAACCGACCGAACTGGTCGTGGCCACCGTGCGCAACGGCCACATGCTGGTGATGCAGGAGCTGTCGCCCTTGTTCGAGCGGACCCACCCCGACATCCGGCTCAAGTGGGTGGTGCTGGACGAGGACGTGATCCGGCGTGAAGTCAGCGCCGACGTGGCGCAGGGGCGGACGCGCTACGACGTGGTCACGATTGGCATGTACGAGGCTCCGATCTGGGGTCGCAAGGGCTGGTTGCGGCCGTTCGAGCCGGACGCCGGCTACGACCTGGCCGACCTGCTGCCCAGCGTGCGCCAGGGCCTCTCGGTCGACGGCAAGTTGTACGCCGCGCCGTTCTATGGCGAAAGCTCCATGCTGATGTACCGGCGCGACCTGCTTCAGCGCGCCGGCGTGAGCCTGCCCTACCAGCCCACCTGGCAGCAGGTGCGCGATGCGGCCGCGAAGACCCATGACCCCAAGTCCGGTGTCTACGGCATCTGCCTGCGCGGCAAGCCCGGCTGGGGCGACAACATGGCCCTGCTCACGACCATGGTCAACACCTTCGGCGGCCAGTGGTTCGACATGGACTGGCGCGCACAGATCGACACGCCGGCCTGGCGATCGGCACTCGGCCTGTACCTCGAGCTGCTGCAGCGCCACGGCCCGCCCGGTGCGGCCGCCAACAGCTTCAACGAGAACCTCGCGCTCTTCAACGCCGGCAAGTGTGCGATGTGGGTCGACGCCACGATCGCGGCCTCGTTCGTCACCGACCCGCAACACAGCAAGGTCTCCGACCAGGTAGGTTTTGCCCAGGCGCCGACCGCCGTCACACCGCGTGGTGCCAACTGGCTGTGGGCCTGGGCGCTGGCCATGCCGGCCTCGACCCCGCGCGCCGAGGCGGCCACCCGGTTCATCAGCTGGGCGACCTCACGCGCATACATCGAGCTGGTGGCACGGCACAAGGGCTGGTTGCGCGTGCCCACCGGGACGCGCACCTCCACCTATCGCCGGCCGGAGTTCTTCAAGGCGGCGGTGTTTTCCTATCACGAAGCCGTGGCGATCGCATTTGCCAATCCGACCTTGAGCACCCTGCCGAAGTCACCCTACCTGGGCATCCAGTTTGCGGCCATTCCGGAGTTCGCCGGCATGGCCGATGCGGTGGGGCAGCACATGGCCGCGGCACTGGAGGGCCGCATCACGCTCGACCAGGCCCTGGCGGCGTCGCAGGCCCAGGTGCAGCAGACGCTGCAGTCGGCCGGCTACCGCCGGCGGGCCGGCGCGCCGTAGCACGCGCGGTGTCCCCCTGCCGGTGCGGGGACATGCCCACACACTCCACAATCGGGGCTGCGACCGCAACGAGCAACCCGCACAGGAGAACACGGCATGGCCCTGACGATCGACTATTTCTTCGCACCGCAGTCCCCCTGGGTCTACCTCGGACACGAGCGCTTTCGCACCATCGCCCGCGAGGCGGGTGCAACCGTGCGGGTGCTGCCGGTCGATCTGGGCGGCAAGGTGTTCCCGGTCTCCGGCGGGGTGCCGCTGGCCAAGCGTGCACCGCAGCGCCAGGCCTATCGCCTGCTCGAACTGCGGCGCTTTGCCGAGTTCCTGCAGATGCCGATGAACGTCGAACCGAAGTTCTTTCCGGTCAACGGCGACATCGCGGCCCAGCTCATCATCGCTGTGGACATGAAGGACGGCACCGAACCCGCGCTCGACCTGGCCGGCGCGATCCAGCGTGCCGTGTGGGTCGATCAGCGCAACATTGCCGACGAGGCCGTGCTGGCCGACCTGCTGACCCAGTGCGGGCTCGACACGGCCCGCGTCGAGGACGCCCACAGCCAGGCCGCCCACGAACGCTACGAGATCGACACGCAGGAAGCCATCGCCGCGGGCGTGTTCGGCGCACCGACCTATCGTGTCGACGGCGAGCTGTTCTGGGGCCAGGACCGCCTGGACTTCCTGCAGCGCCGCCTGGCGCGCGGCTGACGCCCGGCGCGGCCTGTCGGACGGCGCCGACAGGCCGCTCGGCGCACCACCCACGCCGGCGCATGCGCACGCCGACAGGCGCTGCGACTCGCGGCTCCTAGAGTTCATTCACGGCCAGCGAACACGGTCTGCTTCCCAAAGCGACCCCCGCCAGCCGAGCTTCAACGCCATCAATGAACAACCCAGGAGTCCCGTCATGAATGCATCCCGCTTCCTGCGCATTGCCGCCCTGTCCGTGGCGATGGGCGCCACCGTCGTGGCCACCGGCTGCGCCAGCACGGCCACCCAGTCCAGCATCGGCGAGGCCGTCGACGACAGCGTCATCACCACCAAGGTGAAGGCCGCGTTTGTCGAGGACAAGGCCGTCAGCGCGCTGAACATCAACGTCGAAACCTTCAAGGGCACGGTGCAGCTCAGCGGTTTCGCCAACAACCTGAACGAGATGTCGCGTGCCGTGGACCTGGCCCGCAGCGTCAAGGGCGTGCGCGCCGTGAAGAACGACATCCGCCTGAAGGCGGCCAACAGCTGACGCGAAGGAGGCCACCATGCTGCACTACGCTGTCGTCTTTTTCGTGATCGCGCTGATCGCCGCGGTGTTCGGCTTCGGTGGCATCGCCGCCGGAGCGGCCGGCATCGCGAAGATCCTGTTCTTCATCTTCCTGATCGGTTTTGTCATCTCGCTGGTGATGGGGCTGATCAAACGATAGGCGTTGCCGTCGCACTCGACGGCAGCACAGGCAAGGCCCACCGCATGCGGTGGGCCTTTTGTCGTCTGGGTGTGTCGTGCGGGGTGTGATGCCGGGCGAAGGCGGGTGGCATGCGGCCGCACAAGGATGGACGGGCCTTGCACCTCGTGCTCCGGCGGCCATGTCGGTAGCGTGCCAGGGCAGGTCGGTGCAAGGCCCGTTCAAGGGGAGCCCTGGGCCGTCCGGTGGGGCCGCAGGGCGGAAAATGGGGGTTGCTGGAACCTGCACGCAGGGTAGGGTGCAGCCGGCCGTGGGGGCATCGGCCACGCTGGCGCGCCGGCGTCGGCCCTGTCCTACACTGCCCGCATCGCGGTGCCGTTGCAGGAGTGGCCCATGCTTGCAGTTCGTGGATGGATCGCCGGTGGCCTGGCCGCCGTGGCCCTGAGCATGGGCGCGACGGCGGCGTCGGCCCAGCCCGCGCCCTACGCCGGCCCCCTGTTCGACGCCCACCTGCACTACAACGACGATGCCCAGGAGCCGCACCCGCTGCCCGACGTGCTCGGGCGCATGCAGCGCAGCGGCGTGCGCGCCATCGTCGCCAACAGCCGGCCCAACGACGGCACCCGCTCGCTGGCCACGGCACGCGCCGACACCGCCCGGGCGGGCGTGACCGTCGTGCCCTTCGTGCGGCTGTATCGCAACCGCGCCGACTACACCGGCTGGTTCGCCGACCCCACCATCTACGAGATGGTCGAACGCGAACTGGCCGCCGGCACACCGGCCGGCCCCTACCGGGGGCTGGGAGAGTTCCATCTGTACGACAGCGCCAATGCCGACGGCCCGATCGCGCGCCGCCTGATGCAGCTGGCCCAGGCGCGTGACCTGGTGGTGCTGGCCCATGTCGATGACGTGGCGATCGAGAAGCTCTTTGCCCATGCACCCCGCGCCCGGCTGATCTGGGCGCACACCGGCATCGGCGGCGTGCCGGTCGAGCGGGTGCGCGCGCTGTTCGAGCGTCACCCCACACTGCACGGCGAGTTGTCGTACCGCCCCGGCCTGACCCAGGACGACGGCCAGCTCAGCCCCGCCTGGCGCGAGCTGATCCTGGCCTTGCCGCAGCGTTTCGTGATCGGCTCGGACACCTGGGTCAACCAGCGCTGGCAATACTACGAAGGCCTCATGCAGGGCTACCGCGTATGGCTCGGCGGCCTGCCGCCCGATGTGGCGCGGCGTGTGGCCTGGGACAACGGCGCGGCCTTGTTCGGGCTGGACTCCCCGCAGAGCGCACCGGCGAAGTGAGCGCTTCGGCACCCGTGTCGGGCACGCGTGCGTCACCGCCGGCGTCACACCCCGTAACCAGCACTGGGAAGCATACTAGCTAGGCAAGCCCGGGCAGGGCTGCCACGATGTCCGCCACAAA
>CAMLSD010000167.1 GCA_946482595.1 uncultured Comamonadaceae bacterium
ACAACGAGTCCATCAGCATCGGCGACAACCGCACCGAGGACGTCGGGCTCAACGAAACCATCGCCATCGGCGTGAACCGCACCGAGACGGTGGGGGCCAACGAGACGATCGCCATCGGAGCCAACCGCAGCGAAGTGGTGGGCGCCAACGAGACGGTGGCCATCGGGGTGAACCGCAGCAAGAAGGTGGGCCAGAACGACAGCCTGAGTGTCGGGGCCAACCGCAGCAAGCAGGTCGCCAAGAACGAGAAGGACAGCATCGGCAAGAACTGGAGCATCAAGGTCGGCAAGACCAAGACCGAGACCATCGGCATGGCCTACATGCAGAACGTCGGGCTCGGGCGCATGGAAAACGTCGGGCTGGGGTACAGCCTGAACGTGGGGGCGATGATGAACACGGCGGTCGGGGTGGCCAAGAGCACGCAGGTGGGGACCAACTACAGCATCACCGCCGGCACCGAGCTGAGCATCACTGTCGGCAAGTCCTCTCTGGTGATGAAGTCGGACGGCTCCATCGAGATCTCCGGAGCCAAGCTCACCTTGAGCGGCACCGACGAGATCAACCTGATCAGCCCGAACATCAACAACAACTGAGGCCCGCCATGAACGCCCTTGCCCTTTCACGCGCTGGCGCCGCAGCCCAGCCTCAGTGCAGCCAGTCCGTCGGGGTCGTGGTCAGCGTCACAGGGCGCACCTGTCAGGTCCGGTGCGACGACCACCTCGTCGACGCAATCATCTCCACTCACATTGCGCTGATCCGGCCGTCGCAGCAGGTGTGCCTGCTGCATGCGCCGGGCTGCCCACCCCTGGTGACCGCGGCATGGCCCACGGATGCGCAAGATGCCGGCCCGATGTTCGAACTTGACGAGGCATCCGGCACGCTGAGCATCTCGGCCTCCCGGCTCAAGCTGGCCGGTGTGGCCAGCGTGGAGCTGGCCTGTGGCGACGCAAGCGTTCGGGTCACCGTCGATGGGCGGGTGGAGATCCTGGGCAATGAAATCCTGTCCGCCGCATACGGATCCCACCGAATCGAGGGAGGGTCGATTGACCTCAATTGAGCCGCTGCGACTTCCGTCGGCTCTCCCGCGCCGCATGGACGGCATGCCCAGGCTGCTGGAAGACACCATCCGTCGGGGTCTTCGGGCCCGTCGTCGCCGGGTGCAGATCGCCGCACATCCGGGCAAGTCACTGGCCGCGCTGGCTGTGTGCGACGAACAGCTGGACCAGGCGGTTCGCAGTGCTGCGATTCAGTCGGGCCAGGCCTCTGCCGTGCTGGACAAGATGCTGGCCGAGGCCAGCCCGACCACGCTCGACGAGCTGTGCTTCTTTCGGACGGCGCTGGCCATTCAGTCGGGTGACCCGGACTGGTTCGACCTGGTGCGCCGGCTGCAGCCGCAGGCCCCAGCCGGTGTGCGTGATGCGCTGTGGTTCTTTCCAGCGACGTCCGACGTGTTTCCGCAGGTGGGCACCCATGTGGTTGGCCTGTTCAGGCAGGCGCAGCGACACCCCGAGTTGCTGCGCCTGGCCCTCGAACTGGCAGGGCGTACCGACGCCCGCGCCTTGATCTCAGACGTGCAGGCGCTGCTGAAGGACGCCTCGCAGCCCGATGTTCGCTCCCTGGCGCACTGGACCCTCGCCTGCATGGGCCAGCCCGCCGACAGCACACGCGAGCTTGTCGCGCAGGGCCTGAAATCAGACGATCGCCAGCGGCAGTCGGATGCCCTGGCCATCGTTCGCGTCGCACCGTACCTTGCCCCTGACGAGCTGTTGCAGCACTACCTTGCCGTCAGCGAGCCCTCGTGGGCATGGCCCGTGATGATGGCGCGCGCACCACGCCCGTCCTGCGATCGACTCCTGCAGCACGAGGGCCTGGCAGATGTCGACCGGTTTCGTGTCCTGGCGCTGGGCAGCTACCTTGACGGCATCGTGGATGCCTGCGCGCGAATGGCCCGCCAGGACGGCCCGGTCACACCCGAGCAGGCCGACCTGCTTCTGGTCACGCTGGGCGAGGTGCCGGTCGAGGCACGCTGTCACCCCAACCACACCGAAGCGAAGTCGCGTGCGCTGCGGGCGCTCTTGCTGAGTGCCTGTCGTCGCTCGCATGTGGGCATCACCAACGATGCCGACCGGTGCGACTGGGTGATGGAACAGCTTTTCACCGATCCGGCCAAGGCTCGGACCTTGCGCTTTCGCGATGGCTCCCTGCATGCCCGCCCGATTCCTTCACTGAGCCCGACCATGATGCAGCTGACCCATCCGATGCGTCAGTGGCTCTATGTCGAAAGAGCCGCACTCGCCCGACACGCCCTGTCGCTCGACGCGCTCGACGTTGCGCGACGCCAGATGTCAGCCCTGAGTGTTGCCGGGTTTGCCGATGACATGCTTGCTGCTGAATAGCACGCCTCTGCCGGCTGCCATCGTGCCGCTCGAAGACCTCGAAGGTCGCGCCGGATGGTTGCTGCTGGTCAAGTGCACCTGGCGCCTCAGCAGCAACCGCCTCGCTGCAGCCGAAGACCAGGCCCCCATCCGGCTGTCTTCCGATCAGCGGATGCTGGGTGCGCTCGATCTCGATGACACGCAACGCGAAGCACTGGGCAAACGCGTGAACGAACAGATCGTCTGGCTCGACCACGAGCTTTCTCCGCACAAGCCGGCCTTCGACGTGCTGGTCGCCGGCTATGCCACCGCGCCCGACGGGCACGCTGGTGCCCACGTCGACGCCGGGCTGCGGATCGGACAACGGGTCGTGGCGCTGCGGGCCCATGCGCCGCGCCGCTGGCGACTGGGCATGCTCGGCGTACGGCCGCATGCGCTGGCGCGCACCGTCAAGCGGGTTCCCTTGACCTATGCAGTGGCCGACTGGGAAGGAGGCATCGCCACGGTGGACCGAAGCGCACCTGTCGAAGCCCTGCCCTGGCTGGAGTCCCTCACGCACCCTGCGCACTACGGGCGCGCCGGTCAGCACCCCGCCGCGTTTGGCCCCTGGCCCACCACCGCGCCGCACAGAAAGCGCCATGCCGGCACCTATGACGAGGTGTGGCGGGCCCACCGCATGCCACGTCCGCCGCGCGACTTCCATCCTCGCTTCTACAACCTGGCCCACCCCGAACTCCAGTTCGAGGCTCCACCCGCACCGGGCACCGAAATCTCGCTGGTGCACCTCGCCCGACGCCCGGTGATCCAGGCTGCCATGCCGCACCTGGACCTGGCGGTGCGCACCACTCGTGAACACCAGCTTTCTTCGCCGGAGGCCCTGCGCTACGACACGCTGACCATCGAGCCCGATCTCGATCGGATGTCGCTGACCTGGCGCGCGCACTTTCCTGCCCGCACGCCTGCCGGTCTGCTGCATCAGATCGAGGTCACCCGGCCTGCACTCACTGACTCATGAACATGTCGCATGCTTCTTTCTTGCGTCGCTTCGACGCACGCCCCCGTCCAGATGTCGTCTGGCACCTGCGCCGGTACGGCATGGTTTCTCCTTTGGGCACGTCGGTCGACGAAACCCTGGCGTCCTGGGTGGGTGACGTCCGCGTGCTGCAGCGCGTCAAGGTCCCGGACCAGGCGGCGCCGGTCACCGTCGCACGCTGCGCTGCCTTGCCAGCGGATCAGGCCGGGGCGTCCCGCCTGATGACCATGCTCGCGTCGGCCACGGCCGAGGCGCTTGAGCATGCCGTCGACCCGGCCGATTCGGCCTCCAACGGGGACGTGCAGTCACTGGAGATCCTGGTGGTCCCCTCCTGGCTCGACGAATCCCAGGCCCGCGAAGCTGGCGACACGTGGGGGCGCTGGCTCGACGGCATGCCCGCCTGGTCGCAGTTCAAGCGCGACCGCCTGGTGCTGCACGGCGGCTCGGCCACGCCGTGGCTCGCCTTGAAGTACGCCTGGGATCGCCTTGATGCAGGCCAGGACCTGCAGCACGTGCTGATCGCCGCCGTCGACAGCCTGTGCGAGCCAGGCCAGCTGGAACGGCTTGCCCGCGACGATGTGCTCCTGCGCGAAGGGCATGCCGAGGGTTTCGTGGCAGGCGAAGGCGCCGTGTGCACCTGGCTGCAGCGCGTGCCCGACGTGCAGGCCATGCCACCAGGCGCATTTGCGCTGCACCGACCATGCGTGGGTGCACTGCCTCGCGCCGAGCCCCCGGTGAAACCCGACGAGCTCTCCCCGTATGAATCGGGCGCCGTCCTGGCCGAGACCATGCGCGTCGCCATGCACAACGCCCGGCTGCAGGCCTCTCAGATCAGCCACCTGCTGAGCGACATGGACGGATCTTCCTGGCGTGCGCGGCAGGAGTCTGCCGCACTGGAGTCGAGCGTCGTCCCCTATGCGACGTCGAGCCTGTCGCATTGGCAGCCCGCGATCCTGACCGGGAACACCGGCGTCGCGGCTGCGCCAATGGCCTGGGTGCTGGTGGCCCGCCACCACGCACTGGGCATCGGCAGGGTGAACACCGTGCTGCACTGGTCCGTCGATGCATTTGACGGCTCGCTGGCGGCCTGCGCGATCGAGCGCTCCCCTCACATCGACTGATCTGCAATCGCGACATGCCTACCAACGTCAGAACCGACGGCCGTGACCTGGTCACGCAGCACTCGAACGCCACGGTGAATCAGCCTCAGGATCCCGTCTTCCTCAAGAGCAGCGGCAACATTGGCCTGGACGAGCACACCAACAACAGCACCAAGCTGAACAACCCGGCAGGAACCGTGTTCGACCATGGCACGCAGGTTGCCCATCGCCAGACGTATATGGGGCGCGGTCTGCACTCGCCGCGCGTCATCCGCGGCGTCCACACCCTGCAGCACAACGGCGACAACGGCTTCCTGTCCTGGACGAAAAGTGTGTTCATCGAAGCCCGCAACGCCGTCATGCACGCCGTCGACAGCTCCGTCAATGCCGTGTGGTCACTATTGCCCGAGGCCGTCCAGAACGTGGCCAACAACGGCGGCAAGATCGTCGGCGGCCTGAGCGCAGCCGACTTCGCCGACGCCGCGGTCGGCGAAGGCCAGGCCATGCTCGATGCACTGATGTCGACCGACACCCTGATCGCGCTGGGCCAGACCGCAGCACTGATGGGCGCCAGCGCCATCCCTGTGGTCGGGCAGCTGGCCGGGGGTGCCGCCGCCGCCATGCGGGTGAAGTCCGTGATCCAGTCGACGGCGGGGGCCACCGAAGAGTTCACGGCGATGATGAATCGCTGGACCCAACCGATGAGCGACGCGCAGATCGCCGCCGAGCGGCAGAATCTGGCGAAGTTCCTGACACGCGTGGGCCTGGCCGCCATCCTGGCGGCACTCGGCAGGGCCCTGCCCAAGCGGTCCAAGGAGTCAACGGGCAGGGAGAACTCATCCCGCCCGGTCGAGAACGGCACCGGCCCGCGCGGCAACGCCACCCAGTGTGCCTGCGCCACCAGCCAGCCCGTGATCATCGCCACCGGCGAGAAGTCGCTCAAGGAGGCTGACTTCGACCTCCCCGGGCCCATTGCCCTGGCGTGGGAGCGCAGCTACCGCTCGGGGGACGTGCGCTCAGGCTGGTTCGGCCGGGGGTGGAGCACAACGTTGTCGGTCGAACTGAAGCTCAGCGCGGACGGCATCGTGTATCACGACCCCACCGGGCGGGCGGTGCGCCTGCCCTGGATCGCCGAAGCCAGCCAGCACTTCGACGCCTACGAGCAGTTCACCCTGAGCCGGCCCACGGCACACGAGTGGCAGGTGCTGTTCAAGGACGGCCGCACGCAGCGCTTCGTGCGCGCTCGCGAAGACCTGTTTTCACTGCCGCTGGCCGAGATACATGACGCCAACGGCAACCGGGTGACGCTGCACTACGCCCAGCCGCCTGACGACCCTTTCGCCGCATGGCGGCCTCACGCATTGACCGACAGCACAGGACGCGAGCTTCACCTGCACTGGGATGCCCAGGGCAGGCTGCTGGGCGTAGGCACCCATGGCCACCGCTCAGCACTGTCCAGCTCACCGGGTGCCCCGCTGGTCTGGCTGGCACGCTACACCTACACCGCGCAGGGTGAGCTGGCCGAAGCGACTGACCCATCCGGCCAGGCCCGGCGCTACGAGTGGCTCGGCGGCGTGCTCACCGCCTACACCCGCCGGGACGGCTCGCGCTTTTGCGCCGAGTACGACATCCACGCACCCCATGGCCGGGTGGTGCGCTCGTACGCCGCAGCCGACGGTGCCGGCCTGCGCTTCGAGTACCTCGACCGCCTGCGTGCCACCCGCATCACCGACGAACTCGGGCGCCAGACGGTCTACGAGTACGACGAGCGCCGCGACATCGTGGCCATCACCGGCCCGGACGGCGTTCGCACGCAGACCCCCTTCGATGCCAACGGTCACCCGCGCGCCAGCATCGACGCGCTCGGGCGCCAGACCAGCTACCAGTTCGACACCCGCGGCAACCTCATTGCCGTGGTCGATGCGGCCGGCCGGCGCACCACCATCGTGTACGACGCGGCAGACCGCCCCGTCGAACTGCAGGACGCGCTGGGCCACGCCTGGCGGCGCGAGTACGACCCGCGCGGCAACCTGAGCGCCAGCATCGACCCCTTGGGCCGCACCACCCGCTTCGTGCATGACGAGCGCGGGCTGGCCACTCAGGTGACCGATGCACGCGGTGGCGTCAAACGCCTGAGCTGGGACCCCCAGGGCCTGCTGGCCTCATACACCGACTGCTCGGGCCACACCACCTCCTTCGTGCATGACCGCCTGGGCCGCCTGCTCGAACAGCGCAACGCCCTCGGTCAGGTGACGCAATACGTCTGGGACAACGCCGGCCGCCTGCTGGGCGTGCACGAGCCCGACGGCAGCATGCACCGCTACCAGTGGGACGGCGAAGGCCGGCTGCTGTGCTACACCGACCCCCTGGAGCGCTGCA
>CAMLSD010000168.1 GCA_946482595.1 uncultured Comamonadaceae bacterium
GCCATCGACGACCACACCCTCGCGCTGATCAGCCACACCTCCGGCACCACCGGCCTACCCAAGGGCGTGATGCTGTCTCACGGCAACCTGCTGCATGCCACGGCCGCGATCCAGTCCTACCTCGGGCTCGACGCACGTGACGTGATCGTCAGCGCGCTGCCGCTGAGCTTCAACTATGGCCTGACCCAGTTGCTGCTCAGCATGGTCAGCGGCGCCACGCTGGTGCTCGAGCGCAACTTCGCCTTCCCGGTGAAGGTGCTCGACACCCTGGTGCGAGAGCGGGGCACCGTGTTCCCCGGTGTGCCCACGATGTACGCGATGCTCACGGCGCTGAAGGACCGCACGCGGCATGACCTGTCGTCGCTGCGCATCCTGACCAACGCCGCCGCCGCGCTGCCGCCCGCCGTGATCGAGCGGCTGCACGCGTGGCTGCCCGACGCCCGGATCTTTGCGATGTACGGGCAGACCGAGTGCACCCGCATCAGCTATCTGCCGCCGCACGAGCTGGCCACCCGCCCCGGCAGCGTGGGGCGTGGCCTGCCGGGCCAGACCTGGTGGCTCATCGACGAGCACGGGCACCGCCTGCCCGATGCGCCGCCCAACGCCCGCGGCGAGCTGGTGGTGCAGGGCCCGCACGTGATGCTGGGCTACTGGGAGCGGCCCGAGGAAACCGCCCGCAAGCTGCGCCGCGACCCGGTGACCGGGCAACTGGCGCTGCACACCGGCGACGTCTTCCACACCGATGCCGACGGCTATCTCTACTTCGAGGCGCGGCAGGACGACATCATCAAGTCCCGCGGCGAGAAGGTCAGCCCGCGCGAGGTCGAGGAGGTCATCGTGCAGCTCGACGCCGTGCTCGAATGTGCGGTGCTTGGTGTGCCCGACGAACTGCTCGGCCAGGCCGTCAAGGCGCTGGTGGTGCTGCGCGACGACGCCCAGCTCAGCGACCGCGACGTGACCCGCCACTGCATGGCCCACCTGGAGAGCTACATGGTGCCCAAGGTGGTCGAGTTCGTGACCGAACTGCCCAAGACCGACACCGGCAAAATCCGCAGGAGCGCGCTGCGCTGACGCGCCGTGCACGCCCCATTCCACCCCGATCCATCTTTCAGGCCACAGGCAAGACCCCATGGACAGCTACAAGACGCAGGTTCGACAGTTCATCCAGGACAACTTCATGCTGTCCGGCGCCAGCGCGGCGTTTGCCGACGATGCTTCCTTCATGGAAGCGCAGATCCTCGACTCCACCGGCTTCCTCGAGCTGATCGCCCACCTCGAAGAGACCTACGCGATCTCGGTCAGCGACGACGAGATGATCCCGGAGAACCTGGACAGCCTCGACGCCGTGGCGGCCTACCTGGGCCGCAAGCTGGGTCAGGCCCCGGCCGGGCAGGCGCAATGAACGCGCCCTTCGACGCCTCGGTGCTGGCCCTGGACCTGGAGGCCGAGGCCGACCGGATCGCTGCTTGGATGCGCGAGAGCCTGTCGCAGCGCCTGCGCCGGCGCGGCCTGGTGATCGCGATGTCGGGCGGCATCGACAGCTCGGTGTGTGCTGCACTGGCCGTGCGTGCAGTCGGTGCGTCCAAGGTGTTCGGGCTGCTGCTGCCCGAGCGCGACTCCAGCGGCAACTCCACGCGGCGCGGCCGGCTGCTGGCCGACCACCTGGGCATCGAGCACGAACTGCACGACGTCGCACCGACCCTGGAGGCCATCGGCTGCTACCGTGAGCGCGACAGCGCGATCCGCAAGGTGTTTGCCGACTACGGCGAAGGCTGGGCCAACAAGATCGTGATCGCCGGCGGCCTGGAAGGCGGCATCAACTACTTCAAGCTGGTCGTGCGCGACCCGCAGGGCACGTTGCACGAAGCCCGCCTGCCGCTGCGCGAGTACCTGCAGATCGTGGCCGCCACCAACCACAAGCAACGCCTTCGCAAGACGCTGGAGTACTACCACGCCGACCGGCTGAACTTCGCCGTGATCGGCACACCCAACCGGCTTGAGTACGATCAGGGCTTTTTCGTGAAGAACGGCGACGGCTCGGCCGACCTCAAGCCCATCGCCCACCTCTACAAGACCCAGGTCTATGCGATGGCCCGCCACCTGGGCCTGCCCGACGACATCTGCAGCGCCGTCCCCACCACCGACACCTACAGCCTGCCCCAGGGCCAGGACGAGTTCTACTTCGCCCTGCCCTACGCGCAGATGGACCTGGCACTCTGGGCCCGCGAGCACGACCGCCCGGCCGCCGACCTGGCCGCAGCCCTCCAGATCGACGAAGCGCAGGCCCGGCGGGTGTACGCCGACATCGACGCCAAGCGTCGTGCCGCGGCCTACCTGCACGCCCGCCCGGAAGTGATGCCGGGCGCGCCGTCCACCGGGGCCTGAGGCCCACCCCCATGACGACGGACTTCCTCAACCCCGACCCCACGCCCGAGCAGATCGTGCGCCACCTGCGCCACGCCAACGAGGTCGCACGGCGCGCCATGGCCATGGGCCGCCACCCGTTCGGCGCCATCCTGGTCGGCCCGGACCACGTCACCTTGCTGGCCGAACAGGGCAACGTCGACAGCGTGAACCATGCCGAGGCGGTCCTCGCACGCACCGCCGTGCTGAACCACCCGAGCGAGGTGCTCTGGCAATCGACGCTCTACACCACGGTCGAGCCCTGCTGCATGTGTGCCGGCACCCAGTACTGGGCCCACATCGGCCGTATCGTCTATGGCATGACCGAACACCGCCTGCTGACCCTGACCGGCAACCACGAAGAGAACCCGACCATGAACCTGCCCTGCCGCGAGGTCTTCGCCCGCGGCCAGAAACCGGTGCGCGTGTTCGGCCCGGTGGCCGAGGTCGAAGACGAGATCGCGGCGCTGCACCGAAGCTTCTGGGCACGGTGAGCCTGGGGCGGCAGGCCGACAGCGATGTCACGTGCCGCTCAGCATGCAACCGGCAAACCTCCATCGCATGGACTACCTCAAGATCCTCGAACAGATCCAGGCCGCCATCGTGCCCGTGCGCGACAGCGGCAAGGTCGCCGACTACATCCCCGAACTGGCGCGTGTCGCGCCCGACCGGTTCGGCATGGCCATCGTCACGCTCGATGGGCAAAGCCATTCGGTCGGCGACGTGCATGAGCGGTTTTCGATCCAGAGCATCTCGAAGCTCTTTGCCCTGGTGCTGGCCTTGCAGACCGAAGGCGACGAGCTCTGGCGGCGTGTCGGGCGAGAGCCGTCGGGCACGGCCTTCAACTCGCTCGTGCAGCTCGAGAGCGAAAGCGGCATCCCGCGCAACCCGTTCATCAATGCCGGTGCACTGGTGGTCACCGACGTCCTGTGCTCGCGCCATGCGGTGCCTGAAAACGCGGTGGCCGAGTTCATGCAGCGGCTGTCGGGCGTGCGCGTGATCAACTATGACGCACGTGTGGCGCGCTCGGAGCGGCAGCATTCACACCGCAATGCCGCGATGGCGCACTTCATGAAAAGCTTCGGCAACCTGAAGAACGACGTCGACACCGTGCTCGATGCGTACTGCCGCTATTGCGCCATCGAGATGAACTGCGATGAACTGGCCCGTGCGGTGGCCTTCCTGGCTCACGGCGGTGTGAACCCGTGGACAGGCGAGCGGGTACTCAGTGCGAGCATGACCAAACGGCTGAACGCCTTGCTGCTGACCTGCGGCACCTATGACGCCGCGGGCGATTTTGCGTTTCGTGTCGGCCTGCCCGCCAAGAGCGGTGTGGGCGGCGGGATCGTGGCGGTCATGCCGGGCGAGTGCGGCATCTGCGTGTGGTCACCACGCCTGGACGAACGCGGCAACTCCGTGGCCGGCACGCAGGCCCTGGAAACAATGACCACCCTCGGCGGGCGGTCCATATTCTGAAACCGGTTCGCGGCGGCACTGCAGGCCTTCGCGGCGCCGTCGGGCCCAGGCGCCGCCAGCCCCTGCCCTACACTGGCGCCCTTCCCACTTTCCGCACGCAGGACACCCATGGGCTGGCACGGTCACCTTGATCTTCACTACCGCCACGACGCAGGGCGCACGGTGGTGCTGGACCGGCATGACGGGCCGCTGCGGGTGCTGGCCAGTCTGTTCCCCGAAGGCCCGCAGGTGTGCCACAACGTGCTGGTGCACCCACCGGGTGGTGTGGTGGGGGGCGACCGGCTCGACATCGATGTGCGTGTGGACGAGGGCGCCCACGCCCTCATCACCACCCCGGGGGCCACACGCTTCTACCGCAGCGCCGGGGAACAGGCCACGCAGTCGCTCGTGGCGCGGGTGGCGCCACAAGGCAGGCTGGAGTGGCTGCCACTGGAGACCATCGCCTTCAGCGGCACGAACAGCGTGAACCGCATGCGCTTTGAGCTGGCACCGGGTGCGCTGATGCTCGGCTGGGACATGCTGGCGCTGGGCCTGCCGGCCTCAGGTGCACCCTTCACCGCAGGTCGGTTCGAGCAGCAACTGGAGTTGCCGGGCGTGTGGCTGGAGCGCGGGGTGCTTGATGCGGCCGACGCGCTGACTGCCCGGCTGCTGGCCAGCCCGCTGGGCTTTGACGGCCGCCCGGTACTGGGCACGCTGTGGGCTGCTGCAGGCTCGGCGCTCGACGCCGGTCTGCGCACCAGGCTGCTGGATCTGGCCCGTGACCACATCGCCGGCTCGCAACTCGCCGCCACGTCGGGCGCCACCAGCACGCATGAGCAGTGTGTCGTGGTGCGCACGCTGTCGTCGCGCACCGAGCCGCTGCAACAGCTCTTCATGGCCCTGTGGACGGCCTGGCGCCCGGAGGTGCTCGGCCGGCCCGCCACGCCGCCGAGGGTGTGGCGCACCTGAGCCCAACGGGGCCGCGGGGCCGATGCCCGCGGATTGAGCGCAGGATGCGCCGCTCCCGCGGCTTCAGCGCCGGATGCGCCGCTCCCGCACCTTCTGACCGAACCAGACGAAGGCCAGCAGCGCCAGCGCAGGCAGGTAGACCCAGTGCTGCGACGGCCGGTCGGTGGGCACCTTCACCGCCGCCACATCCCAGCCCGGCTCGAAGCCGCTCTTGCGCGCACGGCTGCCAAAACGCACGTTGGCGATCTGCACCGAGTCGCCCAGCGCCACCACCGTCAGGCCGGCCTCCTGCAGCCGCTTGCGGCCGTCGCCCGGCGCATCGAGCTGCACCGCCACCGTCTTGGTCTTGTCGTCGCCCTCGATGTTCTGGCCCTGGATCAGCAGCACCAGGCGGTCCTTCTCGCCGAGCTTGCCGGCCACGTTGAAGATCTCCTTCGCGGGCGCATCCTGGTAGGGGGCATAGAGCTTGTCCATGAACCAGTCGGGACGGAACAGCGCGAAGGTGCCCACCAGCAGCAGGACGATCTCCCACCAGGTGCACTTGATGCGCATCCACCCCAGGCTGGCTGCGGCAAAGGCCAGCGAGGCGATGGTGGAGGCCACGCCGACCAGCGCCACCTCCCACCAGCCGTGCACGTCGATCATCAGCAGGGCCGGATTGAAGATGAACACGAAGGGCAGCACCACGGTGCGCAGGGCATAGACCGAACCCTGGATGCCGGTCTTGATCGCGTCTTCACCCGAGATGGCCGCGGCGGCAAACGAGGCCAGTCCGACCGGGGGGGTGATGTCGCCCATGATCCCGTAATAGAAGACGAACAGATGCACCGCGATCAGCGGGATCACCAGACCCGACTGCGCGCCCAGCTCGACGATCACCGGCGCCATCAGCGAGGCCACCAGGATGTAGTTGGCGGTGGTCGGCACACCCAGCCCGAGCACCAGGCACACGAAGGCAGTGAACAGCAGCATGATGATCACGTTGCCCTGCGACACGACCTCGACAAAGTCGGTCATGCGCAGACCCAGCCCGGTCAGCGTGATGCCGCCCACGATGACCCCCGCGGTGGCCGTGGCAATGCCGATGCCGATCATGTTGCGGCTGCCGTCGTTCAGGGCCTGGACGACCTCGCGGCCGCCTTGCACCAGGGCCTGGCCGAGTGCACCTTCATTGCGGAACCAGCGCGTGAGCGGGCGCTGCGTGAGCATCAGGCCGATCAGCGTGGCCGTGGCCCAGAAGGCCGACAGCGCCGGCGACAGCTCCTCGACCATCAGGCACCAGATCAGCACGCCGATGGGGATCAGGAAGTGCAGGCCGGCGCGCACCGTGGGCCACGTGGGTGGCAGCACGGGATTGTCGACGTCGATGTCCTCGGGCAGGTCGGGGTAGCGGCTGGCCACGCGCACCAGCCACACGTACAGACCCGCCAGCAGCGCAGCGAGCACCCACGGTGCGGCGGCACCGAATGCGTTCTTGGCGCCCACCGCCACCCAGTAGATCAGGCTGCACACGACGATGCTGCCCGACAGCCCCAGACCCCAGCCGGTCACCCGCTGCGAGAAGGTCTTCACACGGGCCTGGGCCATCGGCTCCATGCCCAGCCGCAAGGCCTCGAGGTGAACGATGTAGAACAGCGCGATGTAGGAGATCATCGCCGGCAGGAAGGCGTGGCGCACGATCTCGGAGTACGGGATCCCCACGTACTCGACCATCAGGAAGGCCGCGGCCCCCATCACCGGCGGCATGATCTGGCCGTTGACCGACGAGGCCGTTTCGATGGCACCGGCCTTCACGCCGCCGTAGCCGGCCTTTTTCATCAGCGGGATGGTGAAGATGCCGCCGGACACGACGTTCGACACCGATGAACCCGAAATCAGGCCGTTGAGCCCGGACGACACCACCGCCACCTTGGCCGGCCCGCCGCGCAGGTGACCCAGCATCGCAAACGACACCTGCATCATGTAGTTGCCGGCGCCGGCCCGGTCGAGCAGCGAGCCGAACAGCACGAAGATGTAGATGAAGGCGACCGACACCCC
>CAMLSD010000169.1 GCA_946482595.1 uncultured Comamonadaceae bacterium
CCCCCGCGGGGCTCAAGGAAACTTGGGCCGGCCCGGCGTTTCCTTGAGAGCGCTTGCGAGTCCCTCAGCCATCACGCCTTCGCGAAAGATGCGCTCGTCCATCGTGCGCAAGGCCGGCGACACGCGCACGGGGGCGCCGCAGGCGTCCAGTACGTCGCGCTGCAGGTCGATGCCGGGGGCGATCTCGGTGAGCATCAGGCCATCGGCGTCCAGCACAAAGACGGCGCGCTCGGTGATGTAGGTCACCTCGCGTCCCAGGCGGTGCACATACGGGCCGTTGAAGCTCAGGTGGCCCACCTGCGGCACGAGCTTCTTCACCCGGCCTTCGCGCACGATGCGCAGCCGCCCGTCGCCCGCCGCCACCTCCAGCCCGTCCGCGGTGAGCGTGCCCATGAACACCACACGGCGTGCGGTCTGCGTGATGTTGATGAAACCGCCCACGCCGGCCACCTTGGTGCCGAAACGGCTCACGTTCACATGGCCTTCGGGGCTGAACTCGGCCAGCCCGAGGAAGGCGATGTCGATGCCGCCGCCGTCGTAGAAGTCGAACATCGCGGCCTGGTCGATCACCGCTTCGGGGTAGGCGCTGGCACCGAAGCTGAGCAACTGCGCCGGCGTGCCGCCGATCGGGCCGGCCTCGACGGTCAGCGTGAAGCGGTCGTGACCTTCCTCGCGGGCGATGTCGCCCAGGCCGGCCGGCATGCCCACGCCCAGGTTCACGACCGGATCGTGCAGCGCCTGCAAGGCCAGGAAGGCACGTCGCTGCACGATCCGCCGCAGGTCGAGCGGCGGAGGGGCCGCGGCGGCAGCATCGGCAACATGCCGGCCCTGCGCCCAGCCCTCGCTGGTGTAGGCCGGGTTGTGTGCTTCGCCAAAGGTCATCCAGTGCTCGGTGGGGTCCTCGCACACCACCACATGGTCGACCAGGATGCCGGGAACGCGCACGAGGTTGGGGTCCAGCCGGCCGGCCGGCACGATGCGCTTGACCTGCGCAATCACGATGCCGCCGCTGTTGCGTGCGGCCTGGGCCATGGCCAGCAGGTCCTGGTGGAAGGGCTCGTGCTCGGTGGTGAGGTTGCCGCGTTCGTCGGCGGTCGTGGCGCGGATCAGCGCGCAGTGCACCGGCATGGCCGGGTAGAAGAGTTGCTCCTCGCCCCCCAGCGTGACGCGCTCGACCAGCTGCTGTGTCGTGCGCGGTGTGAGTCGGCCGCCGTCGTGACGCGGGTCGACGAAGGTGTGCAGGCCGATGCGCGTGACCACACCGCTCTTGCCGCCGGCGATCGCCCGGAACAGGTGGGCGATGACACCCTGGGGCCAGTTGTAGGCCTCGATCTCGTTGCGCTCCACCAGCTCGCCCAGCCGCGGCGCCGAGATCCAGTGGCCGCCGATCACCCGCCGCACAAGGCCGGCATGACCGAAGTGATTGACGCCGCGGGTGGCGCGGTCGCCTTGCCCTGCCGCGTACAGCAGCGTGAGGTCGCGGGGGGCGCCATCCGCCAGGAAGCGGCGCTCGACGGCATGGGTGATGGCTTCGGCGTGGCCCGCGCCGACAAAGCCGGCGGTGGCCACGGTCCAGCCGTCCTGGATCAGGGCGGCGGCTTCAGGGGCGGTCAGGACATGCATGCCTGCCAGTATCCGCCGGCTGCCGCGCCCGTGCTGTCACCTGCGTGGCGTCGCCTCAGGCCGGCTGGAGCACACCCGGGCGGCCGCGTTCCATGCCGCAGAACGCGTAGTCGACCTCCGGCACCCGGCCCGAGACGATGTCGGCAATGGCCGCCGCCGACCCGCATGAGTGCGTCCAGCCCAGCGTGCCGTGGCCGGTGTTGAGAAACAGGTTGCGCACGCGGCTGCGGCCGATGTAGGGCAGGTTGGACGGTGTGGCCGGGCGCAGGCCGGTCCAGTACTGGGCATGCTGGCCGTCGGTCATCTGCGGGAACAGCTCACGCACCCGGCGCACAATGGCCTCGCAGCGCGTGAGGTTGAGGTCGGTGTTGTAGCCATTGAGTTCTGCGGTGCCGGCGATGCGCAGCCGGTCGCCCAGCCGCGAGAACACCAGCTTGTATTCGTCGTCGGTCAGCGAGACCGAGTACGAGTGCTCGGGCGAGGTCACCGGCAGCGTGACCGAATAGCCCTTGGCCGGATAGATGCGCAGCGACACGCCCAGTTCGCGCGCCATGGCCTGGCTGAACGAGCCCATGCACAGGACATGCGCATCGGCGCTCAGGTTCATCACCTCGCCGGCGGCGGTGGCGATGCGCACCGAGCGGATCGCATCGCCCTCGCGCTCCAGGCCCAGGATGCGCGTGTTGTAGAGAAAGCGCACGCCAGCCGCCTCGGCCAGTGCCGCCAGGCCCCGGGTGAATTTGTGCGCGTCGCCCGATTCGTCGCTGGGCGTCATGCTGCCGCCCACGATGCGATCGCGGCACTGGGCCAGTGCGGGCTCGATGGCCACGCATTCATCGGCGGTTTTCATGTCGAGCTCGCAGCCGTGCTCGCGCATCACGCGGGCGGGCTCCTGGGCCGCGTCGAACTCGGCCTGGCTGGTGTAGAAGTGCAGGATGCCCTGTGTGAGCTGGTCGTACTGCAGGCCGGTGCGCTGGCGCAGCTCGCGCAGCGTGGCCCGGCTGTACAGGCCCAGGTTCACGATCTGGCGGATGTTGTGGCGCGTGCGCCCGGGCGTGCATTCGCGCAGGAACTGTGCGCCCCAGATCCACTGGTTGAGATCGGCGCGCAGGCGGAACAGCAAGGGTGCGTCTTCACGCATCAGCCATTTCAGCACCTTGAGCGGGGCGCCGGGGTTGGCCCAGGGTTCAGCGTGAGAGACCGAGATCTGTCCGCCATTGGCAAAACTGGTTTCCATGCCGGCGGCGGGCTGGCGGTCGATCACGGTGACCTCGTGACCGGCCTGATGGAGGAACCATGCGGTGGTGACGCCGGTGACACCGGCACCCAGAACGATGACTTTCATGGAGCGCTGCTTTCTCTCGAACAGAACGTGAGATGAACGAGCGCATGCGATCCGGACATGAAAAAGGGAGCGCACGCGAAACTCGCGCCGCTCCCGCTGTCCTTGGTACCTGAGAGATTCGGGCGGGCACCTGGCCGCCGTTGCTCCTTCGGTGGGAGGCACTGCCAGGGGCAGCCGCTCCGCTCTCCAGCATCGACTGGTTGTCAGGTTCAGTACGGGGCCTGAGCGAGTATGGGAGGTTGCGCCTTCGGCGGCCCGCCGTCACATGTGACCGGCAGGGCTCTCTCCTGAACCTGGACGCAGTGTAACGAGCCGGAATTGCCGGTGTCAAACCCGAGCCGCCGCAAAACCGGTAGCATTTCGGGTTTGCGCGCCGCCCGGCGCGTGCTGGCCCGACCCGCCCCGGCTGCGCCGATGCCGCGGTCAACGGCCTCCTGGAGTCCTTTCGTGTCTTTCGCCCCTGAAACCCGGCGCCGCCGGACCTTCGCCATCATTTCCCACCCTGACGCGGGCAAGACCACGCTGACCGAAAAGCTGCTGCTGTTTTCCGGTGCGATCCACATCGCCGGCTCGGTGAAGGCGCGCAAGGCCAGCCGGCATGCCACGTCCGACTGGATGGAAATCGAGAAGCAGCGTGGCATCTCGGTGGCCAGCTCGGTGATGCAGATGCTCTATCGCGATCACGTGATCAATCTGCTCGACACCCCCGGCCACAAGGACTTCTCCGAAGACACCTATCGCGTGCTCACGGCCGTGGACTCGGCGCTGATGGTGATCGACGCCGCCAACGGCGTGGAAGCGCAGACCAAACGGCTGATCGAGGTCTGCCGCCAGCGTGACACACCCATCATCACCTTCGTGAACAAGATGGACCGCGAGGGCCGCGACCCGATCGCCCTGCTCGACGAGATCGAGGCCGAGCTGGGCATGCCCTGCGTGCCGATGACCTGGCCGGTCGGCCAGGGCAAGGCCTTCGGCGGCATCATCAACCTGCGCTCGCAAAACATGCGCCTGTTCAAGGCGGGTGCCGACCGGGTCACCGATGACGAGGTGGTGCCGTTGAGCGAGGCGGCCACGCTGCGCCAGCGCTTTGGCCATGACTATGAACTGGCCGAGCAGAACATCGAGCTGCTGGGGGCCGCGGCGCCGGCCTTCAACATGGAGGACTTCCTCGCGGCACGCCAGACGCCGGTGTTTTTCGGGTCGGCCGTCAACAACTTCGGCGTGCAGGAAGTGCTGGACGCCCTGGTCGACCTGGCGCCGCCCCCCGGCCCGCGCGTGGGCCTGACCGGCAGCAGCTCGCGCACCGTGGCGCCCGACGAGGAGCAGTTCTCGGGCGTGGTCTTCAAGGTCCAGGCCAACATGGATCCGTCGCACCGCGACCGCATTGCCTTCGTGCGCGTCTATTCCGGTCGTTATGCGCAGGGCATGAAGCTCAAGGTGCAGCGCACCAGCAAGGAGCTGCGCCCCACCAGTGTGGTGACCTTCCTGTCGCAGCGACGCGAGGCGGTCGACGAGGCCTATGCGGGTGACATCATCGGTTTCACGACCCACGGCGGCGTGCAGCTGGGCGACACCATCACCGAAGGTGAGGCGCTGCAGTACACCGGGCTGCCGTTTTTTGCGCCCGAGCTGTTCCAGGCGGTGGAACTGGCCAATCCGATGAAGAGCAAGCAGCTCCAGGCCGGGTTGATGCAGCTGGGCGAGGAGGGGGCGATCCAGGTGTTCCGGCCGCAGGACGGCGGGGCGATGCTGCTGGGCGCCGTCGGTCAGCTGCAGTTCGAGGTGGTGCAGCACCGGCTCAAGGCCGAATACGGGGTGGATGTGCGCCTGATGCCGTCGCGCTATGTCGGTGCACGCTGGATCACGGCCGACACGCCGGAGGAGCTGAAGAAGTTCACCGACGTCAACAGCGCCAAGCTGGCGCTGGACGCTGCCGACACGCTCGCCTACCTGATGACCTCGCCGTACGACCTGAGGCTCACGCAGGAGCGGCATCCCAAGATCCACTTCCACCCGCTGCGTGAACATGCGGGGCTGAGCCTGCAGAAGGCGGCCTGATGCGCCCGCTGAGCGAGTGGCCGCAGGCCGCGCGCCGCGGCCTGCGCGGGGTCTTCACCGACATTGACGACACGCTCACCAGTGATGGCGCGATCACGCCGGACGCGCTCCACGCCCTGCATGCGCTGCACGATGCCGGCATCACGGTGATCCCGATCACCGGCCGGCCCATGGGCTGGTCGATGCCCTTTGCCGCAGCCTGGCCGGTCGCGGCCATCGTGCCCGAGAACGGCGCGATGGCCTTGCTGCCGGACGGTCGCCAGTTGTTCGTGCAGCCTGAGGCCGAACGGCAGCGCAATGCCGTGCGGCTGGCTCAGGTGGCGGCTGAGGTACAGCGCATCGTGCCGGCGGCTCGCCTGGCACGCGACAGCGCGGGCCGGGTGACCGACATTGCCGTCGACCACAGCGAGTTCACCCACCTGCCGCCTGAGCAGATCGAGCAGGTGGTGGCGGTGATGCAGGCTCACGGCATGACGGCCACGGTGAGCTCCATCCACATCAACGGCTGGTTCGGCACGCACGACAAGTTGAGCGGGGCGCGCTGGGTGGCCCGGGAGCTGCTGGGCATCGACCTGGACAGCGAACTCGAGCACTGGGCCTATGTCGGCGATTCGACCAATGACCAGCTCATGTTCAGGCACTTCGGGCACAGCATCGGTGTGGCCAACATCGCGCGCTTCCTGCCGCAGCTGGTGCATCGGCCGGCCTATGTGACGCAGGGCGAGCGTGGTGCCGGGTTTGCCGAGGTGGCGCAGGCGGTGCTGGCGGCGCGGTAGGGGCTGCAGCCAGGCTCAGCTGCGGCGATCGGGGATGCCGGTCCACATCTCGTCGAGGTTGCGGATGCCCCAGTCTTCAGGCAGTTCGCGGCTCAGGATGCGCTCGGACGTGCCGGGCTGACCCAGGTCGATGACCTCGGGCACGATGTAGGTGTTCGAGCGGGTCGAGAAGAACACCTTGACCAGCGGGGTGAGCAGCGAGGTTTCCGACTGGTCCAGCACCACCCCCAGCCGGCCGGACTGCAGCTTGACGAGCGAGCCGGTCGGGTAGATGCCCACGCTTTTCACGAAAGCCTGGAACACGCGGTTGTCGAACTGGCCGTCGCGTGCCCATTGCGCCATGTGGCGGATCGAGTCGGCCGGCGACCAGCCCGCCTTGTACGGGCGGTTCGAGGTGATGGCGTCATAGACGTCGCACACCGCGCCCATGCGGGCGTGCAGGCTGATCTGGTCGCCCTTGAGGCCATGCGGGTAACCGGCGCCGTCATGACGCTCGTGGTGGTGCAGGCACACGTCCATGGCCATTTCGGGCACGCTGCTGGCCTGGCGCAGCAGGTCATGGCCAGCGGCCGGATGGTGGCGCACCACGGCGAACTCGGCATCCGTCAGGCGCCCGGGTTTGTTCAGGATCTCCAGTGGAATGGCGGCCTTGCCCAGGTCGTGCAGCAGGCCGGCCATGCCGGCCTCGCGCAGCGCTGCCGTGTCCAGGCCGAGTTGCTTGCCGAGTGCAACCATGAGCGCGCACACGGCCACCGAATGCAGATAGGTGTAGTCGTCGCGGGTCTTGAGTCGCGCCAGGCTGATCAGGGCGTTGGGGCTGCGCATCACCGAGTTCGAGATCTCCTCGACCAGCGGGGCCACCTGCTCTGCGCTGATTGCCTGGCCCATGCGGGCTTCCTGGAAGAGCTGCGTGACTTCCTTCTTGGCGCGTGCGCAGATGCGGGCGGCCTGCTGGACTTCTTCGGTGACGGAGGTGGGGCGGGGGGCCGCCAGGGGCTGGCTGCGGGGTGGGGGGGAGGCGGGGGTGGGTGCGCTGACCG
>CAMLSD010000170.1 GCA_946482595.1 uncultured Comamonadaceae bacterium
GCGCGCAGGATGCCGATCTCGCGCCGCTTCTGCACCACCGACACCACCAGCACGCTGGCAATGCCCAGCACCACCACCACCATCACCACACCACGGATGACGGCCGTGCTCACCGATTGCGCGTTCAGCGCTGAGACCAGCTGCGCATTGGCCTGCTGCCAGCTCTCTGCCTTGTAGGGCCAGCGCACCGCCAGCTCATCGGCCAGCGTCCGGGCCGACCAGATGTCGGCCAGCGTGAGGTCCAGGCTGGTGGCACCGCCCGGCAGGCCCGCCAGGCTCTGTGCCGCACGCAGCGGCACGATCACCGTGCGCCGGTTCAGCTCGCGCACACCCAGGTCCACCAGCGCCGTGACACGCAGTGAATCGTTGATGCCCCCCGTGGAAATGCCCACCCGGTCCCCGACGCGCACACCGAGGTCGTCTGCCAGATCGCGCCCGAGGATGCCCTCGCCGGGCGCGAGCCGCGCCGTGCCCTGCACGACCTTGGCGCGCAGGCCGACGATGCGGTCGTAGCGGTCGAGGTCCACACCCAGCAGCGCGATCGCCTTGGTGGCCTCCCCGCGCGAGGCCAGGCCTGCGGCCGACACCATCGGCGACACCGCCGCCACTTCCGGCATGGCTTCCAGCAGGGGCACCAGCTGCTGCCAGTTGCCCATGGAACGCAGTCGCTGGGTGCGTGGCTGCGTCTGCACCAGCTCGGCGGTACCGGGCGCAGTGGCGCCGCGGGCGGGCAGCACGGTTTCATCGAGCGGGCTCAGCGTCAGGTGGGCCTGTGCGCCCAGGGTCTTTTCGATCGTGTTGCTCTGCAGCCCGGTGATGAGCGCCGAAATGTAGGCCACCACCGCCACGCCTGCCGCCACGCCGACGATGATCAGCAGCGTCTGCATGCGCCCTTCGCGCAGAAACCGTGTGGCAATGCGGATCTCGAATCCGAGGATCACGGCCACGCCCTCACCGGCCCATGGCCTCGGTCATGGCAGCGCCGGCGTCGTCCCGCGCGCCCTTGCCGGGCCCGGCGAGCGTGGCGGCTACGGCCACCGTCCGCACCCGCTGCCCGGGTGGCGGCACGACGGTGCCGATCAGCACCTGCTCGCCCTCGTTCAGGCCATCGAGGATTTCCACCGCATCGAGCGTGCGCATCCCCACGCGCACCGGGCGCGCCTCGACCCGCCCGTCGCGCTCAAGCCAGACGCTGGTGCCCGCCGACCCGCCGTCACGCAGCGCGGCCACCGGCACCACCAGCGTGCGCTCGCGGCGCCCGGTCTCCACCTCGACCGACAGGGTCATGTCCTCGCGCAGGAAGCCGGGCAGCGGCGGCAGCACGGAAAACTTCACCTCGATCGCCCCGCGCTGGGCATCGATCAGCGGTGCGATGGACAGCACGCGGGCCTTGAACCGCTCGGTCGGGTAGGCATCGGCCAGCACATCGGCCGTCTGGCCGGGTTCGAGCTGACCGAGATAGCGCTCGTCCACCTGGGCTACCAGCTGCAGCGGGCCGGCCAGCGCCAGGCGGAGCAGGGCGCGGCCGGGCTGCACGATCTGGCCGGGCTCCACCAGCCGGGACAGCACCCGTGCATCGGCCGGCGCAAGCAGCACCGACTCGGCCAGGCGCGCTTGCGCGGCCACGCGGGCCGCACTGGCCAGCGCCAGCTGGGCCTGCGCCTGGGCCACATCGGTGCCGGGCTCCGCGTTGGCCGCGCGCTGCGCCCGCGCGGCATCGAGCTGGGCCTGCGCCACCGCCACGGTGCGGCGCACCTCGTCCAGGCGCGCCTGACTCACAAAACCCTGGGCCACCAGGTCCAGCGTGCGCTGCAACTCGGCCTGCGCGGCGACCAGCACCGACTCCGCCTGTGCCACACCCGCCTGTGCGGCGCTGCGCCCGGAGCTGCGCAAACCGGCCAGTCGCGCGGCGGCCTGGCGTTCGCTGGCCTGGGTTTGCGCCAGCGCGGCCTGCAGCTCGTCGCTTTCCAGCCGCACCAGCACATCGCCCGCACCCACCTGCGCCCCTTCGGCCACCAGCACCGCCCGTACACGCCCGGTCAGCGTGCTGCCCAGCTCCACCCGCGATGCGGTGGCCACCCGGGCAGAAAACTGCAGCGTACGCACCAGCGGGCCCACGCTGACGCGAGTGGCCGGCACCTGCGGGGCGCGTGTTGTCCACCATGCGGCCACGGCGATCATGCACACGACAGCAAGCAGCAACACGGCAAGGGTGGAGCGACGCGACATCGCGCCCATTCTTGCACCCCAGGGGATCGCGCGCGGTCAACGGCATTGACCTGCATCAGGGCCCGCGACGCAGCGTGGCAGCTCAGGCCTGCCACACCCCATAGCCCGCCTCGCGCAGCCCGATGGCCAGTTCCACCTCCATCTCGCGCGCAGCCTCATACGGCATCGGGTTGTAGACCTCGTACAGCTGCGGCAGCAGGCGCAGGCCGTACTCGCGCACGAAGCGGTTGGACTGGATGCCGGCCTTGTGCTTGTCGAAACGCAGGTCCGGGTCCAGCCCGGTCATGCCGACGTACACGAACGGTTTACCCAGCTGGTAGTCCGGGTTGGCCTTGCGAAAGCTCGGCTCGTTCCACACGCGGTCGCACAGCTCGATGACATACACCGAGTGGTGGTGGCGGGTGGTGCGGCGTGGCATGGGGGTCAGTCTAGTGTCGTGCTGGGGGGCCATCGCCGCTGGGCCAGTGAAGTCCGCAAACACAGTCCTTGAGCGCTTAATGTCCGTGATTGCGGACCTGTGTGACTGGACGATGTCTGTAAACACAGACATAATCCGCGTTAAGACTCAGATTACGGACATGAAGCGGAACGAGGCACCCCTCCTTGACGCAGCTCGCGTACAGGAAGCTCGCGAGCTGGGCGAAAAGCTCGCCAGGTTGCGCCTGGCCCGGCGCTTGCGGCAAGCCGACGCGGCTGCACGCGCGGGCCTGGCCCGCTCGACGGCCGTGCTCATCGAAAAGGGCGACCTCAGCCGGACGCAGGCGCAGATCCTGCGGTACCTGGAAGCGATCGCTCCGGGCGTGACACTGCTCGCGCTGCTGCAGGAGACCGATCCGTCCCTGCAGGCGCTGCGCACCCGTGAGCTCACGCAGCGCGTGCGGCCGCTCAGCAAGGACGAGCTGGGCAAGCTCGACTTCTGATGCCTGCCCGCACCCGTGAGCTGACGATCTTTGGGTGGCTGCCGGAACAGCCCACTGGGCGCTTCGTGCCGGCGGGGCTGCTGCAGTTGACCGAAGCCGTCGGCGCCAACCCACGAGACCGCGAGCTGAGTTCTCGATTCGCCTACGGCCTGGGGTACCTGAAGCGGCCCGCGGCCATTGAAGTCGATCCGGTCAGCCTGGGCCTGGCAGACCGCGAGCTCGTACGCGGCCAGCAGCTCTTCCCTGTCAAGGGCCTGGAGGAGTTCGGTGGCATCCGGGACGCCGCGCCCGATGCCTGGGGCCGGCGCGTCATCGAGGCTCGCCGCAAGGTGCCGGCCAACAGCCTGTCCGAAGCCGACTACCTGCTCGAAGCCGGGGGCGACCGCGTCGGCGCACTGGATGTGCGCACCGGCCTCGACAGCGAGGCGTCGCCGTCGGCCAGTGACCTGCACTCGCTCGAGTACGTGATGCAGGCGGCCGAAGCCGTCGACAACGGAACACCGGTTCCCGCCCAGCTCGAGGCCTACCTGGGCGCCGGGCCCTCGGCGGGCGGCGCACGGCCAAAGGCTTCAGTGCGCGATGAACAAGGCGCCCTGTGGCTGGCCAAGTTTCCGGCGAGGGGCGACACTTTCAACGTGGCCCGCGCGGAGGCCTGCACCCTGGAGCTGGCACGGCGCTGCGGGCTGACGGTTCCCGAGGTGCGGTACCTGCCCATCGGCCGCAAGCCGGTGATGCTGATCCGACGGTTCGACCGCTACTGGGCGCCGGCCGGAGCGCTGCCCGCCGCCCGCATGGCGATGCACGACAGCCGCCCCGGTGCAGACCGGGTGGAAGGCCGCGTGCCCTTCGCAAGCGGCCTGACCCTGGTCGCCTGCTCCGAGTTCGAGTCGCGGACCAAGGGCTACGCCGACCTCTCGGCAGCGATCCGCCGGCATGTGCATCCACCGCTCATCAAGGCCGCCTGCGAGGAGCTGTTCGCTCGCATGGTCTTCAACATCTTCGTCAGCAATGACGATGACCACCTGCGCAATCACGGCTTCGTTTTCGACCATCGGCTGGGCGGCTGGCTGTTGAGCCCGCTGTACGACGTCGTGCCGCGCCCGGGGCACGCCGACGAGCGCATGCTGCACCTCGACGTCGGTGACCAGGGCAAGCTGGCAACGCTGGACAACGCACTGAGCCGCTTTGCTGCCTTCACCGCAGCGCGCTCCGATGCCGTCGCGATCGTTCGACGCATATGGGCTGGCGTGCGGCAATGGAAGACCGCATTCGAGGACTGCGGGGCCGATGCTGCGCTGCTCGATCAAGTGTCCAGTGCGTTCAGGAAGCTCGAGGACATCGCCAGCGCGCAACTGGTGGCCGAGATCCGCAAGGGGTGATTGCGTGGGCGCGCAACAGCGAGCTCGGCAAGACTGCTGCCAACGTACAAAGGCCCTGGCCGTCGCGTTCAGTTGCTGTACCCAGTGTCGTGCCCTCCATGTGAGTCACTCGCGGTGCGTCGGCGGCCAGCCTGCCGAGGCGCAGCAGGTCACGCCCGCTTCAGGGTGCGTTGTGCAGAGCATCCCCTAAGGCAGCAGCCTCGCGGCCATCTCGGGCAACACGATGTGGCGAAGCACGCCCAGGATCCTGAGCTGTTGAGCCTTCTCCTGGGGCGGCTGCTGCACGGCCATGGCTTGAGCGGCGACAGCGTGCGCTGCAGCCCGCTTGGCCGCATCGTGTTCCGCGGCGCCGGGTTTCAGGCCTCGTGCCTTGAGCTGCGCCAGCAAGCCCTCCTGTGATGGGTCATGCGCTGCATGGAGCACATCAAAGGCAGCAAGCACACGGGTGACGACCTCACGGATGGTTCGGGCGGCCAGTGGCTCGGGCACACCGAGCACCTGGGCGGCGGCCAGCATGGTTTGTGGCGTCACCTGGTCAAAGCGCGTGACGTCCTTCGACAGGTGCAATGCCAGCGGTACCTGGGGCCACATGCCGTTGTCGTCAGCAAACGCGCGAGTGTGATAGACCCCGGTGGCCAGCAAGTCGTAGTGAGGGGCGAGGTCGACCCGGCCCGGGGTGACGCGGAACGACAGGTTCTTGAGGTGGCAGTCGTCGTTGGCCACGAGCAGGTTGAAGACCAGCCAGCGAAAGAGCAGCACGGGTGTCGTGAGCTTGTCAGCGCAGGCTAGCGCCAGGTCTCGCAGGGCCTGTACGCCCTGTCCGTACTTGAACACCCTCGGCTTGTTGAGCAGCTGACAGGCGTCGATAACGTGCGTGCGCTGCACCTCGGGCGGCATCGCACCCGATTCCGGTGCCAGCGCGGCACGGTCAAATTGACGGTCGAACCGCTCAATGGCGTAGACCGGCTGTGGAACATGCAGCAGCATCACCGCGGGCACATCCAGCCTGGCGGCATCAGCCAGCGTCATCGTGAGCCATTCCAGGTAGGCCGAGGCGGGCCAGGCCTCGCTCGAGGGGTGGTCTGGCTTGAGGATGTGGGTGGAGGGCGTGGCGCCCACCGGCTCGTAGATGTCCTGACCCTTGAGTACCGCCAGCATCTTGTGCTGTGCCCCGGCCAGCGACATGCGCCTGGGTGCCTCCCGGGTCAACGTTGAACGAGGCAAGCCGCGTATGCGCTGGCTCAGCGCTGCATGGGGCAAGGGCTTCAAGGCGGGGTGGGCCGGTGGCTGCTGACCTGCCGGCAACAGGGTCAGGGAGCCCGCCGACTCGGCGCCCAGGTATTCCAGCAGCGCGAAGGCATCTTCGTGATGGCGCAGCCCGGCGTCCGCAGCAACGAGCTCGCGCAGCTTCTCTTCGGGCAACAGATTGTCGAAGTACCACTGCACCGGCCGAAACGTGGCGCCATCGCGGTGCAGCAGCGGGCCGCGCGGCAGGGCAGGGCAGAGGTCAAAGCTGTCGTCTCGAGCCGCCCATTCCGGGAGGTAAGCCAGGGCCCAGAGGTCGTTGTGCTCGTGCAGCGAACCCATGCGAACCTGGTTGATGAAGATGTCGAGCCGGCGGCCCCCGGGGAGCAGATCCACGCTTGTGGCATCAGTCATCGGAGCCACCCTGATCCGCTGCGGCCTGCTGCGTCGACGCGCTGCCTGTCTCACCGGCAGCACGCTTGCGACGCTGTCTATGCGCCCGGCGCTGTCGAGCCTTGTTCAGCTCGTCCCGGTAACGCTGAGCCTGTGACTCCGGAAGCTCCAGGCCGACCTTCACCCCCAGTTGCTGCAGCAACCGCAGGACCATGCCCATCTGCACCGTCGCCTTGCCGTTTTCCAGATCGGTCATGAACTGTTTGCTCACCCCTGCAGTGAGCGCGAAGTCGTCAATGCGAATGCCCGCCTGCTTGCGCAGCGTCCGGATGGCCACACCGGCTTCCAGCACGGAAGTCAAAGGGATGTTCATGCGTGTTCCTGCGATCTTGTGAGCGCCCCCAGGGCCGGGCTGCGCCCTGCCCGCCCCCCGCGGGGGTCAAGGAAACTTGGGGCGGCCCGGCGTTTCCTTGTGAATCTTCTTGGCTGCACGGTTTGGGTCAACGATCGTTCCTACGATCAAAGGAATGATGGTGGGTCAAAAGCCTGCAGTTTTCAAATTCCTACAAACGCAGGAATTATGTATCCCAACTGCCCAGCAAGCCAGTTATTCCTTTGTACG
>CAMLSD010000171.1 GCA_946482595.1 uncultured Comamonadaceae bacterium
CACCCTCTCCCCAACCCTCTCCCGCAAGCGGGAGAGGGAGCAACAATGACCATCGCCCCACACACGGTGCAGGTACCATCCTGCCCATGAATCTCCCGGACGCCGTCGGACTGCTGCTGTCCTTCATCGCACGCCTGATCACCGGCGCCCAGGGTCACTGGTACGGCAGTGTGCCCAAGGCCGAGCAGCGCATCTACTTTGCCAACCACCAGAGCCACCTCGACTGGGTGCTGATCTGGTGTGCGCTGCCGCGTGAGCTGCGTGCGCAGACGCGCCCGATCGCCGCCAAGGACTACTGGACGTCGAGCAAGCTCAAGCACTGGATCACGCGCGAAGTCTTCAATGCCGTCTACGTGAACCGCCAACGCACCGACGACCAGGACCCGCTGGAGCCGCTGGTGGAGGCACTGCGCAATGGCGACTCGCTGGTGATCTTCCCAGAGGGCACACGCAGCAACCTGCCGGAGCCGCAGGCCTTCAAGTCGGGGCTCTACCACCTGGCCACGCAGTTCCCCGAGGTGCAGCTCATCCCGGCCTGGATCGACAACGTGCAGCGTGTGATGCCCAAGGGTGAAGTGGTGCCCGTCCCCATCCTGTGTTCGGTGACCTTCGGCGCACCGATGCAGGTGAACGAAGGCGAGGATCGCAAGGCCTTCCTCGAACGCGCACGGCAGACCGTGATGGGTCTGCGTGGCCTGGGGAGGACGTCCACATGAACGTCTTCAAGGTGCTGCGCGGCTGGTCGGCCAGCGAGCAGATCGGGCTGTTGTTCATCATCGTTTTCGGCGTGCTGATGCTGGCCTCGCTGCTGGCGGTGGTGATGAGCCTGAAGGCGGAGGCCCCCGTGCAGGAGGCTCGTGTGGCGCGCTTCAAGCGCGTGCTGCAGGACTCCTGGGTGATCGTCACGGTGTTCTGGATCGCCTGGATCGCCGGCGCCTTCGTGTCGGTGCTGCTGTTCGGCCTGCTGTCGTTCGTGGCGCTGCGCGAGTTCATCACGCTGAGCCACACACGACGCGGGGATCACCGCAGCCTGCTGCTGGCGTTTTTTGTGGTGCTGCCGGTGCAGTACTACCTGGTGGGCGCGCGCCACTTCGACCTGTTTTCGGTGTTCGTGCCGGTCTACGTGTTTTTTGCGCTCCCGGTGGTCAGTGCGCTGGCCAACGATCCGGAGCGGTTTCTCGAACGCAACGCCAAGATCCAGTGGGGGATCATGGTGTGCGTGTACGGGCTGAGTCACGCGCCGGCATTGCTGCTGCTGGACTTTCCGAAGTTCGCCGATCGCGGCGCCTTCCTGCTGTTTTTCCTGGTGATCGTGGTGCAGTCGTGCATGGTGCTGCAGGCCTACGTGGCGCGTCACTACGCGCTCACGCCGGTGGCGCCGCGCATCAGTACCTCGTTCTCGTGGCGGGCCGGCGCCAACGGTGTGCTGGCCGGCAGCGTCATCGGCGCCCTGCTGTACTGGATCACGCCGTTCAAGGCCGGTCAGGCACTGGTGATGAGTGCCATCGCCTGCGCAGCCGGCATGTTCGGGCATTTCGTGATGAAGGCCCTCAAGCGCGATGCGGGTGTGCAGTCGTCCTGGCATGAAGACGGGCACATCGTCACGGGGGCGGTGGGCCTGCTCGACCGGGTGGCCGCACTGAGCTTTGCGGCGCCGGTGTTCTTCCATTCGGTGCGCTGGTACTTCGAGCTGAACCCATGAGAGTGCTCGGCATCGACCCCGGCTTGCAGACCACCGGTTTCGGGCTGGTCGACGTGGACGGTGCGCGGCTGCACTACGTGGCCAGCGGCACCATCAAGACGCGCGACGCCGCGCAGGGCGATCTGCCTGCGCGGCTGAAGATCATCTTCGACGGCATCCAGGAGGTGATCCGTCGCTACGAACCGAGCTGCGCCTCGGTCGAGATCGTGTTCGTCAACGTCAACCCGCAGTCCACGCTGCTGCTCGGCCAGGCTCGTGGCGCGGCCCTGGCCGGCCTGGTGAGCCGCGACCTGCCCGTCAGCGAATACACCGCCTTGCAGATGAAAAAGGCCATCACCGGCCATGGTCACGCGCGCAAGGAGCAGATCCAGGCCATGGTCGCCCGGCTGCTCGAGCTGCCCGCCGAGCCCAGCAAGGACGCCGCCGATGCCCTGGGGCTGGCGATCTGCCACGCCCACGCCAGCAGCTCGTTCGCGGCGATGGCCCGCTCGGCGCCACTGACCCGCCGCACCCATGCCCAGTTCAAGGGCGGCCGCACCTACTGACCAGCCGCTGCGACCGCCAGGGCAACGGGACTGCGCAGGGGCGTCACCGGGCATTGACCTGCAGTGCGGAACTCGCGTATACCGGCAGGCATTGATCCAGAGCAAGCCCGGCACGGCACGATCCGGCGCACGGGCAGGCCCCACAACTCCAGGGAGGTTTCATGCAGCCACTGCGGCAGGCATTGCAGCACCACCGTGTGCGAACCGACGCGTCCAGCAACGTGCATCACGGCCGGGTACGCTGGGCACCGGTCAAGTCGCTGTGGTTCACCGCGATGGCACTCGGTGCGCTCGTGGGGGGCAGCCTGTACTTCAGCTGGGCCGCCGTCGGCGTGTTCCTGGCGGTCACTGGCACGGTGCTGCTGCTGGGCCATTCACTGGGAAGCCACCGCAAGCTGATCCATGACAGCTACCAGTGCCCCCGCTGGCTGGAGTACCTGTTCGTGTACTTCGGTGTCCAGGTGGGGCTGGCCGGGCCGCTCGGGCTGCTGCGCCAGCATGAGCTGCGCGACTATGCCCAACGACTGAGCGACTGCCACGACTTCCTGCGTCACGGCCAGTCGTTCTGGCTCGACGCCTGGTGGCAACTGCACTGCGATCTTGTGCTGGACGCGCCGCCGGCCCTGCGCATCGAGCCGCGCCTGGCCAACGACCGCTTCTACCAGTTCCTCGAGCGCACCTGGATGCTGCAGCAACTGCCGCCGGCGCTGGCACTGTATGCGCTGGGCGGCTGGGGTTTTGTGTTCTGGGGCGTGTGCGCCCGGGTCACGGCCGGTGTGTTCGGCCACTGGCTGATCGGCTACTTTGCGCACAACCACGGCGGCATGCATCACCGCGTGGACGGCGCTGCGGTGCAGGGCCGCAACATCCCGTTCACGTCGCTGCTGACGATGGGTGAGTGCTGGCACAACAACCACCATGCCTTTCCTGGCTCGGCCCGCCTGGGCCTGTATGCCGGCGAGTGGGATCCGGGCTGGTGGGCCCTGATGGTGCTGCGCAAGGCCGGCCTGGTGTGGGGCCTGCGGCTGCCCCAGGACCTGCCCGAGCGCGCCGAGCTGCACGCCTGCAGCGCGGTGGCCGGCGCCGTGGCGGCGGCCACGCACCCGCGCCCGGCAGCCCCCGTGCCCCTGAGCCTGGGTGCCGCGCTGCGGCTCGCGCGGCGGACCGCACACAGCCGCGACGCGTCGGCCTGGCACGTCAGGGCGCCGGCAGCACCGCTGCCGCGGCGATGGCTTCGGCGGCTGATCGGGCCCACCACGGCTTTTGCCCTGGACCTGTCCGAGCGTCGCCTGACCCTGACCGGGCCTGGGCATGTCGTGCGGGGCCTGCCTGCGCTGTGCCTGTCATGGTGCCTGCGCTCGCGTGCCTGGCGTGTGGCCGGGCTGTGCCTGTTGCCACTGGCGGTGAGTGTCGAGCAGCTGCGCACGTCGCTGGACCTGGCCTGAGCAAGCCCACCCCGATTGCCATCCACCCGAGTGCCTGATGAAACGTCTCCTGTTCGCTTTCGTGTTGGTCGACCTGCTGCTGATCGCTGCCCTGGGCGGGGCAATCGCATTCGGAGGGCCGGGTGACCCGCCGCCGATGCCCAGCATCAACAACCCATTCCGTGGCGTCGACTTTTCGGACCTGCCGGCGGCCAACCGCGATGTGCGCGCCCGCGACGGCGTGGCCCTGGTGCACCGCCACTACCGCCCGGCCGAGGGGGTGCCGGTGAAGGGCAGCGTGGTGCTGGTGCATGGTTCGTCAGCCCGCGGCAGCAGCATGCACGTGCTGGCCAAGGCCTATGCCGCAGCGGGCTTCCACGCCTATGCCCTGGACATGCGCGGACACGGCGACACCGGCAGCCGGGGCCACATTGCGCATGTGGGCCAGCTCGATGACGACCTACAGGACTTCATGCAGCAGGCCCGGCCCGCCCGGCCGGTGGTGCTGGCCGGGTTTTCGGCTGGCGGTGGCTTTGCGCTGCGCATGGCCGGCGGGCCCACGCAAGAGCTGTTCGACGGCTATCTGCTGATGTCGCCCTTCATCAGCCAGGATGCCAGCACCTACCGCCCCGACAGCGGCGGCTGGGTCAGTGTGGGCATCCCGCGATTCATTGCGGTGTCGCTGCTGAGCCGCTTTGGCGTGCATGCATTCGACGACCTGCCGGTGACGCGTTTTGCACTGGTCGAGGAAGCCCGGCCCATGCTCACGCCGCAGTACAGCTATGCCCTGGCGATGAACTTCCGACCGCGCTTCGACTTTGCCGCCGACATTCGCGCGGCGCGCCAGCCGATGCGGGTGATTGCCGGCGAGGCCGATGAGGCCTTTTTTGCCGACCGGTTTGCGCAGGTGTTCCGTGATGCCGGACGGGAGGTGGCGGTGGACCTCGTGCCAGGCGTGAATCACGTGGGTCTGACACTGGCCCCGAATGCGGTGGCCGCCACGGTGGCCGCCACGGAACAATTGGTGAAGGCCCCTCGCTGAAACAGCCGCGCGCGCGGTCGGAGGAGAGGGCTCAGTCGCTCAGAGCGCGATGGCCATGCGCTCGAGCACCAGGACACCAAAAAAGCCCAGGGCCGCGATCACGGTCCACTTGACGATGGTGACGCCCCAGCGCAACCAGCCCTTGTGGCCGGTGCCGATGTAAAGCCCGAAGCAGATCAGCGCGCCGAACAGCAGCAGCAGCAGGAGCCAGCGGAAGATCAGCATGCCGCCACCGCTACCAGGCGGCAACCGGCTGGGCAAAACCGGCCGGCGCCTTGGACTCGTCATCGAAGCTGACGATGTCGTAGGCAGAGGCATCGGCCAGCACCGCACGCAGCAGCTTGTTGTTGAGTGCGTGGCCGGACTTGAAGGCGCTGTAGGCGGCCAGCAAGGGCTTGCCCACGATGTACAGGTCCCCGATGGCGTCGAGGATCTTGTGTTTCACGAATTCGTCGTCGTAGCGCAGGCCGTCGGCATTGAGCACGCGGTAGTCGTCGATGACGATCGCGTTGTCCATGCTGCCGCCCAGCCCCAGGCCGCGGGAACGCATCATCTCGACGTCCTTCGTGAAGCCGAAGGTGCGGGCGCGGGCGATGTCGCGGCTGTAGCGGCCGGACGCGAAGTCGAACTCGACCACCTGGCCGGTCTGGTCGACGGCCGGGTGGTCGAAATCGATCTCGAACGACAGTTTGTAACCATGGAAGGGGTCGAGCCGCGCCCATTTCAGGCTGCGGCCCTCACCCTCACGCACCTCGACTGGCTTGACGATGCGCAGGAAGCGCTTGGGCGCGCGCTGGAGTTCGATCCCGGCGCTCTGCAGGAGATAGACGAAGGAGGCTGCAGAGCCGTCCAGGATCGGGACTTCCTCGGCCGTGATGTCGACATACAGGTTGTCGATGCCCAGGCCGGCGCAGGCCGACATCAGGTGCTCCACCGTGTGCACGCTCGGTGCGCCCGGGTCTCCGCCCGCCGACAGCGTGGAGGCAAGACGCGTGTCGGACACGGAGGCGGCCGCCACCGGAATGTCGACCGGCACAGGCAGGTCGACACGCCGGAACACGATGCCGGTGTCAGGCGCAGCAGGGCGCAGCGTGAGTTCGACACGCTGGCCGCTGTGCAGGCCGACACCGACCGCGCGGGTCAGCGACTTGAGGGTGCGTTGCTGGAGCATCCGGTCATTCTAGTGAGGCATGCGAAGCATGACGCGCGCAAGGGTGACCCCGGCGTGGCGCACCGCCGGCCACAGGCCGGCGGACACCGCGGTGCCGGCTGCGCCGTTCCGCGGGTGTCGCCTGCGAGAGGCGTGCGCAACGCAAGAGCACGGACCGATCAGTCGGCCTGCTTGCGCAGGAAGGCCGGGATCTCGATCTCGTCCATGCCGTTGCTGGCCAGGGCATCGACCTTGGCAGCGGCCTGGGTCCGACCCGAGCGCCACACCGACGGCGTGTTCAGCCCGCTGTAGTCGTGACCGGCACCCGGGTGCGGCGTGGCCACGGCCTGGTTCAGCACCGGGATGTTGTCGGTGCCGGTGCGCAGCGCCTGGACGGGTTGCGAGTGCACGACGCTGATCGGTGCCTGCTGCTTGCGCGCCTGCGGCGACAGGCCGGTGGCGATCACCGTCACGCGCAGCTGGTCGCCCAGGGTTTCGTCGTAGGCCGTGCCGTAGATCACGTGCGCGTCGTCGGCCGCATAGCGGCGGATGGTGTTCATCGCATTGCGCGATTCCGACAGCTTGAACGTGCTCTTGCTGGCGGCGATCAGCACCAGCACGCCGCGTGCGCCGGACAGGTCGATGCCTTCGAGCAGCGGGCAGGCCACGGCAGCGTCCGCTGCCTTGGTGGCACGGTCCGGGCCGGCGGCCGTGGCCGTGCCCATCATGGCCTTGCCGGGTTCGCTCATCACGGTCTTGACGTCTTCGAAGTCGACGTTGACGAGACCGGGGATGTGGATGATGTCGCTGATGCCGCCCACGGCGTTCTTCAGCACGTCATTGGCCTCGGCAAAGGCTTCTTCCTGGGTGATGTCGTCACCCAGCACTTCCAGCAGCTTCTCGTTGAGCACGAC
>CAMLSD010000172.1 GCA_946482595.1 uncultured Comamonadaceae bacterium
TCGCGCCGGTTGGCCTCGGAGGCGATGTCCAGACCGGTGGCGCCCTGGTTGCCGGCCTGGGGATAGATGTACTGGATGACAAACCGCTCGCTCGCGTGGGGCGCCAGTTCGCGAATGCGGAAGTCGGCCGGCCCTTCGGCCCGGGCCTGGGCCACGAACCGGCCCTCGTCGGCGGGGGCCACCCGCCGAATGAAGCCGAAGCCGCGCGCGCCGGGGTACTCCCGCTCCAGGTCGCGGGTCGCGATGTAGGCCTCGAACTGCGCTCGCGTGACCGCGTCGCCGCCGGCGGCCACCACCGCACCGCGCGCGCCCCGCAGGCCGGACTCGTACAGGCCGAAGCGCTCATCGACCAGCCGGGCGACCTGCTCGCTGAGCTGCTCGAAGCGCTGGGCCAGCAGGCGGCTGTTGGCAAGCTGCACGGACCAGGCCGCCAGGCCGCTGACCAGCAGCCCGGTCAGCCACAGCGCGAACGCCAGGCGACGCGGTGGTGCGAACAGGGTCCTCAAAGGCCTCCTTCCGGCCGGCGGCCACGCCGTGGATCAGGACGCCTCGTCGGCCAGACCGCGCAGCACGTCCAGCAGCACGTTGGCCCCATGGTACAGGTCGGCGCGTGCGGTGTGTTCGCGCGGGTTGTGGCTGATGCCGCCCACGCTGGGCACGAAGATCATCGCCGCCGGGGCGATGCGCGCCATCATCTGCGCATCGTGGCCGGCCCCCGAGGTCATGCGCCGGTGGCTCAGTCCGCGCTGCTGCGCGGCGGCCTCGATGCGCTCGACCAGCCCGGCGTCGAAGCGCACCGGCTCGAAGCGGGCCAGGCGCCGCGTGGCGACCTGCACGCCTTCTTCGGCGGCAACCGTCTGCACGAAGGCGTCCAGCGCCGCCTCGGCCTGCAGCAGCACCGCCTCGTCGGTGTTGCGCAGGTCCACCGTGAGCGTGGCGCGCGAGGCAATCACGTTGATCAGGTTCGGGTGCAGGGTCAGCGCGCCCACCGTGGCCACCTGGGCGCCCCCCAGGCGGTCGGCCAGCTCGCGCACGAACACGGCGATGCGTGCCGCAGCCAGCCCGGCATCACGACGCAGGTGCATCGGTGTGGTGCCGGCATGGTTGGACTGGCCGGTGATCACCAGCTCCTGCCACGAGATGCCCTGCAGGTCCTGCACCGCACCGATGGTGACCCCCTCGGCTTCCAGCACCGGGCCCTGCTCGATGTGCAGTTCGACAAACGCATGCGGACGCAGGCTGCCGCAGGGCAGGTCGCCCGCATAGCCGATGCGCACGAGCTCGTCGCCCAGCCGGGTGCCGTCGGTGCCCACGCTGTCGAGCGCCTGCTGCAGCGGCAGGCCGCCGGCATGCACCAGCGAACCCATCATGTCGGGCATGTAACGCACACCCTCCTCGTTGGTGAAGGCGGCCACCACCAGCGGGCGGCGCGTGACGATCTGGCGTTCGTTCAGCCAGCGCACCACTTCCAGCCCGGCCATCACCCCGTAGATGCCGTCGTAGCGGCCGCCGGTGGCCACGGTGTCGATGTGCGAGCCGGTCATCACCGGCGGCAGCGCCTCGCGGCCGGCCCGGATGCCGAAGATGTTGCCGATGCCGTCGACCTGCACGTCCAGGCCCAGCGCGCGCATCCAGGCGACCAGCTGGTCGCGGCCGCGGCGGTCGGCATCGGTCAGTGCGATGCGGCACACACCGCCCGCCTCGGTCGCGCCGATGCGGGCATGGCAGGCCAGGCGATCGAGCAGCGCCGCCGCGTCGAGGTCGGGCGCGTGCCGGGCCAGCCAGCGGGCCTGGGCCGACCGCACCGCCTGCGGCGTCTGGCCGACCAGGCTTTCATACACACTGGGCGCGGTGGCGCCTTCGGTGTTGATCACCAGCACCCGGGCGTGCGGGTCCAGGCCCAGTGCGGCACGCTGTGCGGTGTCATGCGTCAGTGCGAGCAGACCCGCCACCCCGGCCACGCCCGATTCGCCGGCCAGCACGGGCACGTCGCCGTCCTCACCGCCGGCCAGCAGCCGCATGGCCTGCACGGCCTCGGTGTCGGTGACCGTCATGAAGGCATCGACCGCGGGCTGCAGGAAGCGCCAGGCCAGCGGTGAGGTCTCGCCGCAGGCCAGGCCGGCCATCACGGAGTCGACACTGCCCAGGGCCCGGGCCGGTGCGCCGACGCGTGCGCTTTGCAGCAGGCAGTCGGCCTGTTCGGGCTCGACCACCAGCACCGCGGGGCGTTGCGCACCGTAGCGCTCCCACAGGGCACTCACCACGCCGGCGGCCAGGCCGCCCACGCCGCCTTGCAGCACCACATGGGTCCAGGGGCAGGCCGCCGAGTCGCCCGTGGCATCGAGCAGTTCGTCGACGATCACCGCGTACCCCTGCATCACGTCGCGCGGGATGGCCTCATACCCGTCGTACGAGGTGTCGGACACCACCTGCCAGCCATGCTCACGGGCCAGGCGGGCGGCCTCGACCACCGAGTCGTCGTAGTTGCCGGCGATGCGCACGATCTGCGCGCCCAGGGCGGCGATCGGCGCCTCGCGTTCGGGGCTCACCTGGGCATGCAGCACGATCACGCAGCGGCAGCCCAGCGAGCGGGCGGCTGCGGCCAGCGCGCGGCCGTGGTTGCCGTCGGTGGCACTCACCACCACCAGCTCGCCCAGCGCCTGCGCATGCTGCCCGCGCATCAGCTCGCCCGGGTCGTAGCGGCGCTGCGGCCACTGGCGCAACACCAGCTGCAGCAGCGCCAGGGGCGCACCCAGGGCCTTGAAGCTGCCCAGGCTGGAGCGGGTCGATTCGTCCTTGAGCTGCAGTTGCGCCACACCCAGGCGGCGGGCCAGCTGCGGCAGGCTGCGCAACGGTGTCGGGCCCGGCGTGAGGCCGTCCCACTGGGACAGGGCCTCGCGCGCCTCGCGGGCGCGTTGCAGGTTCAGGATCGCGTGCAGCGACGCCGGGTAGGGCTCACGGCGTGCGTAGGGGTTGGCAAGGAACATCGCAAATCTCAGACGGCCAGCCGCTGGCGGGCCAGCGTGGCGAAGTAGCGTGCGCCCACCGGCAGCACGGCATCGTTGAAGTCGTAGCGGGCGTTGTGCAGCGGCACGCCGCCCGGGGCATCGCCCACACCGTTGCCGATGAACACGAAGGCCCCCGGCACCACCCGCAGAAAGGCCCCGAAGTCCTCGGAGATCATCAGCGGCGCAACCTGGTCGTCCACCTGCGCGGCGCCCACCACCGCGGTGGCGGCGGCCACGGCCACCGGCACACACTGCGGCCAGTTCACCGTGGGGGCGAACTCATGCGTGTACTCGACCTCGCACTGCGCCCCATGGGCACGGCTGATGCCGTCGCACAGCGTCCGCATGCGCCGCTCCAGCAGGGCCTGCACCTCGGGCGTGTAGCTGCGCGTGTCGCCGCGGATCGTCACATGGGTGGGCAAGGCGTTGCGGATGCCGTCGGTCGTGAACTCGGTGCACGAGACCACCGCGCTGTCGCTCGGGTCGATCGAACGCGCCACGATGGTCTGCAGCGCCAGCACGATCTCGGCGCCCACCACCAGCGGGTCCACCGCCATGTGCGGCCGCGCCGCATGGCCGCCGCGCCCGGTGATGCGGATCACGAAGTTGTCTTCACTGGCCATGATGCCGCCCACCCGGGTGGCGATGTGGCCGGCCGGCAGCCCCGGCAGGTTGTGCGCGCCGTAGATCTCGTCGACCGGAAAGCGCTCGAACAGCCCGTCGGCCATCATCGCGGCCGCCCCGCGGCCGTGCTCCTCGGCCGGCTGGAAGATGAAGCGCACCGTGCCACGCCAGTCGCGCTCGCGGCGCAGCAGCTCGGCCGCCCCCAGCAGCATCGCCATGTGCCCGTCATGGCCGCAGGCATGCATGCAGCCGGGCACGGTGGAGGCATGGCTGCGCCCGTCAGCCACCTCGGTGATGGCCAGGGCATCCATGTCGGCCCGCAGTCCGATGCTCGGCCCACCCTCCCCCGAACGCAGCGTGGCCACGATGCCGGTGCCGCCGATGCCGCGCTGCACGTCCAGGCCCATCAGCTGCAGCACCTGGGCCAGGTAGTCGGCAGTGCGGTGCTCGTTGAATCCGGTCTCGGGAAAGCGGTGCAGATGGTGCCGCCAGCGTACGAGCTGCTCGTCAAGGCTGGCGGGAAGGGACAGGTCGCGGGTCATGGCGGCTCCAGGTGTCCCTGGATTGTGGAGCGGCCTGCGCGGGTGGATGGCTCAGATTGACGGGGTGTGGTGAGACACCTGCATCGAGATGGCGTTGCTGGTGGGACCTTGTTTCACCGGTTCGCGCCAGTGAAGTGGCAGGACCATGAACTCCAGACTGCCAGCTCTTGAATGGAGATTCAGAGCAGCCTCTTGACCACATGGGAAGGTCAGGCCGACTCTTCGTCGAAGTAGTCGCTGTCGAGCTTTGGAACCTTGATCGTTCGCGAAGAGACGCCAACTTCGTGGTCGATCATGAGTTCTGCAAGGCGCGGGCCGTCAACGAGAACGATACCTTCCACCGAGCGGACAAACTCAATCGCATGCGGTGTATAGGTCGAGGTCGTGATGAACACCCCCTTCTTGGCGCGCTGGCCGGCGAGCGCGCCGTAAAAGGCTTGAATCTCGGGTCGACCAACAGCGCTTTGCCAGCGCTTGGCCTGCACGTAGACCTTTTCCAGCCCCAGCTTGTCGAGCGAAATGACTCCATCGATGCCGCCGTCGCCACTGCCACCGACTCTCTGTAGATCGGATCTGCTGGCGCCGTAGCCCATTCGGTGAAGCAGATCAAGCACGATTGACTCGAAGAAGCTGGGCGACACAGTGCCGAGGGTTTCGAGCAGTTCGGCAGCGACAGACAGACGCAGTTCTGACAACGCCTCGCCCAAACGCTCATCTGGGCTGGTCACTGCCGCGACCGGTGCGAGGGGTTGCGCGACGGCGACCGCGGCGAGTGCCCCAGCAGTCGGTGGTGGGCGAAGGCGGACGTCCATGTATCCAACTGCAAGCTCCTCCACCTCCTTTGCGCTCAGTGGAGCGCCATGCTGAGCAACAAACGTGCGGCCGTCTTCGGTAAGTTGCCAGTATCCACGGCGGGGACTGCGCGAGAGTCCTGCTCGCTTCAGCCTGTCATGCGCCCAACCGGCGCGGTTCTTGTAAACCGGCTGGGTGGCGCTTGGCAGAAGCTCCTGCTTGTCCTCAACAGTGATGCCAAGAGCAGAAGCGGCGGCTTCATGCGCATCCGCAGCTCGCACTTCTCCAGGCCTTGAGGCCAGAAATCGCAGTACAGGCTCTATGAACTTGTCATAAGTTGGGACGGTCATGCTGTAGTCTCGGGCACAGGCATTTGCGCCAGCATCGTAACGCCGTACCGCATTGAATGCAGGCATGCCGGGAACGACGCCGCGCACGCCGCGGGGCCGGCATCACTTCGTTTGAATGAGCGCCAGCGCCTTCCTCCCGCCGGGCACAACATCGGTAGCCAACCTCTGATCCATCGTTGCCAGGCGGCCACCATTGGCGTGGGCGAGAGCGAGCAAGTAGCTGTCTGTGACGCGCGTGTGGCTGGACAGGAGTTCTGGGGCAAAGAACTCGGCATCCGCAACGCTGAGATCGTCGGGCCAGAACGTGTGTCCGGGCAGCCCGCGGATCGTGACCAAGGACTGAAGAACAACGCGTGGAGGTCCAGGAGAGTTCGGGTACTTTGGATGCCCAATGATTCGGATGAGGCCGTTCTCGGTGAGTGGACAGGTGGCAAAGCCCTTGTGACCGACGCGCGCGAACCAGTCGTGGGCTGGGTCGTGCTGAATGTGCGCTGGGTCGACAAGCGCGATCAGGACGTTGACGTCCAGCAGGTAGACGGTCACGGCAACTCGTCGCGCAATTGATTGACCAGTTCCGGGGTCACCGGAGCCGCGCCGCGACGACTCTGCAGCAGCGGGACACCGTTTCGTTCGCCACGAGTTGCTCGAGTTCCACGGGCCAAGCCTTGCCTGGCCAGCATGGAGATGACCTCCCCGACGCTCTTGTGATCGCGTTCAGCCAGGTGCTTGGCGGCGGCGAGGACGTCATCGTCAATGGCAAGAGTGGTGCGCATGATGTGCTCCTGATGACCCGCATCATACATCACGCATCACCATGACTTTCACGAGCGGCGTCCCTGATACCTGGACAGGATGGCTTCGTGTGCCTGGCACCTCGGTGTGATCCGGGAACCGCCGGCCCTCTGCGCCATGTCATCGCAGCAGACTCGACCCGCCTACCTCACGGCGACACGCCCTACCCGGGAACCCCAATAAATAGTTGGTTTGATATCGGTCGCGCGCCATAGCGCCCAGAACGCAGCCACACCGCACACTTGTGCACGCAGTTCCTGGGCTCAAGACGGCAACACTGGCGCTGCATGGATCTCTCCCGCAAGCGGGAGAGTGAGCCTGCACCACTGCGGCCTGACCGGTCTCGTCGGAGACCGGGCTCGTCCTTCTGTTCGTGCTTTCCGTGTTCGGGGCCCCCTTGGGGTCGCTGAGCAGCGCAGGGCCGGGCGGATCAAGAAGGGGGCTTGTCTGAGCCCGCAGGGCGGAAGCGGACAAGGCAAGGCCACCTGCGTGGCCTTGCCCCGCTGGAGCCGGCTTGGCTTGCAAGCCAAGCCGTGGACCGAGTTTGCCCCCTTCCCGCTCGG
>CAMLSD010000173.1 GCA_946482595.1 uncultured Comamonadaceae bacterium
ACTGGCTGATCTGGTAGCCCTTGGGCAGGTCGGGGTAGAAGTAGTTCTTGCGCGCAAAGATCGACAGCGGGGCCACGCGGGCCTGCACCGCCAGGCCAAAGCGGATCGCCCGCTCGACGGCCGCGCGGTTCATCACCGGCAGCGTGCCGGGCAAGGCCAGGTCCACGGCGCAGGCCTGGGTGTTGGGCGCCGCACCAAAGGCCGTGCTGGCGCCGGAGAAGATCTTCGACTGGGTGGAGAGCTGGGCATGGGTCTCGAGGCCGATCACCACCTCGTAACCCCGCACCAGTTTGCTCTTGAGGGCTGGAGTGCTCATTTCAGTGTTCCGTGGCGGTCAGGGCCGCCGTCTTTGCAAGGACGCGTGCAGGGCGAGGCGCAGCGGCCCTCTCCCCCAGCCCCTCTCCCGCAAGCGGGCGAGGGGAGCATGCGGCAGGACGCTCACCCACAGGCGGGCGAAGGGAGCCTGCGGCAAGGGGCTTGATCCCTCGCCCCCGGACACGGGGGAGAGGGGGCGCCACACCCACCTCAGGCCCCCGCCGGCGCGCCCTCTCCCCCAGCCCCTCTCCCGCAAGCGGGCGAGGGGAGCATGCGGCAGGACGCTCACCCGCGGGCGGGCGAAGGGAACATGCGGCAAGGGGCTTGCTCCCTCGCCCCCGGACACGGGGGAGAGGGCTGGGGAGAGGGGGCGCCACAACCACCTCAGACCCCCGCCGGCGCGCGCTGGTGGAAGTCGGTCGCCTGCTGGAAGGCGTGAGCCGCATGCAGCAGTTCACCTTCGCGCCAGTAGTTGCCGATCAACTGCAGGCCCACCGGCATGCCGTGTTCCCCGGTGCCGGCTGGCACGCTCATGCCGGGCAGGCCGGCCAGGCTGCCGGGCAGCGTGAAGATGTCGGCCAGGTATTCCTGCACCGGGTCGCCCTGGCTGCCGATCTCGCGCGCCACCGTGGGCGCCACCGGGCCGGCGATCAGGTCGCACTGGCTGAAGGCAGCCTGGAAGTCGTCGGCGATCATGCGCCGCAGTTTCTGGGCCTGCAGGTAGTAGGCGTCGTAGTAGCCATGGCTCAGCACATAGGTGCCGATCATGATGCGGCGCTTGACCTCGGGCCCGAACCCCTCGGCGCGCGTCTTGCGGTACATGTCGAGCAGGTCGGTGTACTGCGCGGCGCGGTGGCCGAACTTCACGCCGTCGAAACGGCTGAGGTTGGAGCTGGCTTCGGCCGGGGCAATGATGTAGTAGACCGGGATCGACAGCTCGGTGCGCGGCAGCGAGACGTCGACCAGCGTGGCGCCAAGCTTCTCGTATTCGGCCAGCGCAGACCGCACGGCGGCCAGCACACCGGGCGCCACGCCGTCGCCGAAAAACTCGCGCGGCAGGCCGATGCGCAGGCCCTTGAGCGGCTGCGCCGCCGTCGCGCCCTCGCGGGGGGTGCGGATGGCCGCGGCGTAGTCCTCGACCGGCCGTTCGGCTGAGGTGGCGTCGCGTTCGTCGAAGCCGCTCATGGCCGACAGCAGCAGCGCGCAGTCCTCGGCCGTCTGCGCGATCGGGCCGGCCTGGTCCAGGCTGGACGCAAAGGCGATCATGCCGTGGCGCGAACAACGGCCATAGGTGGGCTTGATGCCGGTGACACCACACAGCGCGGCCGGCTGGCGCACCGACCCGCCGGTGTCGGTGCCGGTGGCCGCCGGCACCAGACGCGCCGCCACCGCGGCGGCCGAACCGCCCGACGATCCGCCGGTGATGCGCTGGGTGTCCCAGGGGTTGCGCGCCGAGCCGAAGGCCGAGTTCTCGTTGGCGCCACCCATCGCGAATTCGTCGCAATTGAGCTTGCCCAGGCTCACCGTGCCGGCCTCGCGCAGCAGACGCACGACGGTGGCGTCGAAGGGGCTGCGGTAGCCCGCCAGCATCTTCGAGGCCGCGGTGCTCGGGAAATCGGTGGTGACGAAGATGTCCTTGTGCGCCAGCGGCACACCGAGCAGCGCACCGGTCTCGCCGCGTGCGCGGCGGGCATCGGCCTCGCGCGCCTGGGCCAGCGCGACGGACTCGTCGGTGCACAGGAAGGCCCCCAATTGTTGGTGGCTGGCAACCCGTGCAAGCAGGTGTGTGGCGAGTTCGACGCTGGAGACGGTGCGTGCGTCGAGCTGGCGGCCGAGTTCGGCCACCGTCATGCGGTGCAGATCCATGCCCGGGCCCCTCACTCGATGACCTTGGGAACGAGGAACAGGCCGTCCTCGACCGCCGGGGCGCTGCGCTGGTTGGCCTCGCGCTGGTCGGTCTCGGTGACACGGTCCTCGCGCAGGCGCAGGGCCACGTCCTGCACGGCCGACAGCGGGGTGTAGAGCGGCTCGATGCCGGTGGTGTCCACCGCGCGCATCTGTTCGACGATGTCGAAGAAGCCGTTGAGCTGCGTGAGCATCGCGGCCTGTTCGGACTCGGTCAGTTCGAGTCGCGCGAGCAGCGCGATGCGGCTCACGTCTTGTGGGGTCAGAGCCATGGAAATAGTAATCAGTTGGGGGTTCGTGCCCACATTCTTGCGGGTTCGATGGGGTATTATCGCCCGTTATCCACAGCCGGCCTGATCGCCGCTGCTCCGTGGGGCCCGCACCCCCCGGTCATCCAGCGATCCGTGCCGGTTTCGTGCTGAAAAGCTTGTAAATCGTGTAATTAGCCGGCAAAGAGGCCCAAGTGGCACGCCTCTGGGCCACTCGGTAACCCCAAGATTCCTGCCGCCCGGACGGCTGCACGAGCCAGTTGCTCACAGTCCGCACGGGCCTGACAAACGCAACATGTTCGAATCCATTCGTCGCTATTTCTCGACGGACCTCGCCATCGACCTCGGCACAGCCAACACCCTCATCTACGTGCGCGGCAAGGGCATCGTGCTCGACGAGCCGTCGGTGGTGGCCATTCGCCACGAAGGCGGTCCCAACGGCAAGAAGGTCATCCAGGCCGTCGGTGCCGAGGCCAAGGCCATGCTCGGCAAGGTCCCCGGCAACATCGAGGCCATCCGGCCCATGAAGGACGGCGTGATCGCCGACTTCATCGTCACCGAACAGATGATCAAGCAGTTCATCAAGATGGTGCACCCGCGCAGCCTGCTCACGCCGAGCCCGCGCATCATCATCTGCGTGCCCTGCGGCTCCACCCAGGTCGAGCGCCGTGCCATCAAGGACGCGGCCGAGGCCGCCGGCGCCAGCTCCGTCTACCTGATCGAGGAACCCATGGCCGCCGCCCTGGGTGCCGGCCTGCCGGTCAGCGAGGCCTCCGGCTCGATGGTCGTCGACATCGGCGGCGGCACCACCGAGGTCGGCGTGATCTCGCTGGGCGGCATGGTCTACAAGGGCAGCGTGCGGGTGGGCGGCGACAAGTTCGACGACGCCATCATCAACTACATCCGTCGCAACTACGGCATGCTGATCGGCGAACAGACCGCCGAGGCCATCAAGAAGGAAATCGGCTCGGCCTTCCCCGGCTCCGAAGTCAAGGAAATGGAAGTGAAGGGCCGCAACCTCAGCGAAGGGGTGCCGCGCAGCTTCACCATCTCGAGCAACGAGGTGCTGGAAGCCCTGACCGACCCGCTGAACAACATCGTCTCCAGCGTGAAGAACGCCCTGGAGCAGACGCCCCCCGAGCTGGGCGCCGACATCGCCGAGCGCGGCATGATGCTGACCGGCGGTGGCGCCCTGCTGCGCGACCTGGACCGCCTGCTGGCCGAAGAAACCGGCCTGCCGGTGCTGGTGGCCGAAGAGCCGCTGACCTGTGTGGTGCGCGGCTGCGGCATGGCACTGGAACGCATGGAACGCCTGGGCACGATCTTCACCTCGGAGTAAACGCTTCCATGCCCCCAGCCGGCCCGCCCCGTGAGCAGCAGGTGGCCGGCTTTGCCGTATCCGACGCCCGCCCGCACGGCGTGACCCCCTGAGCCTCGACGCACCATGCCGCTCGGCACCCTGGACCGCAACCCGCCACCCATGTTCAAGCAGGGGCTGTCGGCGGTCGCCCAGCTCACGATCTTCTCGGCGCTGGCGATCTTCCTGATGGTGGCCGACACCCGGCTGCGCATCACCGAACCCCTGCGTGCACTCGTGGCCACGGTGCTGCACCCGGTGCAACGCGCCCTGCTGGTGCCCGTCGAGATGGTGCGCGGCGGGGGTGAGTACATGCGCGGGCTGTCCGACGCGATCGAGCGCGAGAAGGTCGCCGAGCGCAAGCTGGTCGAGCAGGCGGCCCGCCTGGGCCGCATCGAGCTGCTGGAGGCCGAAAACGCGCGGCTGCGAGCCCTGCTGAGCCTGCGCCCCGCCCTGGCCGCCGAGACTCGCGCCGCCGAGGTGCTGTATGACGCGCCCGACCCCTACACCCGCAAGATCATCATCGACAAGGGCGCCACCCAGGGCGTGACTGCCGGCTCGCCGGTGATCGACGAGACCGGCGTGCTCGGCCAGGTGACACGCGTGTACCCGCTCACCTCCGAGGTGACCCTGCTGATCGACAAGGACGCGATCATCCCGGTGTTCAACACCCGCACCCAGGTGCGCGGTGTGGCCTACGGCGACCCGACCACCGGCGGCATGGAGCTGCGCTACATGGCCACCAATGCCGACGTGCGCGAAGGCGACGAGCTGACCACCTCCGGCGTGGACGGCGTCTACCCGGCCGGCCTGGCCGTGGCCCGGGTGACCCGGGTCGACCCGCGGGCCGACACCTCGTTCGCCAAGATCCTGCTCAGCCCGGTGGCCATGCTGGCCAATGCCCATCACGTGCTGGTGGTGCAGCCCGTGGGCGAGCAACTGCCGCCCCCGCCACCGCCAGAGACGTCGACGCCGCCAGCGCGCCGCAAGCCGGGAGCCCGGCCATGATGCCCCGCAGTTCCGACCAGCTGCTGCTGCCGGTCAACCCGGTGTTCGTGTGGTTCTCGCTGCTGATGGCGCTGGGCCTGAACCTGCTGCCGCTGGGCCGCACCACGGCCATGCCCGATCTGCTGGCGCTGACGCTGGTGTTCTGGAACGTGCACCAGCCGCGCAAGGTCGGTGTGGGCATCGCCTTCACCTTCGGCCTGCTGATGGACGTGCACGACGGTGCACTGCTGGGACAGCATGCGCTGGCCTACACCCTGCTGAGCTACTTTGCGATCACCATCCATCGGCGCCTGCTGTGGTTCACGCTGGCCTCCCAGGCGGTGCAGATCCTGCCGCTGTTCATGGCCGCGCAGGCGGTGTCGGTGATCGTGCGACTTCTTGCCGGGGACACCTTCCCTGGTTGGGAACTGCTGCTCGCGCCCGTGTTCGAATCCTTGTTGTGGCCGCTGGCCACCTGGGTGCTGCTTGCGCCGCAGCGCCGCCCGCCCGACCGCGACGAGAATCGTCCGCTGTGAGCCCCGCTGCCGCCGCGGGCCCGTGAGACCATGACCGAACTCAAGAACCTCGAACTGGAGCTGTCGCGCTTTCGCGCGAGGCTGCTGTTCGCGGCGGCGATGGTGCTGGTGTGTTTCGGGCTGGTGGCCGCCCGGCTGGTGTATCTGCAGGTGCACCGGCACGACGAACTCTCGACACGCGCCGAGAACAACCGCATCTCGGTCGTGCCGGTGGTGCCCAACCGCGGGCTCATCCTTGACCGCAACGGCGTGGTGCTGGCCACGAACTACTCGGCCTACACGCTGGAGCTGACCCCCTCCAAGATCGACGACCTCGACGCCACGATCGACGAGCTGTCGACCATCGTCGAGATCACCGCCTACGACCGGCGCCGCTTCAAGCGCCTGCTCGAGGAATCCAAGAGCTTCGAGTCGCTGCCGGTGCGCAGTCGGCTGAGCGACGACGAGGTGGCCCGCTTTTCGGCGCAGCGCTACCGCTTCCCCGGCGTGGACGTGAAGGCGCGGCTGTTCCGCAACTACCCCTTCGGTGACACGGCGGCCCATGTGATCGGCTACATCGGCCGCATCAACCAGGCCGAGAAGGAGCGCATCGACGAGGCCGAGGACGCCGCCAACTACCGCGGCACCGAATACATCGGCAAGCTCGGCATCGAACAGAGCTACGAGCGTGAGCTGCATGGCCTGACCGGCTTCGAGGAGGTCGAGACCAGCGCCGGGGGCCGCGCAGTGCGCCGGCTGCGCTCCAGCCCGGCCACGCCCGGCAACACGGTGCGCCTGTCGATCGACATCAAGCTGCAGCACCTGGTCGAGCGCCTGTACGGCAGCCGCCGGGGCGCGCTGGTGGCGATCGACCCCAAGACCGGCGAGCTGCTGGCCTTCGTGAGCAAGCCCACCTTCGACCCCAATCTGTTCGTCGACGGCATCGATGTCGAGAACTGGAAGCTGCTGAACGAGTCGCTCGACAAGCCGCTGCTCAATCGTGCGCTGCGCGGCGCCTATCCACCCGGGTCGACCTACAAGCCCTTCATGGCGCTGGCCGCACTGAACACCGGCACGCGCACCGCCGCCGAGGCGGTGCTCGACACCGGCGTGTTCATGTTCGGCAACCACCGCTTCCGCAGCCATGGCGACGG